>JANMJJ010000088.1:0-4871 GCA_031371325.1 Akkermansiaceae bacterium | reverse complement strand
TGGGAGTAAACTTCCGCCCATGAAACGGCGGTTTCCACAAGCACGCCGGTCTTGGTGTCGGCTTCGACCGCGTCCAGAAGACTTTGGCAGTCAGCGGCGGTGATTTCACGACGAAAAACGGAGAGGCGAAAGGCATTGCGGAGTTCGTGCCGCTGAAGCGGAGTGATGACTAGAGGGCCATCAAGGGCTGCGGCGATTTGCCCGGCTTGAACGGTGTTTGCGTCCTGTGCGTATAGCGAAAAGAAAAAACTGGTATCGGCATAGGCTACCATCGGCTTGCCTCCCGTTCTTCTAAAACGACATTCGGAATGATTTTATCTCCGAAGATGGCCTTGGCGCGGGCGGCGAAATCCGGCATCTTGAAATTGGCCGGAGCCTCCGGGAGCGGCGGGCAAATGCGGGCGACGGGGCGGGTGCGGTTCAACACGGTGACTTCCTCGCCTTGTGCGACGAGCGCGAGGACCGCGCTGAAATCGTTGTGAACCTGCCGGATGGTGACGGTTTTCATGTGCAACACGATGTTCCACGTTTCCCGCCGCGTCAAGTGCAGGCAGCGGTTTGGTGGCAATGTTAGAGATCGCCATTGTTCCCGTGAAACCGGGTTAGTATGGCTTGATCTCCAGTGGCGGGGTTCCCGGCTTGGCGGACTCGGGAGTTGCGGGTGGCGCGAGAGTGGAACCTGGCGCGGCGGGTGGCGGCGGGGTGGCGGTGAGTGGAGTCACCGGCGGCGTGGCGGGAGTTGCTGGAACGGGAGTGGCTGGCGCGACCGGCTCACCATCGACCCGGATGGCTTGGAACAGGCGGTTGTAGTTGTGGCGCAAGACGGAGGGCAATGACACCCGGCCGGCTTCGACGATGTTTTCCCGCAGCAATTTAGCAGATAGATTGGCGACGAGGTCGGTGCCGATTTGCACGGCGCTTTCCGGACTGAGGATCGTCTTGCCCGCTTCGTTGCCGCCGAGGATGACGTCGCTTTTGATGGATTGGCCTTGGATGGCGATGGTCGATTGGGCGGCGGTGATCGCGCCCTTGGAGCTCACGGTGATTTCCAAAATCGCGTGGTCGTCGGACGCGAGCCAGCCGCGAACGTGGTCGATCCGCACGGAAATGAAGATGCCACCGTCGGGCGTGGGGCTGACTTCGGGCTTGTAGGTGCGGTAGTCTGAACCGGATAGAGGATACTCGGCCACGGCCTTGTCGTGCTTTTTCCAGCCACCGAGGCTGGTGCCAAAGGCCGCTTCGTCGATCGACACCGCAGCGATGGAATGCAGCGCCGAACCAAGCAGGGCGGCGAGCAGGAAGAATGTTGGTTTCATGACGGGAATGGCGCGTTGCCGCGCGGTGATACTGGAATCGCGGGTGGTTTATTCGATGAATTCCGGCGGAGGTGGTGGATTGGCCGCACCGAACAGGCGTTCCAACTGGGCAGTGGCCTTGCATTTATGCTCGTCCTTGATGTAGGCGGCGACGGTTCCGAGGGCGGCGACGAGCGCGCCCCAGTCATCGCCGTAGCCTATGCCCGGGATGATATCGGGGATCAAATCGGCAGGTAAAACGAGGTAGCCCAAGGCTCCGATGATCACGCCCTTGGCCCACGTCGGCGTGTCACGGTCTTGCAAGCAGTAGAAAAGCGTGAGCGCGGTGAGCAGGGATTTGCGCCCGGCGCTGAGAGTCGCCTTGCACAAGGTCCGCCACAAGCGCGGCGCGGAATACCAACGCGGGGCCGAGAGCCGGCCGGGCAACTGCGGATGATCTGACATGATTGGAATGGACGGATTGGAGATGGGGAGCTGCGGGGAAACTGCCCCAATTTCCCGCTGCGGGCAAGGACAAGCACCCGGCGTCACAGTCGTAAATCCTGCGGTTGCACCCGCCCGGCAAATCGCTAGCGTCGCGGGGTGATTCGTCCCGTCGATGTCCTCCTTGAATTTCTCGCCGCCGAGCAAGCCCGCGGTATCACCCACGTGCATCTCGACGATGGCGCACGCGATGGCTTGCGCGGACTTTTCAACCTTGCCAAGACCGGCTCGGCGGCTCCGCCCGCGCCTAAAGTCGAAGCCGTGCGGGTGGAAATCCCATTGGACGAACCCAAGCCCGTCATCGCACCCCGGTCACTTGTCATCGAAGGCACCACGCGGACGGAGCAACTCGATTCGCTCCGCCGCCAAGCGGAGAACTGGGCTCCGGCCAAGTCGCTTGGATCGCTGCGCGAGACGATGGTTTTCGCCACCGGAAATCCCGAAGCACGGGTGATGTTGGTCGGCGAAGCGCCCGGCTATCAGGAGGAAAAGGAGCGCGAGCCATTCGTCGGTCCGGCGGGTCAGAAGCTCACCGACATTCTCACGACGATGGGCCTCTCGCGCGACGAAGTGTATATTTCACTGATCGTCAAATTCCGCCCCGCGACGCCGAAACAAACGACGAACAACCGCAAGCCCAGTGCCGAGGAAATAGCCGCGTGTCTGCCATTCGTTAGGGCGGAAATCGGCATCGTGAAGCCCGAGTGCATCATCGCGCTCGGCGAGGGGGCGGCGGAAGGCTTGCTCGGGCTAACAGGCGCGGTCGGCTCGATGCGCGAGTTATGGCATAACTTCGAAGGCACGCCGGTGCGGGTCACCTATCACCCCAGCCTGCTGCTCCAAACCACCGCGACCAATCTCAGCAAGCGCCCGCTGTGGGAAGACATGCTCGCGGTGATGGAAAAACTCGGCCTGCCGGTTTCCGACAAACAACGGGGATACTTTTTGACCAAGCCGTGAACTGCAAATCCTTGGCCACCCGCACGATGGTGGATAGATCGTGCAAGCGGGAACTCGGACCTGATAGAAGAGACTGGTCCGGCGTCTCCAGCTCGAAGATTTCCTGCGCGATGATTTCCTTTTCGGTAATCTCCAGCGCTTCGACCTGCGGCAGTTTCGGGCATTCGGGTGAACTCACGGCAGAGCGGTAGCACCGATTCGTCCACTTGGGAAAAACGAAAAACGCGCCCGGCCACGAGGACCGGACGCGTTTGGAATTTATCAGGAAAAATCAGGCAGCAAAGTTCGCCGCAACCGCGTCCCAGTTCACCAAGCTCCAGAATGCGGCGATGTAGTCGGGGCGGCGGTTCTGATAGTTGAGGTAATAGGCGTGCTCCCAGACGTCGAGGCCGAGGATCGGCTTGCCGTCGCAACCGGCAATGGCAGCGCCCATGCACGGGCAGTCCTGATTGGCAGTGGAGCAAACGGCGAGCGAGCCATCGGCCTTTTTGCAAAGCCACGCCCAGCCGGAACCGAAGCGGGTCGTGCCGGCTTTGCCGAACGCTTCCTTGAACGCGTCGAACGAGCCGAATGCCTTGTCGATGGCGGCGGCGAGATCGCCGGAAGGAGCCTTGGCACCGCCGGGAGCGATGACTTTCCAGAAGAAACTGTGGTTGGCGTGACCGCCGCCGTTGTTGCGGACCGCGCCGCGGATGTCGTCGGGCACGGAGGCCAAGTCGCCGATGAGTTCGCAGAGGGATTTGGCCTCTTGGTCGGGCTTGCCGGCGAGGGCGGCATTGAGATTGGTGACGTAGGCGTTGTGGTGCTTCGAGTGATGGATTTCCATCGTGCGGGCGTCGATCAGAGGTTCGAGCGCGTCGTAAGCGTAACCGAGGGCGGGAAGTGTGTGGGCCATGGGAGTTGGGGAGTTTGGTTTGCGTATCGCCGGGTCATTCGATACGACGAACGAACTCAGCGAGACCCCATACGAAACCAAGCTAGCTGCCACCCGCAAGAACAAATCCACGATGCCTCCCGAACTCGCCCCATACCTCCCGCAAATCCTCGCTGCCATGGCGGGACTTTTCTTCGGCTGGCTTTTCACCCGGCTCGCCGCCGCCGGGAAAATCGCCGCCGCCGCCGAGCGCTTAAAATCCGAAGAACGCCGTTCCTCGGAAATCGAAGCCCGCCTCGCCCACTCCATCGCCGAGGCCGAGCGCAACGAACAGGACGCCCAAACCTTTCGCAACCAACTCACCGAAATCCGCTCCCGCCTCGACACCGAGCTAAAAGCCGCCACCGAAAAACAAGCCCTGCTGGAACGCGCGGAAATCAAGCTCTCCGACACCTTCAAAGCCCTCTCCGCCGACGCCCTGCGCGCGTCGTCCGAGCAATTTCTCCAGCTCGCCAAATCCTCGCTCGCCACCCAGACCGAGGAAGCCAAGGGCGAAATCGAAAAGCGCAAGATCGCCATCCAGACGATGATCACGCCCGTCACCGAATCGCTCGGGAAATTCGAGCTGCGCATCGGTGAAATCGAGAAATCCCGCGAGGGCGCTTACTCGGAGCTGCGCGAACAAGTCCGCGCGCTCGGCGAAGGCCAGCTCGGCCTCCAACGCGAAACCGCCTCGCTCGTCAAAGCCCTCCGCCAACCCACCGGCCGCGGCCAATGGGGCGAGATGCAACTTCGCCGCGTCGTCGAACTCGCTGGCATGCAGGAGCACTGCGATTTCGAAGTCCAACACTCCGCCACCACCGACGAGGGCAAAAAACTCCGCCCCGACCTCATCGTCCGCCTACCCGGCGGCAAGACGATCGTCGTCGATTCCAAGACCCCGATGGACGGCTACCTCGATGCGTTAGAAGCCACCGACGACACCATCCGCGAGGAAGCACTGCATCGCCACGCCCGCCAAGTTAGAACGCATATTAAGCAGCTTTCCTCGAAGAACTACACCGCGCAATTCTCCCAGACGCCGGAGTTCACCGTGTTCGTCGACGGTTGCGAGTACATCGCCCGAGTGCCCGCAGTCCGAGACCTGATTGCAACTGAAGGGGCCATTGATGTGGGAAGCGCAAGGCAACTCGTGCTCCAACGATGTCTGCTCGGACCGGTTCGATCCGATCTGCCGG
>JANMJJ010000084.1:0-8656 GCA_031371325.1 Akkermansiaceae bacterium | reverse complement strand
CTGGCGACATCATGATTGCAACCGGGGCGTGGGTTCAAGACACAATTTCCCGCCCCTGACCGTCCAGATTCGAGCTAAAACAACGGCTCGCGAGCTGGCAACGACCGGGGCAAATCGAGGTTGCCATTGTGGAATCCGGTGTAACCTTCGGCGAAATGAAAAGCATCGCCAAAGTCCTAACCGCCGTCACCACCACTCTCTTCGCCAGCAGGGCGCTGGCCGAGCCGCTCGCCGTGGGAGCGCCGCTGCCAGCCGTCGAGCCAAAAAACCAGGACGATCAAGTGGTGAAACTGGCCGAAGCCGGAGCCAAGGGTTACACGCTCGTTTACTTTTACCCGAAGGCCGACACGCCGGGCTGCACCAAACAGGCATGCAGCCTTCGCGATTCCTACGCGGCGCTCACCGACCAAGGCGTCAAAATCTACGGCGTGAGCATGGACAAGGTGCCCGCCCAAAAAGCCTTCAAGGACAAATACAAGCTGCCCTTCGAGCTGCTTGCCGACGCGGACGGCAAAGTGGTCGATGCCTTCGGGGTACCGAAGACCATGGGCTTTGCCAAGCGCCAAGCCTTCCTCTTCAAGGACGCCAAGCTCGTCTGGCTCGACCTCAACGCCGCGACCGAGAAGCAGGCCGAGGATGTCCTGAAATTCCTCGCCGCGCGGAAGTAAGCCGGCGGCGAGCAGATTACGCGACCCGGACCATCGAGGATCCCGGCTCAATTGCTCACCTCGATGCGCATGAAACGTCGTGGCCCGTATCCACTGACCGTCGCCGTGCGAACCTGATGGGCATCGGCCTCCGAGAGGGTGACGCCCGTTGTACTCCAGTTCATCATGTCGTCGCTGGTCGCCACGACATAGTTGATTCCCGTGCTGCCGGCGTAAAAGCTCAGGCTCATTTGATTCGCGCCGCAGACCGGTTGGGGCATGCTGTGGGTTAGATTGAGGTATGGATCGAGATTCAGCGCGCAAGCCATCAGGAGACTGACACCGTCGCCGTTGGAATCGGACTGAATATTTGAATTGGCGGGCAATCCTTTGGACAGCAACCAAGCCGTCGCCGGGGTTGTGTTCTCACCCATATTAACCGGCGTATTTTGATAGTCGGACCAAGGCGACTCGTTAAAGCCGGCGGCCGCAGCATCCAGATAATAAACAGTGAATCCACTAGAAGTGAGTTGGAACGCATTGAAAGCAACCGTCGGGGCAATACCAGTGAAATTCGCATAGAGCAGAGCACTGCAATTCGAGAATGCCAACGACTGGATATCGGTCAGGCCGGGCGGAAATGTCACTCCGACGAGTTTGTCACAGGTAGAGAATGCCTTGGCCCCGATGTTGGTCACGTTTTCGGGCACTGCATAACCTCCCCCCAAACCGGGAGGGTAGGCGATCAGTAGGGTTTGCAATTTGTCGAACAACACCCCGTCACGACTGCTATAGTTCAGATTCACATCATCCACTGAAATGGCGGTGAGAGCGCTGCAACTCGCAAATACCTCGGTCCCGATGAAGGCGACTCCGGCGGGGATCGTGATGCTTGTTAGCCCCCTGCAAATACCAAATGCCTTGTCCCCCAGATTGGTCACGCCGGAGGGGATCGTCACGCTCGTCAGCGCGCTGCAATACTGGAACACCTGGGCTTCGATGGATGTCACGCTGGACGGGATCGTTACGCTTGTCAGCCCGCTGCAAGTATTGAACACGGATTTCTGGAGGATCGTTACGCTGGACGGGATGACCACGCTCGTCAGTCCACTGCAATTCGCGAACGCGCCAATCCCGATACTCGTCACGCTCGATGGGATCGTCATGCTCGTCAGCGCGGTGCATCTGACGAACGCATAGTTCCCAATGGTGGTTACACTCGATGGAATCGTCACGCTGGTCAGCCCAAGGCAATTGAAGAATGCACTGTTTCCGATGCTCGTGACACCAGAAGCGATCGTCACGGTCGATAGTCCGGTGCAATTGAAGAACGCGCTGTTTCCGATGCTGGTCACTGGCTTTGAAACAATCGTATCCGGGATGTCCACCACTCCCACCGCACTCGTGGGATAGCCCGTGATGGTGATGTCGGGCCCGTTATCGGTGTAGGTGAAATTGCCGAACTGGTCGCCCATCGCGGCGCTCCCAAGGGCGCACAGAATTGCCAGAATCTTCCACCCTGGATACTGGCCGGGAACTTGCATTTTCAAGCCCGCGCCCCGAAGGGGCGCAAGCAATGGCATGGATGGAAAGTAGGATGCAGTCATTTCACATGCCGTAATATCAAAAATTCCAAACCATCACAATCTCCCGTTCCATTAAATTTAAAAAAATTCTCCCCCGTCGGCATGAATTGGTGATCTGGAGATCCCTGCAAGCAATCCTTGCCGGGCCGGGCCGGGCCGTTTACCCAAAGCGCATGCAAGATGAAGTTCGCGCGCTGTTAATTCTCCAGGACCGGGATCGTCGATTGTTGGCGTTGGCCAAGGATCTCGAAAAACTGCCTCAAGACGAGGCCCGGGCGAAGTCCAAGCTGGCCAGTGATGAAGCCGCCGTCGCGAAGGCCCACCAAGCGCTGCTCGAGTCCGAGCTGCGGGTGAAAAAAATCGAACTCGATGCCGAGACCCGGCGGACGACGATCAAGCGCTTAAAATTGCAGCAGTTTGAAACCCGCAAGAACGAGGAGTTCGTGGCGCTCGGCCATGAAATCGTCCGCTACGAGAAGGATCTGGATAATTTCGAGACCAAGGAATTGGAAGCGATGGAGGAAGTGGACGGGTTCCGGAGCGCCCACAAAGCCGCCGAAGCCGCCCGGGTCAACACTCGCAAGCTGGTGGAGGAAGACCTCGCATCGATCTCACAACGCCATGCCAGGATGGCTGCCGATCACCTTGATGTCATCGCCGAGCGGGAAACCCTGCTAGGCAATGTTCCCGAGAGCGTCATCCCGCTGTACAACCGCCTGATGAAGACCAAGGCCGGTCTGGCGATCGCACCGCTGCGCGATGGCAAGTGCGAAGGCTGCCACATGCGACTCATCGCCTCCACGGTGATGAAGGTGCAGACCGGCAAGGAAATCGCCCAGTGCGAGGATTGCGGGCGAATCCTCTACATCGAGGAGTGAGCTATACCGTTAGTAATACTCCTTGCGGCGCTCTTCCAGAAGCACCAGCCAGTTCATCATGGTGATCGGTGGCAACTCCGCCGGGTGGCGGATCTGACTGAGGTTGACGGTGATCCGGTTGGATGCGATCGCGGTTCCGCTGAGGGCCTTCGAATCCAAGGGCCGGACCATTGGAGCCTCGGTGTCCACGCTATTGACCTTGTCCACTTTGGCCAGCGAGCCGATTTGCCCGCCGAGAACCACGGCGAACGGATCGACATCGACTCCATATCTCTTCTCCGGAGTGAACAACGAGCACGGCGGCAGGTAACGTCCGGTGGGGTTGGAGGCGGTGATGGCGGGCGTATAACCCGAAGGCGGGGTGGTCGCCACGATATTGAAATCATCGCCGATATAGAGCCGCAGGTTGGTGACCAGCGAAAAGCCCTTGGTGAATGGAGTTAGATCGGCGCATTCCTTGAGGATCACTCCGTAGTCGTTGACGGTGCAGGGGATCGATGGCTTCCTGGAGGAATCGTTCAGTCCGGACACGGAATAGTCCACGTTGACGACGAGCGAATTGTTGATGGCCGCGCCCGCAGCACCGATCACGGTGAGAAATGGCGGGATTCGTTCCGGATAGACGGAGACACACATTTGCCCGCCTGTCAGGACCTTGATTTCATAAGGAGATCTCGGCCTCCAATAGCCTTTCTTGAGCGTCCCCACCAATGGGTCTCCAAAGGTGGTGTTGTTGAAAGTGATCGTCCCGCTCAGGCCCTGCCTGAAGGTATATCCACCGCTCTCGCCATAGGCCACGTCCACCGGGCTTGAAAAGGAATAACTTTGGCCTTCGTTGCACACCGCGACATACCCGGTCGGCAGGGTCGTCAGCACGGCCGAAGTAAGCGGTACTTGCATCGGGGGATTCACCCTGGATCCGTTGGGCAACAAATAACTGAACCGCAGCATCGTCGGAGTCGCGTTGGTAGAGCTTTGCACCTGGGTGATGTCCATCCGCATGGCGCACTGCAAGGCTCCAATGGTATAGTCGTTCCAAGAGGTGGTGGACAACACGCTGGACTCAGCGGCGTGGGCGAAGCGATCGAAAAATTCCGCGCCCCGGTTGATCGGGATAAAGGCGGCGCGACCGCTCTCGGACGCCAGCGACACCGGGAAGAAGGCTCCTTGCGTGACTTGGTAGGATTCCCGAACACCGGGAGAAAACGGACTGCCGGTGAAGCTTTGTCCGCCAACGGTGCTGCCAGTGGACAGGGTCATGTCACGGCGGATTGCAAGTGCGCTGATCGCGGTGTTCCGTTCCACGGCGGCCCTTCCGACGAACATGCCGCCATCAATGTTGACGTTCTGCCAGGCGTCCCCCGAAGCATATTGGCCGAGGGCCATGAAGGAGGATGCCGAGATGGAGAGTTGCGACGGGATTTCATAAATCGAAAGCACGAAATTCCGCTTGGATCGCGCCAGTAAAGTCTTGTCGTCGTCGTGGTCGGCCACGTCCACCGAGAACGCCCACCAGTTCCGCTTGGCCACGAAATTATCGCCCGGGCGGGCATAACCAAAGTTGATCTGTGGGTATTTCAGGAGGTTGAAATTCGGGTAAGTCCCCACTGGAAGTCCGACTCCGGTCTGCGCGAGGTTTCCATGGATCTTAAGGTTGGAGATGATCGGATAGAGCGCGTCCCGGGTGGTGGTCGTGGAATCGGCGGAGGTCAGCGGCACGGGGTAGCCGGTGCCCAGGCTGCGGTTGATACCGGCGGAGACATAACCCGTCTCGGAGGGGAGTGCCGCGAAAATCCTGGCGGGGGTGTCCAATGCACTGTCCCCCGTATTCTCAAGCTTGAGATTGGGTATATTCAGCGAGTTGGCCATACCGCTGGAAATGGATGATCGCGAATTGGCCAGATCCAATGACTCGGTGAATATATTTTGCCAGCGCAGCGGGTCGCGGGTTCCCGTGGTGTCCGAACCCGACTGCATCGCGCGGATCGCCCGGTTGGGCGTGATCGCGACGATCGAGCGCAAGATCGCCTCTTCCTTCTCGCTATAATCCAAGCGGAGTTGCACTTGGGACTGGATGGCTTGGGCACTGAGGGCGCGGCGATAGGCATGGATCATCAGCACCGTGAGAATCGCGCCCGTGGCCAAAACCAGGAGAAACGAAATATAGCCGGCCTTGTGGCGTCTGGATGGAGAGGTTTTCATTGCTGCATGGTTCCGGAATAGGTGATTTCCTCGAGATTAGGCCCCGTGAGTATCATCCGGAGCACGCCAGCATCCATCCGGAAAACCACCTTGCTTGGCACTCTGGTCACGGCCCACAGCGGCTCGCCCAGCACGCCGGTGACAGGGACGACGTAATAATAGAGCGCGAGACCGGAGCCCCGGTTTTCAAACGACAGGATGGTCGCCCGCATCGTGCCATCCGGCTGGCGGAAATTCAGAACCACCACGGGCGATTCCGTAAGCCGGGCATTGGTTCCCGAAAGCGCGTCCGCCACGGAATCATGCAGGCGGAAGCGATCCGCTTTGCCAACCAAGCGGCTCACGTAGGTGCTGATGATGGGAGCCTCTTCGGTCAGGAAGCTCTGGGCCTTGAAGATTTTCAGGAACGCGAGCTGTTGGTTGAACAAGGCAAGGACCATGGTTCCCGTCGCCAAGCCCATCATGATGGCTACCGACAGTTCGATCAGGGTGAATCCCCGGTGGGTTCGCTTGGGGATCGGCTTCATTGGGAGCGCAACACGGTTCGGGATTTCGCGTAGGTCCGGGTGCCGATGGTGTAAGTCAGCACGCTTTGCGCTTTCCACACTTTCATGGCTGCCGGGTTGCTGGCCAAGGTGCCGGCACCGCCATCGATCGGATAGTTTCCCGTGTCGGCGATCCGGGTCCGCATCACCGTTCCGTTGATCGGGACGTTTCCAGGAAGCGCGCCGATTTTGACCACCGTGCTGACGGTGGTCGGATAGACGGGCCACGGGGAGTTGGTGGCCAGCAAGGCTTCGAAGGGAATCCGCTCGGCGTAGGCCCGTTCATAGGTCAGGTAGGCATCTGTCACCGACTGCTGCATGATCCATTGCCGCGGGTGCAGGATATTGAGGGAAAGTTTGAGCAGAACGAGTCCGAGAACCGTAAGGATCGAGAGCGCGATCATCGCCTCGACCATGACGAAGCCCCGGCGCGGTGATCGCGCCTTGCGAAGCGGGTGGAAAAGTCTGAAACTCCGCGCATGTGCGGGTACTTTGGCAGATGGGCATGTTGCGCTACCGTTTTCTTGCTGGCGGCCGGGCAGGGCATTGCCCAAGCCGTCCTTCAGCCGCCGTTCGGCTTGCGGTGGGGTGATTCGCCGGAAAAACTGATCGTGTGGGCATCCCGTCATTCCCTGAATGTTACGATTTCCCTGCCGGGAGATCAACCCGCAATGCGGATCTTGAGAATCGAGCCGAAGAAAGGTTTCCTGCCGGAATCCCAGGCCGGCGCGGTGGAGGGACGTTTCCTCACCGGCAAGCTTTACGAGTTGACTGTCCACTACTTCGATCCTGAGGCCTCCGCCGATCTGATGGAATCCCGTTTCGAGGCGCTGCGCAAGCAGGTCGCCTTGGAGCACGGCGCACTCCTCACCAACCAGCAGCGCCGGACCGTGGAAGATCATTTTGTGACACGGATTCAGTCGTTTCATCGGGAGCCGGTGAAGGGCTTGTTCCTCCTGCTGGCTTACACCGAGGTGGAGGATTTGTTGAGGAAGTCCAAGGAAGCGAGGTTTTCCCTGATCTATCGGAATGATAACTATCGGAATGATTTGTTGAAGGAATTGAAGGGGCCATGATTCACTCGATGGTCGTGAACGTCCCGTTCAATTCAATCGTCCGGTCCAAGTCGAAACTGATGTAAGCTAGGCGATCGATTCCGAACGGAGTCACGGTGAGAATCTCCATAGTCCACCGGCCATCGCTATCGAAAATGGTGTCGTAGTTCGTCAGGCTGAGCACCCGGCTTGTGGGAATCGAATCACTGATCACGAGGCCCGATCCCGGCACGATCGTCCCGGTCATTCCAAGCTGCGGGTTTCCTTTATACACTTGGGCATAGGTTGTGGAACTGGGATACAAATCATTCAACGTAAGTGTCACTGCAGGCAATGAAAACCGGATCAACTGATTCTGGGCGATTCCTGAAATCGTCCCGTCGGCGACCGGCCAGACTTGGATATACTGGGAGGCGAGTTGTGATTCTGGCGCTTGGTAGTCCTCGAGCGAGAACACCGAAAAACGCTCTTCCCCGCGAACCTTCGAGCGATTCGAGCCGGGAATCGAGTTCACGAGGTAAGTCAGGTGTTGTGCCCCGTTGGTGGTGATCGACGTCTGGGTCAGCAGCGTGGCTTGGGTGCGGTTGATGCCAATTCCGGTTCCCGCGACTCCATACGATTGCACGTGACGGAGGAACTTGACGCTCTTCGACGGCTCGGGATCCGAGGCACCGGACAGCAGCCCGCTGATGGTGACATCCACATAGAACGGACGGTCGGCGCGGGTTCTGGGGATCGCAGCGGAACCATCTTCCGAACGGACCACTACCGTAGCTACAGGAACATAGGTTCCCACATAATTGCTATCGAGCAGGTATGCAGTGAGTCCGGTCAGCGACGAGGATTTGATGGTCCACAGGTCGAACCGAGCCCCCCCCGGATTGATCGCGAGCGCGGAAAGCTGGCTGCCATTGGCCGCGACAGTGGATGAGGCATCCCAGGTGACACCGGAAGGCATCTGGAACTGGCGGATGTAATTGGTGTAGCTAATGGTTTCAACCGCAGATCCCAAGCCACACGAAAGCGATGCGGCGATGATGCAACGAAGGAGAGTTTTCATGGTTTTGGCGTGTTGGTGGTGGCGGCTTTTTCAACCGGGACTTTGAGTGGTAGAACCGAAATCGGCCCGCCTTGGAATGTGGCGACTATCAGGTTTCCGGATTTCACCAGTTGCCTTTGGGTTTCGGCAGCGAGGGGACTGTTCCCTTCCGCCTGGATCCGCGAAACCTCCACGGTGGTGATCCAGCCGCGGTTAAGCGCATAAAACTCCTCCCAGCTCAGGAGTTTCGCGCCCGGCTGGTATTTGAGTCGATCCGCCAGGTTTTTCGGCATCTGCAAAACCGCTCGTTTGGGAACCAAAGTCACGGCTCCGTTGAAACAAATCATGTCGGACTCGCTGATCAGGCTTTTCGGCTGGTTCACCGTCGAAGGATCGGGACCTTTCGCCGGAGCCAGCTTGCGCATCGGATCCTCCTGCGAGGCCTGGCGATACATCACGACTAACTGTTCGTGGGTTGTCGCATCGCGCATCGTTGGCGCGGGGCTGGTCTCCGCCTGGCCGATTGATCCGGCAAAGGTGCTGAAAACTGAAATAAGGATTACTGATTTCATGGGAGTGATCGGTTAAAATTACCTGATTTCATCATCCACACCGCCGGAAGGATCTATCATTCCGTTGGGACCTCCATGACCCTGACCCGGGTTCGATGAATCGACGCCATCGAGGTTGTTGCCGTGGCCGTT
>JANMJJ010000030.1:0-4174 GCA_031371325.1 Akkermansiaceae bacterium | reverse complement strand
ATCGCGAGGTGTTCACATGAACTCATGATTTCTCCTTCCGCATCTCACGTTCTCGCCTTGGCCGATTCGAGCGGCTGGCAGACTTGCGTGGAGAAGACGCGGGAAGAGCGCGGCGAGAACGGGCAGTTTTTCACGCCACCGCCGATTGCCCGCTGTTTGGCCGGGTGGTTCCAGCCGGAAGGATTCAACCGCCCATCGCTGCATTTGCTGGACCCCGGCGCAGGCGGCGGCGTGCTCACCGCCGCCGTGGTGGACCGGATCACCACCTTGCAAGCCAGCGGATCTTTGCCTCACTTGGAGGAAATCACCTTGGAAGTCTGGGAACTGGATGAAGCCTTCCTTCCCGCCCTCCGGCAAAACCTGTCCGCCTGCGCCGCGCTGCTGCGCCAAGCGGGCATCCACACCACCGTTCACCTCAACCACGGCAGTTACATCGAGGGAGCCGCCCGTGCGCTTGATCCGGGATTATTCGGAACCGCCCAATCGCCGCGAGTCACCCACGCCATCCTCAATCCGCCCTACCGCAAGATTGCCACCCGTTCCCGCGAACGGACCTTGCTCGCCTCGGTGGGTATCGAGATTTCAAACCTCTACGCCGCCTTCGTCTGGCTGGCAGTCCGCCAATTGGCCGATGGCGGCGAGTTGGCAGCCATCACTCCCCGCAGTTTCTGCAACGGCCCTTACTTCCGCGAGTTCCGCCGCGAGCTGCTGCAAAAAGCCAGCTTCAGCCGCGTCCATGTCTTCGACTCGCGCTTGGAAGCCTTCAGCCGCGACGACGTGCTACAGGAAAACATCCTGTTCCACCTCCGCCGTGGCAAACGCGGCAACGCATCCCTGATGGTATCGACCGGTTCGCTGGAAGCCCCCGCAACCGCCCGCGTCCCGCAAAACCGCTTCGTCTCTCCCGCCGATCCCGACCAGGTCATGCACATCACCACGGAATCCGACGCCACCGACGTCCGTGGTTTCATCGATTCCCTCCCCTGCAAACTCACGGACCTCGGCATCCAAGTCTCGACCGGCCCCGTGGTCGATTTCCGCCTGAAAGACTCACTCTCGGATCACCTCACCACCGGCAGCGTGCCCCTGATCTATCCGCACTGCGTGAAAACCGGCCGCGTGCTCGCACCTTCCCTCCGCTCCACCGACTACGGCGACGGACGCCTGAGTAAGAAGCCCGTCGCCATTCACGAAAACGACGAAACCCGCAAGTGGCTGATCCCTGCCGCCCGCTTCATCCTGATCAAGCGCTTCTCCTCGAAGGAGGAAAAACGCCGTCTCGTCTCCGGCGTCCTCAATACAGCCGATTTCCCCTCTGGCCTCGTAGGCATCGAGAACCCTCTCAACTTCTTCCACCGCAAGCGGACCGGCCTATCCGCCCCGCTCGCCCGCGGCCTCAGCCGTTTCCTCAACTCAACCGTGGCCGACCGCTATTTCCGCCAGTTCAACGGCCACACCCAAGTGAACGCCTCCGACCTCCGCTCGTTCCGCTATCCCGACCTATCCGCTTTGGAACGACTCGGAAAAGCCACCTTGGACGATACCCAACAGAGCGCCATCGACCTTGCCATGTCCGAACACCTCGGCGCACCCTCGTTCACCAATTCATGAGCCCCGCATCATCCACACGAGTCAGCCAAGCACTTGAGCTTCTTCAGATGATCGGCATTCCGCGGGAACAGCAAAACGAACGCTCCGCCCTCACCCTTCTCGCCCTCGCCGACATCAAGCCTCGCAAACCCTGGAAAAGCGCCACCGCTCCTCTCCGCCGGATCACCGAAATGATGGACTGGATGCGCGACCAATACGAAGTCCGCTACGCACCCAACACCCGCGAAACCATCCGCCGCCAAACGGTCCACCAATTCGTCCAGCACGGCCTGCTTCTCGAAAATCCCGATCTACCGGAGCGCCCGATCAACAGCCCGAAGTGGTGCTATCAGTTAACGCCCGCGGCACTAAAGCTCATCACCAGCTTTGGAACCACCGCTTTCAAAAAGGAACTCGAATCATTTCTGACGAATCCCGCCACCGGCGACCTCAAAGCTCGTCATCGCAACCTTCCCCGTGAAATTGTCCGCTTGCCCGACGGCATGACCATCGAACTCTCCGCAGGTGGCCAGAATACATTGATCCGCTCCATCATCGAAGAATTCACCCCACGCTTCGTCCGCAAGCCCCACGTTCTTCTCCTCGGCGACGCCGCCGACAAGGAAGTTCTCAGCAACGACCTCGCACTGGCAGAACTCAGAATCAAACTCGCAGCCCGCGGCAAAGCCCCCGACGTGCTCATCCACGATGTCGAACGTGACTGGCTCATCGTCATCGAAGCCGTCACCTCGCACGGTCCCGTCGATCAAAAACGTAAAAACGAGCTCACCCAACTCTTCGCCACCGCCCGCCCCGGCCTCGTATTCGTCTCCGCATTTCTCGACCGCAAAACTTTCACCAAATTCCACGCCGCCATCGCCTGGGAAACCGAAGTCTGGATAGCAGATGCCCCGGATCACATGATCCATTACAACGGCGTCCGATTTCTCGGACCTTATCCGGCTGAAACCTAAACTGTTCAAAAGAGCTCCTGAACACCACCCTTCCAACCTTCGTCGATTTCTTTGCCGGCAGCGGCCTTGTCACCCAAGGAGCCAAGCACGCCTGCACCCCCCGTCTGGTCGAACGACATCTGCCCGAAGAATCTGGATGGGGTCAGTAGTATCAGAGTGAATCAAGGTCTTTTTTTGATTTTCTATTGAGCTCGAATTTGGACACGAGGGAGCGTGCCAGATCGGGAGGCGATTTGGCCGGGCTGATTTGGACCTCTGGAAATGTTGGCTTCCGGGTAAGCCCCCGAGCGTCCGCCGTTTGAAAAACCTCGGTCATTGCGCGCGCCCCGCCAGGATCACGGCATGTCACGCACACGCCACACCGACAAACAGAAGGTCCGCATCCTCCGGGAGTTTGAACACCACGACGGCAGCGCCGCTTCATTCTGCCGCCAACGCAGTGTCTCCTATCAGACACTCATGAACTGGCGGGGCCGTGCCAGCGCGAATCTCCCGGACCCGGAACAACCACCGGCATTCCTTGAGTTCCAACTTGAATCCACGCGCCACCGGCCCGCACCCGTCGGCCCGCTCGTCGAACTCGAACTCGGTGGCGGAATCATCCTGCGTATCCATCCAGCCAGTCCCGCCCAATCATGATCTTCACCCACAGCGTCAAAGTCTGCCTAGCCACTCGCCCCTGCGACCTGCGAAAAAGCTTCGACACCCTCAGCGTCGTCGTGCGCGACGAACTGCGCGAAGACCCGCTCTCGCGAAAAGTATTCGTCTTCCTCAACCGCCAATGCGACCGCGTCAAACTCCTTTACTGGGATGGAACCGGAATTTGGATTTTGGCAAAAAGGCTCGAAAAAGGCCGCTTCTGCCGTCCACGCCCTCTCACCGACGGGGAGTACAAACTCACATTAAAACCTGAAGCCCTCGAAATGCTGCTCAGTGGAATCGACCTCAAGCATGGCATGCAGCGGGCCTGGTACGAACTGCCGGATCAATAGTATAAAATCATATTTTTCTGCTTGGCACATATATAGCACCATGTCTATCTATCCGCGCTTTGACGAACGAGGAATTCCAACAGTAAAACCAGGAGTTAAAGGATCAGATCGCGATCCTCACCCAGCAGATTGAATGGCTCAAGCGGCAGCTCTTCGGTCGCAAAAGCGAGCAGCTCAATCACCCCGATCTCTTCGCCGATCAGCCGTCGGAAAAGCCCGACTCCTCCGGCGACGCGGCCACACCGGAGGATCAAGCCCAAAGCACCGCCAGCGCGAATCCCAAGGGTGACAAGCGCACCCGCAGCATCCGCAAGGACCGCCTTCCCGAAAACCTTCCAGTCAGGACCGAAGAGATCATTCCAGAAATCGTCCAGGCCAATCCGGAAGCCTGGAGAAACTGCGGCTTCGAGGAAAAGACCCAGCTCGAAAAGGAACCCGCCTACTTCTATCTGCGCCGCATCCTGCGCATGAAATTCGTCCCGGTGGAAAATCCGCTTAGCCCGCCCGTCATCGAACCCGCCAAGCCCACCCTCATCGAAGGCGGCTTCTGGGGCCCGGGACTGCTCGCTGAAATCCTCGCAAACAAATATTTCTATCATCTCCCATTCGACCGCCAGC
>JANMJJ010000004.1:0-21619 GCA_031371325.1 Akkermansiaceae bacterium | reverse complement strand
GGCGAGGGCGATGAAGATGTCTTTGAGGGACATGGTGGCGATGGTGACGTCCGCGCCGGGGAAGCGCGATTGCAGCGCGGCTTCGGTCTTCCCATCGAAGGCGGTGTGGACGAAGCGGCTGTGATTTTCCTCGCGGGTGAGGCCGAGGATTTCCGGGCTGGCAGAAACTGGCGGGTGCTCGCCGATGATGTCCACGCGGCGGAAGCGCTCTTGCAGCGAGTCGAGCGATTCGGAAACCTGGAGGCGGCCTTCGTCGATGATGATGATGTCGTCGGCGAGTTTTTCCACGTCGTCGATGTCGTGAGTGGAGAAGAAGATGGACCAATCGTTCTGCCGGGTGACTTCCAGCACGCTGTCGAGAAACTCGGCGCGGACGAGCGGATCGAGTCCGGCGAAGGGTTCGTCGAGGATGAGCAGACGCGGACGGAAGGCCATGGCTAACAAGAGCGCGAGTTTCACCTTTTCGCCGCGCGAGCAGCGGGAAATGCGGCGCTTGAGCGGGAGGTCGAGTTTCTCGATCAGGTAGCTTTCAAACTCGCGGTCCCACGACGGATAGAGCTTGGCAGTGAAGGCGATGAGCTGCTCGCCGGTCATCCAGTCGTAAAGCTCTTGGTTTTCGGAAACGTAGCCGGTTTTTTGCCAGTCATCCGGACGCAGCGATTGCGAATCACGGCCGAAGAGCAGCGCCTTGCCGGAGGTCGGCCGGATGAGGCCGGCGAGCATCTTGATGGTGGTGGTCTTGCCCGCGCCGTTGCGGCCGAGAAACGCGCAGGCGCGCCCGGCGGTGAGACGGATGTCGAGCTGATGGACGGCTTCCTTCCAGCGATAGCTCTTGGTGAGCGCTTGGGTTTCAATGATCGTTTCCATGGATTTGCTGGCGGTGTTTTTGGATGAGAGTGAGGAGATCGGCTTCGCTCAGCCCGTGGTGGGCGGCCTCGATGAGCAGTTGCTCGATGAGCGGCTGGAGCGCCTTGAGTTGCTCGGAACGGAGCGATGGTCGGCGGTCGGCGACGAAGCTTCCTTGCCCCGGATGGCTGGCAAGCACGCCCTCATCGGTGAGGCGGCTGATGGCTTTTTGGACAGTGTTCGGGTTCACACCGAGTTCCCGGCTGATCACCCGCACCGACGGCATTTGCTGGCCGGGCAGGAGCAGGCCAGTGGCGATGGCTTTCTTCACCGCTCTGACGATTTGCTCGTAGATCGGCTCGCCCAACTGGAGGTTGATCAGGAATGGCAACATGCAACTGTGTTATTTGTAGTAATACAGATAGTGCAGTGCAATCAAAATTTCAGGGGATTCCAAACACACCCGAAATCGCCACGCGGATACTTGCCGCCGGGCCCTTCCGTGGGATTAGATTTGGGAGCTTCGGCACTCTGCCGCGAACAACCTTGACCCCGCGCCCGGCAGCGGTTGCAAAGGGGCAGCGCCCATGGCTTTTCCAAAGGGATTTCTTTTCGGCACGGCAAATGCCGACCACCAGGTGGAGGCCCATGATCCCGGGCGCGAGGACGTGTGGGATCTTTGGGAACGCTGCCAAGGGTTGACGCCGCGGGGGCAGGCGACGGATTTCGCGAACCGTTATGAAGAGGACATCGCGGCGGCGGCGGGGCTGGGGTGCAAGTTGTTCCGGTTCTCGACGGCGTGGGCGCGGGTGGAAATTTCCGAAGGGGTTTTCGAGCCGGAGACATTGGCGCACTACCGGAGAATCGCGGAGTGCATCCGTGGCCATGGGATGAAAGTAATGCTGACGCTGCATCACTTCGTCTGGCCGGTGTGGCTGGAGCGGGATCATGGCGGGATGACCGGAAAGGCGTTTCCCAAATTCTTCGCGTGCTATGCGCACCGCGTCGCGGAGGCGATGGGCGACGTCGTGGATTACTGGATCACCTTCAACGAGCCGAGCCAGCTAACATTCGGTTATATCAAGCCGTGGTGGCAGAGCCGCTACTACATGCCGCCGGGGCTGCCGCACGGGTCGGACGTGGATGCGGAGGCGGAGGCGGTCGGCAAATTGATCCCCAACTTGTTTCTCGCCCACGCCAGTGCGAGGAGGCGGATCAAGTCCCACCAGCCCGATGCGAAAGTCGGGGTGAATCCGCTGGTGACGGGGTTCCCGACGTGGTTGCAGATGTTGATGGATTTCGGCGCGTGCCACCGGGGTCTAGCGGAAGCGTTGTTCAAGTTCACGACCAAGGGCGCACTTGTTAGCGAGAAGGGCGATGTGGATCTGGTCATCGGCGGGGTGACGGCGGGTGACCAGATGCGTTTCGCGATGAGCGATCCCTATCTGCGGACGGGTAAGGCGGTGCTGGTGACGGCGGCCTATCAGGGGGAGGGGATGGAGTCGCTGGCGGGGCGGAAGGTGGGGGTCATCGGGGTGGGGAACCAGCCGGTTTCCTGGGACAGGGACTTGCCGCGGACCTGCGGGAAGAAGATTTTTTCCAACTACGACGAGGCTCGTGACGCGCTGCGGTTAGGGACGGTGGCCGCAGTGTATGGCGACGCGTATTTCCTGCTGCCGGATGGGCTGGACGCCGGGGCGGACCTGCGGTTTCTGGTGATCGGGTTGAGCGACGAGGCCTACGTGGTGGTCGCGCCGCACGGGCATTGGCAGTTGCTGGAGCGGGTCAACCGGGCGGTGGCGGCGTTCCAGGAGGAGGTGGCGGAAACGTCGCCGGGCGGGCGGGTCACCAAGGAAGCACAGCGAGCGGTTTCGCTGCGGGAGGTTCTCTCAGGTGGCAAGGATGGTTTCCGCGATCTGGTGGAAAACCGCGACGTGCGGCGGGTGCGGCGGCGGGGGAAGATCCGGATCGGGATCCGCACGGATGCGCCGGGAGTCTCGCCGACGGGGGAAGGCGAGGGACTGGAAATGAAGCTGGCGCGGCGGATCGCGTATGAGATTTTCCGCGATGAAGCGTGCTTGGAAATCGTGCTGCTGGAGCCGAGCCACCGGCTCAAGGTGTTGGAAACAAAGTCGGGCTGGCTGAACTGGGCGTGGCGGTTCTGGGGGACGACGAGCCTGATCGGGAATGTGAACTGGTGGTATCTCGGGACGTCCGGGCGCTTGCCGGTGGAACTCTGCCCGGTCGAAGCGGTGGGTGCGCAGGATTTCGTGGGGCTGGACTATTATTGGGGGTTGCCGACGTGGAAGCTCGGGAAATTCCGCTCGCTGGAAGACGCGGCGCAAGGGCGGTTCTTGCAAGCTCCGGTGTGGCCGCAGGGACTCTACCATGCGCTGCGGCGCTTCCACCGGTGGTTTCCGGGGCAGGAGCTTTTCGTGGTGGAAAACGGCAGCGTGCCGGTGGCGAATGGGGTTTCGCGGACCGACTATCTGCGAGCCCACGTCGCCGAGGTCGAGCGGGCGATCGGCAAGGGCGTGCCGGTGAAGGGATACAATTTCTGGTCGATCACCTCGAACCGCGAGTGGGGCCATGCGTTTGATCCGAACACGGACTTCGGCCTGTATTTCGTAGATCTGGACAAGGACCCGGCGCTGCAACGGGTGGCTACGGACGAGGTCGAGGTTTACCGGGAAATCATCCGCGCGGTGGAGGCTTGAGCGGTCGTGGGATTGCGTCTAATCCAAAGGCCGCGCCATGGATTCCAAGTCTCACTTTTCCACGAAGATCATCGGCACCTGCCCAAACGCTCGACGGGAACCGACGCGAATGTGCCGCTGCGCGGCCTAGCTGTTATTCGATCACGACGGGGTTGAGGGAGGCGTGATTAGCTGGCCACGTGGACCCGCAGCCCTGCAAGTTCCGCCAACTGCCTTTGCCTGGCATCGAAGCTGACAAACAGATCGGGCGCGATCTGGCAGGCGCAGGCGACGTGCATGATGTCGAGAGTCCGGCATCCGAGGCGAGACGTATGGACCGCCAGACGTTGGAAGGTCGCGAACAGCTCCACTCGGTCCAGATCCGGGAAATAGTAGTGGCCTTTCACTTTTCGTTGTTCGAACAACGTCAGTTGGCGATTCGCATCGGCTTCCGAAATTTCACCCCAGAACACCTTGAGCCGCAGCGCGTTTGTCAGCTCCATCTCCTGCAGCTCCCAGATCGGCAGCGGATTGTCTTGGGCGGAAACCAGTTCTTGGACGGTGCTGGAATCGGATTCCAACAGGTAAAGTTTCACCAATGCGCTGGTATCGAGATAGATCACCAGCGTCCTCCCCGGTCCAGATTGACAGTTTCGCCTCCGGTCTTCCCTGTTGATGGCAACGCCGTCAGCAGGTGATCGTCCCATTTCAAAACCTTCCTTGGCAATGCGGGGATAATCCGGACCGAGGGCTTGCCCCGGTTTAGAACTTCAAACGTCTCCCCCAAGGCCACCTGTCGTTCGATTTCCGCCCAGTTTGCCTTCATTTCCCTTACGGATACGACTTTCATGATCAATTATGAATACCGGATGAGTTTCATTTTGTCAAACTTCATCCTGATGATCGGATGAGGAAGGACTTGCCGCTGGATTCCCGCTTGCCAGCCATCTGCTTTGTATGGCAAAGCAAGGCATGACGACGCAGGAGGAAGCGGCTAAGGAGTTGAAAGTGATCCGTTCGATGATGGCGCGGGCGACGATTTTCCGGGCCTTGTCGGGGGAGACGGCGCTGATTGGTGGCGCGGTGTCGATGACGGTGGCGTGGTTTTCCGAAAAACGTCACGGCTGGCCTTGGGCTGCTTGGTGGCTGGGTGGGCTGATCGTGGTTTTGCTGTTTTACGCGTTCCAGTCGTATCGGATGAAGGCGGTGAATCGTCAGCGGTTTTGGGGTTCCGGCTTGAGGTTGGCGCTGCGCGGGGCGCTGCCATCGCTGATTTCCGGGGGATTTCTCGGCCTGCTTTTCGTGCGCGGTGGAAATGATGTGGCTGCGGCCTGCATGTGGATCGTCCATTACGGCCTTGCCCTGCTGGCGATCCGGGAATTCGCGCCTAAGTCGATGGTTTGGCTTGGCTGGGCCTTCGTGACCTTCGGCGTGTGCAGCTTGGCCTTCGTCGCGGATGTCGTGCATCTCGAACAACAATGGATGATGCACATCAATAGTTCGCGGCTGATGGCCATTGCCTTCGGCGGCTTTCACTTGATCTATGGCGGGCTGATCGTCACGACCGGCAAGCGCGATTGATTTCCACGATGATCGATTTTTCCCAACTGGATAAAATGATTCACGAGAAGGGGCGGCTGTCGATCATGACGCTGCTCGCCTCGCGGGCCGATCCATGGCCGTTCCAAGACCTGAAGTCGCAGCTCGACATGTCCGACGGCAATCTCATCACCCACCTGCGGACGCTTGAAAAAGCGGAGTTCATTTCCGGGGAAAAACTCACGGGTGATGGTCGGCCGCAGACGCTTTACGTGATGACCGCGCCAGGCCGCGAGGCGTTCGTGGCCTACCTTGGGGTGCTGGAACAAATTCTCGGCTTGGGAAAATAATTCCGCTTGCCTGGATTTAACTTTGTGATACAAAGTGTATCGCAATGCAACGATTTCACCCGACTCCGCGCCCAAACACTTTGCACGACAAAGTCATGAAAGACCTTTCTGAAACCCGCTTCATGCCGCCCGCCGCCGCAAGGCCGGAGGTAAAAATCGCCACCGCGCTGGGGATGGACGCGGATGCGCGGGCCGCCGTGGAACGGCTCATCCAGTTGTCGAAATCCCGAAAAGTCGGCGTGGCGGGCCGCTTCATGCCGGATGCCGGAGTGAGCGCCCGCCTCGCCGCGCTCGGGATCGCGGAAAACGTGGACGAAGCGGATTTTTTCAAATTCCGCACCATCGTGATTCCTTACACCGGGATTGCGTCGCGCCAACGCCGGGCTTGGGAGGAAGCCGGCTACCCGACGGAAGATCTAACCTCGCCACAAGTCCGCCGGGCACAGGTGGCGCTGGGATTGCTGAAAATGGAAGGGGCGCAGGCGCTAGTGATCGGTCGCCATGACGATGCCGAAAGTCTGGCGATCGCCGGAGGGAATTCCAGCACGCGGATTCTCCAGGATACCACCGATACCGCCCGGTTGCTCTTTGCGCCCGCCTTCGGGGTGGTGTGCCAAACGACTCTCTCGCCACGCCGGGTGTCGTGGTTGGTCCAGCAACTGCGCCTGCGCTGGAGGGATGCGCGGGTGACGTTTCTGGACACGGTTTCGCCGGCGATGACTGCCCGCGAGGAGGCGCTGGAACGCCTTCTGGTGGTTTGCGAGAGGGTGGTCATCGTCGGCGAAGCGGGAGAATCTTCGTGCGAGGCTCTGATGGAAACCGCGCTCCGCCGGGGAAAACAGGCCGTCGTGGTGGCGACGCCGGAAGAACTCGATCGGGTGGATTTCCGGGCGCACGAAAAGGTCGCGTTCAGCGCCGGAGCCTTCGCCACCGACGAGGCGATTCGCTTCATCGCCGAAGCTTTGGCGCGGAAATGATCGCCCACTCAGCGCTCTAGAATCTCCACCTCATACCCATCCGGATCGGTGACAAAGGCCATCTTGCGGCCGCCGCCGGAAAATTTTTCGCGCCAGCCGGAGGGCCAAATTTCGATGCCGGCTTTCTCGAGCTTGTCGCAGTATTCGATGATGTCATCCACGCCGAGGGCGGTGTGGATGAGGTCTTCAGGGCAGGTGGTCTTGTAGCTCTCCGACCAGGTGAGTTCGAGAAACACGTCGTTTCCCGGTAGTTCGAGAAAGGCGAGCTGATTACCCTCGGGAGACGCCTTCCGCTCCTTTTCGGTGTAGCCGAGTTTTTCGTAGAAGGCGATGGAGGTGTCGAGGTGCTGGACGCGGATGCGGGTATGGAGGAAGCGGATCATGGCGGGGCGACCTTGGATCAATCCGGCGGACTTGCCAAACCGGGATTGCAGATGATTTGGGATTCCCCGCGTGCCGGATGATGAAGCTTGGCAAGCGGCCGGGTAAGGTGTTATTTGCAAGAAGCCATGAAAACCATCGTCGTCGCAGTAGATTTCTCAAACGCCACCCCCGGAGTGCTTGAAATGGCCGTCAGGCTGGCAAAGTCCTTCGGAGCAGACTTGCAGTTGTTCCATGTCATCGAGCCGGAACCCAGCTACACCGCCTACGGCTTCACGCCGGATGAATTCCCGGCGATGCACGCGTTCCAAGAGGAAGCCAAACGCCGGGCAACCACCAAATTGGCGGAACTCCTCACCACCGTCCAAGTGGACGTGCCTAACGCCACCTCGCAAATCGCCGAGGGCAGTCCGCTCCACGCGCTGCTTGACCACGTCAAGCAAGGCGGCGCGGACTTCGTCGTCGTCGGCTCGCATGGACATGGGGTGATCGCCTCGTTGCTGCTAGGCAGCGTGGCGGAAGGCTTGGTCCGCAAGGCGACTGTGCCGACGCTCGTCGTGCCTGCGGCTCCCGAGTGATGTTCGTAGTCCCGCCTTCAGGCGGCATCTTCTCGTCGCCCCGCGCTTCATTCCGCCTGAGGGCAGGACCAACTGCCGGAAATGCCTGAAATGCCTTGGCTCGACCGGACTCGGCGGGTAGGATCGGGGGCAAAGCGTTCTTCCACCCGCTATCAATCCCTGCCACTTTCTTGTCGTGAAAATCGCCGCCGTTCTGCTGGTCATCCTCAATGCCGCGTTGCTAGTGCCCGCCGCCGCCGATTATTCCCAATCCTTGGTGATCACTTCGATCATCGCGGCCTTGGTGCTGCTGGTCACGATGTTCACGGCGGGACGCCCCATATCCTCCCCCAAGGCCGCTGTGGCGGAGGCGGTGAAACCGATGCCAACCGCGCCATCACAGAATCAAGCGCAGGCGGAAGTCGTCACCCTGCTCGGGGTTTTCCAGGAGAAAGGCCGCTTCATCGATTTCCTCATGGAAGACATCACACCGTTTAGCGACGCCGAAGTGGGATTGGTGGCACGCGCCGTGCATCAGGGTTGCAAAGCCGCCTTGAACGAGCACTTCCACATCGAACCGATCAGCCCCGGAGGCGAAGGCGCGTCCATCACCGTGCCGGTCGGCTACGCGGCCGACGAATTCCGCTTGGTCGGCAATCTCTCGGGTGAAGCACCGTTCACCGGCAAGCTCGTCCACCAAGGCTGGCGGACCACCTCGGTGAAACTGCCGCGCGTTTTGAAAGCCGACCACCTTCCCGCCATCGCTCCGGCGCAGGTCGAGGTCGGTTGAGCCATCCATCCCGATTTCCCCCATGAGTTTTCAATTCAGCCTCGGCATCGACCTTGGCACCAGCAACAGCGCCATCGCGGTCGCGGATTTCGACACCGGACTCGCGTCCATCGTCGAAATCACCCAGCCCCTCGGCCCGAACCAAATCGGCGAAATGCCGACCCTCGCCTCCGCGCTCTACATCGCCCATCCGCAGGAGTTTGCCGCCGACGCCGTGAAAGTCCCATGGCCGTCCGACACCGGGATTATCGGTCATTTCGCTCGCGTCCACGGCACCTTGGTCCCCGACCGCCTCGTCACCTCCGCGAAATCCTGGCTTTCCAATCCCCACATCGATCCCCGCCAGCCGGTCCTCCCGTGGGCATCGACCATCGAAGGAAAACTCTCCGCCTTCGAATGTTCCCGCCGCTATCTCGCGCACCTCAAGGCCGGCTTCCTCTACTCCGAAGCCGCACAAGGCCGCGATTGGGATCTCTCAAAAGGCCAAATCGTCCTCACCGTCCCTGCCTCTTTCGATGAGGTCGCGAGAAACCTCACCTACGAAGCCGCCGAAGCCGCGGGCCTGCCCAACGTCGTCCTTCTCGAAGAACCGCAAGCCGCATTCTACGCTTGGACCGCCCAAGCCGGAGCGGATTGGCGGATGCAAGTCCGCGCTGGTGACATCGTCCTCGTCTGCGACGTCGGTGGCGGCACCGCCGATTTCAGCCTCATCGCCGTCACTTCCAGCGGTGGAAATCTCGCGCTCGAACGCATCAGCGTCGGCGAACACCTCTTGCTCGGCGGCGACAACATGGATCTCGCTCTCGCCTACACCCTGCGGACCCAGCTCGAAGACGCCGGAAAAACCATCGACGAATGGCAATTCAACTGCCTCATCCACGCCGCCAGCGTCGCCAAGGTCGGCCTGTTTTCCAACCCGGCGCTCGACCAAGTCCCGGTCACCATCCCCTCGCGCGGCTCCAGTTTGTTTGCCAACACCGTCGCCACCCGCCTTGACCGCACCACGCTCGAACAAATCGTCCTCGACGGATTTTTCGCAATGACCCGCGTCACCGACGTCCCGCTGGAAACCGGCGGCGCGGCCTTGCAGGAATTCGGCCTGCCCTACGCGTCCGATCCCGTCATCAGCAAGCAGCTCGCCCGTTTCCTGACCCGTAGCCTGCAAAACGTCAAAGCCAGCGAAGCCTTTACCGCCCTCGTCGGCGAGCAAACCGGCAGCTACCTCAAGCCCAGCGCCGTGCTCTTCAACGGCGGCGTTTTCAAAGCCGAACCCGTCCGCCAGCGCGTCCTCGACCTCCTCGCCTCATGGAACGACGGCCAGCCCGTCCGCGCCCTCGCAGGCGACGAACCCGACCTCGCCGTCGCCAAAGGTGCCGCCTTCTACGGCCAGAACCGCGCCACCGGCCAAGGCATCCGCATCAAGGCCGGCACCGCGCGTTCCTACTACATCGGCCTCGAATCCTCGATGCCCGCCATCCCCGGATTCAAGCCACCGGTGAAAGCGCTCTGCGTCGTCCCGCAAGGCATGGAGGAAGGCAGCGAGTGCCTCATCGAAGGCCGCGAATTCGGACTCGTCACCGGCAAACCCGCCAGCTTCCGGTTCTTTTCCTCAGAAATCCGCAGCGGCGACACCCCCGGCCAGATCTTGGCAAATGCCGAACGCGAACTCGAGGAAACCAGCCGCATCGAAGTCAATCTCCCCGTCCTCGAAGGCTTCGCCGAAGGCCAAGTCATCCCCGTAAAAATCGACGCCGTCGTCACCGAAATGGGCAACCTTGAACTCTGGATGAACCACACCGCCTCCGACCAACGCTGGAAGGTCGAATTCCAAGTGCGGACGGAGTGAACGGAGCGGCAAATTTGGATCATTCGCCCGCTTTCGCCCGGATGTCGGCGAGAACACGCGGTGAAATATGGAGGCCCGCAGAAACGATCAACTCCAGCGCCTCTCCGGCGGAATCGATCAATCCCCAACGTTTTGCGACAAGAACCAATCCTAGCGTCCCCGTGAACGGAATGCCATGCGCCTCCGCACAACGTCTGGCAGCCAGATCGTCGAGCACCACCACTGAGCCGCTCTGTTCCGCCGCGAGGGAAATCACCGCGCTCTCACCGGCCCCAAGATCCCATGCCGCCAGAAATGGCGACATCGGCGGCGTAGGAACCACCTCGATCAGGACCGGGTCGCGCTCGAGCCACCGCCGCGCGGGATCGTTTTCGTCATCCACCCGCAGGATTTCATCAACGACCGCCTGCGGCACCCGTGCGGGATTTCCCAGCACGATCAGGCGGTCCAAGAGTCCGGCCTTCGCCAGCACGATCAACGGCGAGGCGTTGAAAACCAGAATCATGGCTTGCTAGCGGAAAATGCCAGATCGCCTGCCACATCCTGGAAGGGACTCACTCCCAACCGCGATAGGCTGGCGAGAAATCCCTGCCGCGAAAGACCTGCCAGCTCGGCCGCCCGCTCCTGGCTGAGTTCGCCCACCTCGTAGAGCTTGGCGGCGGCCATCAAACGCAGGCAAGCGGCAAACTCAAGCGGCGGTTGACGCAAGGCGGAAAACGCCGAATCGGGGATCTCGATCTCCAGCTTCATGCGCTAAGACTACTTCCCAACGAGAAACCGGCAAGCGCCAAGCGGACTTTTCAGGCTTATGCTCGATTGCGGGGACTTCTCTGAACCCATCGTCCCTCCACTCTTCACTGGAATACCGACATTTGCGGATGTATAACGCCCTCTCATGAAACTCTATCGCAATGAAGTGGATTTTTTCGATAAGGACAAAATTCCTGACCTCGAAGAGGGCCACTCTCCTAAAGAGATTTTAAAAACTCACCCAGATTGGCCAGGTTACGAATTCACCAGTCAGGGACGGATTGTCAGCTGTCGCAAAGGCCGATTCCATGGAAGGTTTCTCAAGGGAAGTCCGTCCGGAGAGAAGCGGGCACATTTATGTGGAGTTGAAAGGAAAGGTTTCCCACTTAAGATACCCAGCTCAACCCGTTCACCGGCTTATCCTTGAAGCTTTTCGCGGCCCTTGTCCCCCAGGCAAGGAGATTGCCTGTCACAAGAATGGAATATCGAACGACAATAGGTTAGAAAACCTATACTGGGGCAGTTCTTACGAAAACAGTATTGATCGGCATATCCACAACGGAACCTTTAAAGGCGGGAGGCGGTCCCGGGTGAGCCGAAAAGCTATTTCTTCAAACGCAAACACCGCTCTTCAGAATTCATTGGAGGAGGCCATCAAAACCGCAGATGGATCAGATACAGTTGAAATCCCAAAAGCCCTTGCGATTGAGATCTTATCCTCGCTCAAATCTAAACTTCCATTGTGATCTGCTACCACTCCCATCTTCGCCGCCGTTCCTTGGGTGAGGGCAGTTGAGGGAGACGAGCATCCCTACCTTCATCTCAGGAAAACATCGGGACGCAGTCCGAAATGGCTGCCCAGGCGGACGGCGTGGCTGGCGGTAATCTTGCGTTCGCCGCGCAGGATCATCGGGCCAAGGGTCGGAGATTTGCCGAGGATGCGCGAGAGGCCGGCACCGGAGAGGTTGTGCTCCGCAACCAGGTGCTTGAGGAGATCGAGGGCGCGGAACTCCGGCGGTGGGGTGCTTTCCTTTTCGCGCTTTTCGATCAGGTCACAAAGAAGGTCGAAATAATCGTTCTGATCACCGGTCATCTCGTGCTCGAAGCCCGCGAACGCGTCGGCGACTTCGACGGTGTTTTCATAGCCCGCCTTGTCATGGATGGGACGGGGAAGGAACACGCGGCAAAGTCCGGCATAGTCCTTGGGCATGGCTTGGAAATCGTAGGAGTGCTTCGTGCTCATAAGTCTTTCTTCCACTGGTTTTTGTCGTATTCGGCGTGAGTCAGGAATCGCAGGGTGTAAACGCGTTGTTTGTCGTAGTGAATCGCGGCGAGTAACCGGTAGTCGTTCCCGCAGACGTTGAAAACGGTGACGGACCTTCCGCTTCCGACCTTCACGGGATCGGCTGACGGGTAGGTTTTCCGCACATCGCTGATACTTCTCCATTCGGCGGCTCTGACGGCGAGCCGCCAAGACTCCAGCCATTTCCCCGCCTTCGATGCAGGTGGTGCCGCGTCCTTGAGAAACTGTTCCTTGATGATGTGCAACCGACACAAATTGTATCGGATCGAGCCGGACGTCAAGCAGTTTTGTGAGTCGCACTCATCCGGTGCGCATGCTTTCCTCAGGCAAGTGAAACAGGCCCCCCAATTCAGCATCGGCATCGACCTCGGCACCACCAACTGCGCCCTGTCCTACCTCCCGCTCTCCACCCCGGACGCCGTCACCCAGGTCTTCCCCATCCCCCAATGGGAATCCCCCGACCGCCTCGCCGAGTCCGCCACGCTCCCCTCGTTCCTCTACCTCCCGACCGCCGCTGAGTCCGCCCAGCTCCAAGGCGCGATTGGCAAAGGTTGGCTCTGCGGCCGCTTCGCCCGCAAACGCGCCGGTGAAACTCCCGGTCGCGTCGCCCATTCCTCGAAATCCTGGCTCGGCCACCACGCCGTGGATCGCACCGCCGCCTTCCTCCCGTGGGCGTCTGAGGAAATCCCGCAGGACCGGAAAATTTCGCCCATCCGCGCCTCCGCCCTGCTGCTCAACTACCTCCGCGGAGCATGGGACACCCGTTTTCCCGATTCCCCCTTCGACTTCCAGGAAATCACCATCACCGTCCCCGCCTCGTTCGACGCCGTCGCCCAGCGCCTCACCCTCGACGCCGCTGCCGAAGCCGGATTCCCGAAAAACGTCCGCCTCCTCGAAGAACCCCAAGCCGCCTTCTACCGTTGGCTCGAGGCCCACGCCGATCCCGCCGCGCTGTGGTCCCAACTCCCGCAAAACGGCGGCACCGTCCTCGTCATCGACATCGGTGGCGGCACATCCGACTTCAGCTTGTTTGAAATCACCCGCCAGTCTGGCTCGCCGCTGCCCGCCATCCGCCGCGTCGCTGTCAGCGATCATTTGTTGCTCGGCGGCGACAATATCGACCTCGCCATCGCCCACACCATGGAGCCGCGCTTCGTCGGGAAAGGCGAAACATTGGCGGGCAGCCAGTGGCAGGACCTCGTCGCCCGTTGCCGGGATTTGAAAGAACGCTGCCTCGCCAGCGACGGCGATCCCGCTGAGGAGTTCCCCATTTCCCTGCCGGGTCGCGGCTCCAGTTTGTTCGCCGGGATCCTCTCAGCCCGCATCGCCCGCCACGAAATTTTGTCCATCCTGCTCGACGGCTTCTACCCCGAATGCGCCGCCGACGCCCGCCCCGTCGAGGCCGAAGCCGCGCTCAAGGAATGGGGTTTGCCCTACGCCACCGACAGCGCCGTCACCCACTATTTGGCGGATTTCCTGCGCGACCTTCCGCCCGTAGCCACCATTCTTTTCAACGGCGGCTCGCTTCACCCGGCAGCCCTCCGCAGCCGCATCCAGCGCCAGATCGGCGCTTGGCAAAACAGTCGGCCCCACGTCCTCGAAAACCCCGAACCCGACCTCGCCGTCGCCCGTGGCGCGGCCAGATTCGGCGGCATCCTCCACCACCGCAGCGCCCGCATCCAGGCCGGAGCCGCCCGCTCGATCTATCTCGAAGTCCACCAAGGTGATGGCCGGTCGCTCGTCTGCATCCTCCCGCGCGGGGCCGAGGCAGAAGTGGAATTCCAGATCACCCATCCCGGCCTCGAACTCCGCCTCAACCGCCCCGTCCGTTTCCAAACCTACTATTCCACCCGCCACGACAAGGACCAAGCCGGTGCGCTGGTTGCCCTCAAACCCGCCGATTTCCACAAGCTCCCGCCACTGCAAACCACTGCCCGCCTCGCCGACGATCCCGCCGCCGACCGGCTCCCCGTCCACCTCACCACCAAGCTCACCGAACTCGGCCTGCTGCACCTCGAATGCGTCAGCGCCGATCCCGCCTTCGACCAAGTCTGGCCGCTCGCCTTCAACCTCCGCGCCGAGGAAAACGGCGGCATGGTCGCCGGCGAAACCAATCCCGGAGCCGATCCGGAAATGCTCGCCGCCGCCAAGCAACGGATCGCCTCGCTCTTCAGCGCCCATTTCAATCAAGCCGATCCACTCACCGCCGCGCGGTTGCTCAAAAGCCTCGAAGCCATTCTCGGTGTACCGAAAAACGAGTGGAACCTCATGCTCATCCGCACCCTCTGGACCACCCTCAAGCGCTGCATCCCTTGCCGGGCGAACTCCGTCGAACATGAGGAAGCCCTGCTTATCCTCGCCGGATTTTTCCTGCGCCCCGGCTTCGGCGCGGAACTCGATCCCGTCCGCATCGACGAGCTCTGGCAAGTCCACACCAGCGGCCTCGCCCACCCGTCCAAGCAAATCCAGCTCCAGCAATACATCCTCTGGCGCCGCCTCGCCGGTGGCCTCGACCGCCAGCGCCAGCAAGCTTTCATCGACGCCGAGCTGCCCAAACTCCGCCAGCAGAAACCCCCGCCCGCCGAACTCATCCGCCTCGCCGGCTCGCTCGAACGCATCGACCCCGCCACCAAGGCCGCGCTGATCGATCTCTTCCTCGCCAAATCCCTATCCGCAAGCTACCCCGCCCCTTATTTCGTCTCGCTCGGCCACCTCCTCAACCGCACCCCGCTCTACGCCGGTCCTGAAGCCGTCGTCCCGCCCGACCTCGTCGCTGTGGCCTTCGAAGCGCTCAAGGATCTCGACTGGAAATCCTCCCCCGAACTCGCCGAACTCTTCCTCCGCGCCGCCCGCGTCACCGACCACCGCACCCACGACCTTCCCCGCCCGCTGCGGAAGGAAATCGCCCGCAAGTTGGAACAAGCCGACGTCCCCGCCTTCAAAGTCGCGCGGGTCGAGCAATTCATCCCCATCGGGCGTGCTGAGCAAGCCAGCCTTTACGGTGAATCCCTGCCCCCCGGTCTCGTCTTCGCACCGTGAGGCTCGCTCGGTAAGAATCGTTAGACGTAATGCAGCTCGGCCGCTTTCGCTTCGATGGCGGATTCGTTGTCGAGCAATTCTTGGATCGGGTCCCAGCGGCCGGAAAGCAGCGCCTCGCGGGCGGAGTCCGGCATGGTCACCGGAATGTCGAGACCGCCGGAGGTGCGGACGCGGAGCGCTTGCACGTCGATGGTGACTTCGGTGGTAGGGTCGGCTTCCACGGCATCGCGGATGGCGACGATGTCGGCCGCGCTGGCCATCACGCAGGGCATGGCGAGGGTGGTGGAGTTGCCGTAAAAAATCTCCGCGAACGACTCGGCGATGACGCCGTTGAAGCCGTATTTGCGGAGCGATTGCGGGGCGTGTTCGCGGGACGAGCCGCAGCTACAGTTTATCTGTCACTCTATAACCTTCGAAACGAACAAGATTTTTGTTAATCCGTGAGCAATGACCCCATTTATGCGTCGCCACTCAGCCATGCTACACCCGGAGCGTCACCGCTCCCAGCGTAGGCTTGTGGCCAGAGCTACTGGCTAGGTTTTCTCTGTAAGACTCTTTCATTCTCTATTCCAAGCCGGTTTATCCCGGTGCTTTCACTGACCCCGTCCAGACGGATTCAGGGATGTAGCGGCAATTGAACTCGCGTGCGGTAGAACCTTCTGGCGGTGGGTGGTCCGGTGACGGTGCGGGTGGTATTGGTTCCAGTTCCTCCAGCAAAGATTCCAAGTCCACTATCCGTCCATGGTCCTGGTGCTAGATCGTCGCGATACTCGATGGCATAGAGCCGGTCCGGGCTGCTGCGCCAGGTGAGAGTGAACTGAACGTCGCCGGTCTGCGTCTTGGTAAACTGCGTTTGACCGACAGTGAACGTATCGATGGCTGCGAGCGGTTGGGTATCCGCCAAATATTCGTTAAGATCACTCACGCCATCGCCATCGGCTTCACCGGGATTGGCGAGCAGCGTGAGACCACCGGCGCGTTGGTATTCCCAGGCGTCGGCAAGTTGGTCTTGGTCGGTATCGGCACCCGGTTGGATCGTGTCGGTGATGAGTTGAAATGAGAGATCGCCGAGGTTGATCCAGCCGATGTTGGCACCGTATGCATAGCCGCTCATGGCGCCGGTGGCGAGATTGAGGCGGGGATCTCCGACGGTCTCGAAGCTCACCCAGCCGATGTTCGCGCCATACGCCAAGCCGCGCAGGAGACCGCCGGACATCACGTTCACGCCAAAGTCGGCGCTATCCGTATTGCCGTAGCGGACGTGGTCCTGCGGGGTGCCGGTGCCAAGGTGCAGCCAGCCGGTATTGGCACCGTAGACATAGCCCGAGAAAACATAGTTGCCGACCACGACGCCGTCCTCGGGGCTGGACCGGAGATTGAGCCAGCCGGTGTTAGCGGCCCACGCGAGCTTTTGCGTGGAATTGATGGTGGACTGGGCGGAGAGCCCGCCCGCCGCTGTGAGGCACAGCGCGAGAGTCACGAAAGGTTTCATGGAAAATTGGAGAAAGGATTGACGGCGGTAGCGGCGGGGCTGGACGGCGCGACGTCGTTACCGGCGGAGCCTTGGATGGCTGTGGTGTTGAGGCTGATCTTGTTACGGGTCACGGTGGTGCTGGCACCCGCAAGATCGATGCCAATGTCATTCTGGGTGGTGGAGTTGCCATCGATGGTCGCCGGGCCTGCGTCGCAACGGATGCCTGCCGCGTCGCTGGCGACGGTGATGCCGCAGTTGCAGACGACATTTTGCAGCGCCGAGCAACGGGCTCTGATCACGATGCCATGACCCTCGCACTTGCCCACAACGCAGTTCTTCACGAGCGAGTTTGCACCGACCTCGATGCCGCTGCCAGCGATGCCTTGGCCCTTTTTGCCGCCAGTCACCGTGCAGTTGGTGACCGAGCAATTATCGCCCGTAACGAGAGCCGTATTAGAGGTGTTGCCCGGATTGGAAAACGCTGAGTCCGTCACGACCACGCCATTCCCGACGTAGACGTTGCCGCCGTTGAATATGCAATCGCTCACCACCGTTCCATCACCAGAGAAGGTGATAAAGCTCGGGGGGGAATTTGAAAAAGTAGAGTGGGAAACCTGCGCCGGTCCCGTGGCGATGGGGGCTGTCCCGCTGTGAGGTGGCGTGAAACCACATCCGAAGATGCTTGCGTTGAGGGCCTGGATGCAGATGCCAGCATTGCCGCTGAAGGAGCTGTCAGAGGCGGCCAAATTGCCCTGAGGGCACTCCACGCAATCGACGAGATTGTCCGAGAAGACGCAATCCTTAATGGTCGCCCTGAGTCCTCCGAAAACGATGCATGTGGCGGCGTTGGCGACGAAGAAACAGTGATCTGGCGCCATGTATCCATCAGGACACTCGCAAGCTGTTTGTTGACAGCCTCTGAACTCACTTTGGGTCAAGGTGAGATCCCGAGTGACCGTGACTCCCTTGCCATGCGAACCCGTGATCTTAAGCCCGGTGCCAGTCATTCGAGCCCCCCCTTGGATCGCGGTGCCGCCGGAGTTTTTCGACAGAATCCTGGTGAACTCGCTGTCATCTCCACAAGCGATGCCGCGCCCGCCTTGATCGTATATTTCCAGGTCCGCAGCCAACACGCGGCAGGCGGGTGCCCGCACGGCATCGCCGCCGAAGCCAGAGAGCGTGCCATTGCGTATGGCCACCGTGCCGCCGGTCATGGCGGAGGCGTCGATGCCATGGCCGGTGCCCGGTAGCCCGGAGAGCGAGCGGCCACCGAGGTCGATGGCCACCTTTTTGACTGTGGCCGCCAGGGTGATGCCGTTGACACCTGCCGCCGCGATATTCAGATCTGCATCGAGGAAATAGGAACCGTCCGTATTGATGACAGCGGGCAGCGCGGTGATGCGGGTGCGTTTTTCAAAGCAATTGTAGATTTCATCCAGGCTTTTCATCGTGGGTGCCGGTGGTCCTGGAGGAGGTGTCAGGCCGCCCGCCGCTTGGACGTGAGCTGAAGTAAATGACAGCAGAGTGCCGAGGATGATGCTTGCGAGGATGCGTGTGGTTTTCATGATGACTAACTGACTGCTAAGAAATCGCTTTTGAGGTTTAAGGCCGTTGAAAGAGCATGTGAGGACCAGAACGGCAGATTCAGAATATTTCAGAGGCAGGATTAATTGTGGAACCTTAGATTTCCCGGACGCTTTGCCAAGGTTTCTTTTGTCAGCAGAAAACACCCGGCTTACGAATCCAAAGTGTGACCAGACGACAATCGTGAGGCGATCCCACTACAGTTTATCTGTCACACTATAATCGCACCCGCCGCCTCGTATCGCAAAGGTCTAGCCATACCCACGCTCTCTGCAAATCCTCACCCGCCGTCAATGTCTGTTATTTGGGACCGACCCCGGAGACTGGTTAATTGAGACTTGCTTAAGTTAGCACCATTCAGGATTGACCCCAGAGACGTCTATTCATCCAGCTTCGGCGATGAAATGACTAAGAGCATTTTCGAGGACATCTTTTGGGCTGTATTCGAGCGCGTGAACGAAATGCAGTAGATCGCAGATTAAATCGGCAACCGCCACGCTGGGTTCCTCACTCATGCAGCAAGTCTTTTGGAACGCAGCCAATGCATCAATTGTGAAGGCCGCCCTTTTGGCATTTGTGGTATTTGGATCGTCGTAGCCGTCGAGTGATTCAAAGCGATTCGGATCATGTGCGGGCAGTAGATCCAGATTTACGACCAGTTCGCTTAGCCAGCTGGTATTGGGCAATGATGTATGAAGGCTCATGGTTCGATTCGAGGCGGCGAACTAATAATGTTCTTAATCCGAACAATGTTCTTCAAAAGAACTCTTTTGGCAAGTTTGATTCTTACCTTTTTTGCGTGAGAAATCCAAGGAGCGGGGAAAAATCCGCCAAAAATATCATTTCCCAGCGTGTGCGCCGTGCGCGACTCGCTTTTGATCCACCGCTGACTCAGGACCAGTTATCCGGACGCCTTGCTGCCAAGGGGATATCTTTGGATCGAGTTGCAATGACGAAGATCGAGTCAGCCCAAAGGTGTGTGTTCGATTTTGAAGTGCCGGTGCTTGCGGAGGTTTTGAAGGTGGATGTTCGCTGGCTACTAGGCATACAGACGACTGGCGGACCTTCAGTCTTAGAAAGGAGCGAGGATGGACTTTGACTCGGCGAAGGCGCTCAAGAAGGCGACAGGACGGGCGAAATCCGATGTCGCGAATAAACTGGTGAGTATGTTTTTACATGAAGTCAGCCGTCGGGCATGCGTCGCAGGGGGTATGACGGTTGCAGATATTCGCTACCGAGACGACGTCATCAAATCTTTTGGGCATTCCTGCCTCTATTGTGAACGCGATTTGGAGCACGACCGGGCATCGGTGGAGCACCTCGACGGCATGAATCGCTTCCGGGCGGGACTTCATGTTCCTGGCAATGTCGCGATGGCGTGCAGGCGCTGTAACAACGAAAAGCGGCGAGACGACCAGAAGCCAAAGTTGTCCTTGGCAAGCAGTGGCTGGGAATCGTTTCTCTCGCACGATGGTCACCGGTGTGAGGCGGAATGCAAAACTTGCGCCTACTGGGCATCCGTTTGGCCGGACGATACTTTGAGAATCGAGATGCTGAGCCAAGTCCGAGCACGGATCCGCAAGTTTCAAGAACCTTACAATTTGTTCATTGCTTGGTCGGTAAATGTTCGACCCTCAATTCAGAATAAGGTCGAGGTGCTTTATCGAGCCTGCCAAGATTTTTCGACGGATGAAATTGAAAAGCTGACTTCCGAGGTGGTGTTCGATTTCACGTTGTTGTCCAACGACTGGGACTTAAAATGATTGACTGAAATCTATGTGGCCTGAGCCACTCTTTGCAGCGGCACTACGAGGCGAGATCCTTGCGGATGGCGACGATCACAACGCGGGGGCGGAGTTGAGGCACCCCAAAGTCTGAGGCGTTCAGCAGATGCCAACTGGCCTCGTAGCCCATGGCTTTAAGTTCTTTCTTGAGGCTCATCCGGTAATCCGTGAACACGGCATCTAGAAATCCTCGCACATTCTCAAGCATCACCGCTTTTGGTCGGCATTCGTCCACCAGTCGAAGCGCTTCGGGGAAGAGATCGCGTTCATCTTCGGAGCCAAGTTGTTTGCCGGCTTTAGAAAATGGCGGGCAAGGAACTCCGCCAGCCACCAGATCCACGCCTTTGATCTCTTTGGCAGAAAAGTTCCGAACATCGCCCTCGACGACGTTCCAATTCGGGCGATTCAAGCGAAGAGTCGCGCAGGCGTGGCGATCATATTCGACATGGGCCAGCGCCTCGAAGCCCGCCCGCTCCAAGCCTATCGCCTGTCCGCCCGCTCCAGAGCAAATTTCAATGCAAGTCAGACCGGAAGGCGCTTTGCCGGATTGAGAAGGTTTTTTCATACGTTCATGCGAACACCTTTTAATGATTATGTCAATCTTTGAGATTGGAAGGGATTTGGGGATTTTCAAATGTGAAACCGTGAAAACCGACCCCATTCTTCAGACGTAGTGCAGCTCGGCGGCTTTCGCGTCGATGGCGGCGTCGTTGTCGAGCAGCTCTTGGATCGGGTCCCAGCGGCCGGAAAGCAGGGCTTCGCGGGCGGAGTCGGGCATTTTCACCGCGATGTCGAGACCGCCGGAGGTGCGGACGCGGAGGTTTTGGACGTCGATGGTGACTTCGGTGGTCGGATCGGCTTCGACGGCGGCGCGGATGGCGATAATATCAGCGGGGCTGGCCATGACGCAAGGCATGGCGAGGGTGGTGGAGTTGCCGTAAAAAATCTCCGCGAACGACTCGGCGATGACGCCGTTGAAGCCGTATTTGCGGAGCGATTGCGGGGCGTGCTCGCGGGACGAGCCACAGCCGAAGTTGACGCCGGCGACCAGGATGGAGGCGTGGGCGAAGCGCGGGTCGTTGAGCGGGTGCTGAGTCTTGTTGCCGTGCTCGTCGAAACGCACGTCATAGAACGCGAACTCGCCGAGACCGTCGAAGGTGACGCATTTCATGAACCGGGCCGGGATGATGCGGTCGGTATCAATATCCGCGCCAGGGATGAAAACAGCGCGGCCGGTGACGGAAGGAACGGGTTCGAGTGCCATGATGGGTAGATTTAAAGGGTTGAAGTCAGGCGACGGCTACGGTGGGTTTCAGATTGAAAACCTCGCGCGCATCGGCGATGGAGCCTTGGATGGCGGCGGCGGCGACCATCACCGGCGACATCAGGATGGTGCGGCCGGTGGACGAGCCTTGGCGGCCTTTGAAGTTGCGGTTAGAGGACGACGCGCAAAGTTGGTCGCCTATCAGTTTGTCCGGGTTCATCGCGAGGCACATGGAGCAACCGGCACCGCGCCACTCAAAGCCGGCCGCGCGGAAAATTTCTGGCAAGCCTTCTTGTTCGCACTGGATGGCGACGATCTGCGAGCCGGGGACGACGAGCGCTTGCACGCCGGGGGCGACGTGGTGGCCTTGGATGTATTTCGCGACCTCGCGGAAGTCAGAGATCCGGCCATTGGTGCAGGAGCCGATGAAGGCAACGTC
>JANMJJ010000140.1:0-2868 GCA_031371325.1 Akkermansiaceae bacterium | reverse complement strand
TGGCAGTCGTGCTTCACCAGTTCGTCGAGGGCGCGGCCGGCGTGGGTCCGGGTGGTGGCAAGATCGCCGTAGGAATGCAGGCAGTCGATATGGCCGCTTTGGATCAGAGCGCGGATCTTTTCGCGGTCAGCCTCCGAGGCGTTCCAATAGGAAAACTGGTCGGGTGCCATGTCGAAGTAGATCGTGTTTCCGACTTCGAGCCCCACGCCCGGTCCCATGGAGGTTTCCTGAGTGGTATTGAGGAAACGCATCAGCTCGAAGTAAGTCTCCGCATCGGGAGTTTCATCGAGGTCGCTGCAGATGGCGAGCAGGGCGGGCACGGAAGGCGGAAGGTGGATCACTTCGAGCACCGAATCGCCGACTATCGGTAGCCGTAGCTGCGGTTCAGATCGCCAGCGATTTCGTCAAAGGCCCGGAGGTCATCGGGGGTGAGATGGGATTTCCACCGCTCGTCGAGCCGGATCTCCGAAGTGCTGTCCATGCGCATGCCATTGCCAATGACGTGTTGGGTGCGGGAGCGGTAATCGAGCAGGGTTACGTTAGGATCCAGGTCTAAAAAACTGGCGAGCCGACGGAGGGTGGCGGCGGGATCGGCACAAAGTTCTTCGTAGCGAACTTCGGTCCATTGGCTGGCGGGAAGGCGGGCGACGAGCGCGTCCGAAGCCTCGTTGCTGCGCTTCCACTCGTTGGCGGCCTCGGCCATCGAGCGGCGGGGTGGTGGCCGGCGGTCGCCGGTGCCGCCGCCACGCATTTCGGGATCCGAGGAATCCGCGAAATTCCACTCGTCGGTGTAGGTGAGGGCCACGGCGCGGCCATCGCGGATCACCCGGATAACGCGGACGTCGAGAGCGGGGATCTTGAGAAGATATTTAAGCCGCAAAGCGACCTTGGAGGAATCGATGACGACACTGGCCTTGTTGACCTCGAGTAAAGATTCGATGAGGGCGAGATTGCGGCGGTTGGTTTCCGGCAGCAAGCGCCGCCATTGCGACGAAAGTGAAAGCCCGAGATCCCGCACGGTTTCCATCGCAGGTCCGCGATAGAGCGGAGCGAGCAGACGCTGGGCGTAGGGGCTCTCGACCTCGAAGATGCTGGTCCCGGCGCGGGTAATTTCAAAATCTGGAAATCCGCGGTATGCCATGGCGGTGGCGACCTGCCTCCATCTCTCACACGCGCGGATGCGCTCGCGACAGGAGCAGCGGTAGGCATTCGGATCGCCGAGGGAGGTGGCTTTCAGCTCACCGGCGGTGCATGCACCGGGTTGCGCACCCAGCAGCATGGTTAGAAGGGTAGAGCCCGAATGGCTGGCAGCGAGGAGGTAGGCGAGGCGGGGCATGGAGGGAGACAGAAGACAGAAGACCTGGAAAATCACGGACCGTTTACGCGAATCGACCATCCACGGACTGCTGCTCGTTGTCGGACATTTCGCCCCCGACGAAGTATTGATCGGGCAAATGGTCCGGAAATACCGGTGTCCCGGTCTGGAGAGATTGCTGCCGGAGTAGAGACGTACGAAGGGCCAATCCTATAGCTGCCCACATTCCCACGGAGCCTTCCCGCGGATAGAATGTCTGCCCGCCGAATGCGCCGATCATCAGCGCGGCCACCAAGCAGAAGCCAGCGCAACCGATTGCACAGAGCAGTGGGTCGTTGCGTTCCAACACCAAAAGCAAACTGCGGAACAACACATAGAGAAAAAATGGAATGACGATTAAAAAACCTACGATCCCGTTGTCCAGCAACTGCTCCAGATAGGCCTGGTGGGGATGGGGAAACGATTCGTTGTAGTTATCCATAAGGAAGTCTCTGGCTCCGGTGGTGACCATCGCCTGACGACCGTATCCGAGGAGCGGAGCTTTCCAAATTTCCTCAATGACCACTGGCCAGGCAATGTCCCTGCCGGACGTCATTTCATAAGTACTGGACTGGACCTCAAAATTACCTTCTTTCCCGCCAACGCCTTGGAGCATCCGGTCGAGGACGCTTGGCAAGGCGGTCACAATGATTATCACGCCCAGTGGCAACAGGAGTAAAAGTTTCCGCCAGCGGAGAGCCGCCAAAACGATGCCGAGCGCAATCCACGTCACGTATCCGGTGCGCCCGCCGGTGAGCGCTTGGCCGAGAATGATCGTGCCTCCCGCTATGAATAATGCCAGCCGATGAAGGTTTTTTTTCAAGATTGGCAATGCTGCCAGACTGGCCCACGACGCACCCGCAAGCATCATCGAGAGGGTGACTCGGTTATAGCCGATTTCGTTTTGAATTATTTTGGAGGCCCGCCCGGCCATATCGCCGCCGTTGCCGGCCTCGCTCAATGGCATCCAGCGAACGGCCTGCACCGCCAGCAGGAAGTAGAGTATCAGGATGACGCCCAAGGCAATGGCGGCGCGGCGGCGGGTCCGACAGGCGTCAAACAATATCAACCCAGGAATCACCCATTTAACGGTATTTATCAGAAATTCGCTAAAAATATATCCCGTCGTAAAGCTCGGCTCGGGGTAACCGTCTGCAAGCAAGCGACCAACACCGATGATAACGACTGCCAAAAAACAGCCGCCCAATCGGCCGGCAGTCACCGGCATGTCCCAAACATAACCCTCCGCAGCACGCTGGCTGCACCAAGCGAGTCCGATATTTAAGATTAGAAAATTCCACGGATTCAACCCCTGTATGCCGCCTATATTGTCGGGAAAATCTGGATGTTGCAGCACCGCCATTAACACGATGGCACCGCAGACGCTGACAAACCAGTTCTTCCAAGCATAGGCGGAGAAGTATGCCACCAAGAGCAGTAAAAGAGTCGTCCTAATCTTCTGAATCTTGAAGAACTACGCAATCGACCCAAGATGAAACAGGAAAGCGTGTGGG
>JANMJJ010000055.1:0-62627 GCA_031371325.1 Akkermansiaceae bacterium | reverse complement strand
GCACCGATCGGGCCGGCGAAGGGGATGTCGGAAAGGCAGAGGGCGGCGGAGGCACCGTTCATCGCGAGGATGTCGGAGTCATTCACGCCATCGGCGCTGAGCAGGATGGCGACGATCTGGGTTTCGTAGAGGTAGCCTTTTGGGAACAACGGGCGCAGTGGGCGGTCCGTCATCCGGCAGGTGAGGATTTCCTTTTCGGTTGGGCGGCCTTCGCGCTTGAAGTAGCCGCCTGGGAAGACGCCGGCAGCGGTGGCTTTTTCCTTATATTCCACGGAAAGTGGGAACCAAGTCTGGCCGGGCTTCACTTTCGTGGAGGAAACGGCGGTGACGAGGATGATGGTGTCGCCGCAACGGACGGTGACGGCGCCATCGGCGAGTTTGGCGATTTTGCCGGTTTCGAACGTCATCGGATTGGTTCCGACGTCGGCCGTGAGTGTATGGATATTCATAGTCAGTGTTTGTTTTCTTTTTTCAGTGCGTACAACCCGACCGGCGGAATGCAGGGCAGGCATCATCTCTTTCAGACAAATTCCGCGGCGCGCAAGTAGGCGGGCGGCGGATTGGGTTGTCTGACGACCCGGGCTGGAGATTCGAATGCCCGGACCGCTTTGCAAAACAGCCACGGGGGATTCCCGTGGCTGCTTGCGAAATTGGGTTTAGCGGCGGAGACCGAGACCAGCGATGATCTGCTGGTATTTTTCCTCGGAGCCTTTCTTGATGTAATCCATCAACTTGCGGCGCTTGGAAACCAAAGTGAGAAGGCCACGGCGGGACGAGAAGTCCTTCTTGTGGATGTTCAGATGGTCCGTGAGATGGAAGATCCGCTTGGTGAGGAGAGCCACTTGATAAGGGGCGCTGCCGGTGTCTCCTTCGTGGAGCTGATAGTCTTTTTCGTTGATTTCTTTAGTGTCGGCCATGGTCGTAGGGGATGGATCCAGCTTCTTTCGCAAGAGAGCCGGACCGTCCTAGGTTGGAGGTTGAGCGCGGAAGAAAGCGTCAGGGGGCCGGGTTTGCAAGGTTTAAAAGTAGTCGAGGACTTCAGTCCGCTCTTCCGAAGAACGGACTGAAGTCCTCGACTACTTTTCAATACCGCATCACCCGCGACAAAAAGCGCTGGCACAGCGCGGACTCCGGCGCGCCGAACAAGCTCGCCGGTGGCGACACTTCCTCGATTTTCCCCGCCGCCACGAACGCGACTTGGTCCGCCACGGCGCGGGCAAAGCCCATTTCATGCGTGCTGAGAATGATGTCCTGCCCGGCCTCCGCGAGTTCCTGGATGAGCTCCAGCACCTCCGCCGTCATCTCCGGATCGAGCGCGGACGTCGGCTCGTCGAGAAACAACACTTCCGGCTGGCGCGCCACCGCCCGCGCGATACCGACCCGTTGTTGCTGGCCGCCGGAAAGCTGCGCCGGAAGCTTGTAAGCATGATCCAACAGGCTGAATCGAGACAGCGCCTGCTCCGCCATCACCAGGGCTTCGACGGGCGAATGGCCATGCACCTTTTCCAACGGCAGCGCGATGTTGCGCAGGGCCGTTAGATGGGGGAACAGGTTGAACTGTTGGAAGAGAAACCCGTTCTTCCGGCGGTAAGCCTGGAGCGCCGCCGGGTCCGCGACGAGTCGGTAACCGTTGATGGCCACAGTGCCTTCGTCGGCCGTCTCCAGGCCGCCGAGGACCCGCAGCAGCGTGCTTTTGCCGCCGCCCGACGGGCCGATCAGCACCAGCACCCGCGCGGTTTCCACCGGCAGCGTGAGGCCGTCGAGCGCGCGAGTCTTGCCATAGCATTTCGTCAGGCCGGTGACTTCAAGTTTCATGACGAAAACGTTTTTCCAGCCAGTGCGACAGCCACGCCACCGGAAGTGTTAGGATGAGATAGCCCAGCGCCAGCGGCACGTAGCCCTCCAGCCCGGCGTAGGAGCGGGAGATGAAATTCCGGGTGTTATAGAAATACTCCGCCACGCCGATCACGTTCAGCAGTGACGAGTCCTTGATCAGCGAAACGAACAATCCCGCCATCGCCGGCAGCACCCGCCGCAGGGCCTGCGGGAAAATCACATAGCGATAGACTTGAAACGGACTGAACCCCACCGCCCGTGCGGATTCCCACTGCGTCTGCGGAATACTTTCCACCCCGCCGCGCAGGATCTCACCGAGGTAGGCACCCTCGAAAACCGATAGAAGCAGCACGCCGATGACCAGCTTGTCATCGAACCCCTGCTGGCCAAGCGGCCGCGCGATCAACGGCGCGAAGATCACGAAGTATCCGAACAACAGATGCACCAGCAGCGGCGTGTCCCGCACGAATTCCAAAAACGCCCGGCATGTCCAGCGCACGACCACCAGCGACGACCGTTGCCCGAGCATGAACAACAGCCCGAAAAAGAGACTACCTAACAGGGCAGCGCAGGAAATCTCCAACGTCACCAGCCAGCCGCGCCACAGCGTTTCCCGGTATTCCCAAGCCTTCGACCAATCCGTCTGCCTGCCTAACAACGCGAACACCGTCGTGCAAAGCCAGCCGAACAAGGCCACCAGCACAAGGGCAACCAAGACATTGGAAATCAACTGGCGGCGGGTCATTACCTCAGGATGAATGGGATGCCTTGCGCTTCGAGGAACTTTTTCTCGTCCTTCAAATAACGCTCGCCGAGTTTTCCGAAACCGTCCTCCTTGCGAAACTCATCGAGGAAGGCGTTGACCTGCCCGAGCAGCTCCGCGTGTCCCTTCGCGACTCCGAGCGCCCACGACTCTTCGACAAACGGCGTCAATAACCCTCGCGTCGTCGCCTTGTTTTCCTCCGCGTATTTGAAGATGCTGAGCTGGTCGTAAATGAACGCATCCGCGCGGCCCTGCGCGACCTCTAACACACACGCCGTCTGGTCCTCGAACACCACCCGCTTCGCTCCCGGCAGGTTCTTGATCGCCCAGGTCTCGCCGGTGGTACTCGCCTTGGCCGTGACCGCGCGGCCCGGCTTTTTCATGTCCTCGACCGACTGGATGTCCGAATCCTTGCGGACCAGCAGCGCGAGGCCGGTGAAGGCGTAGGGAGTGGAAAAATCAATCGACTGCCGGCGTTCGTCGGTGGCGGTCATCGAGGAAAGGATCAGGTCGATGTTGCCCGTTTTTAGCGCGGGGATCAGGCCCGAAAACTCCATCGGCACGATCTTGAGCGGTCGGCCGAGATTTTTCGCCAGCGCCTCCGCGAGTTTCACGCCCGCACCGTCTGGATTGCCCGCCTTGTCCTGCATTTCAAACGGCGGATAGCTCAGATCCATGCCGACCCGCAGCACCGGAACTTTTCCCGCGAATCCGGATTTCCCGTTGCATCCGGTCGCGACAAATCCCAGGACACAGGCGGCAGAAGTTAGGAAGCATCGACGATGAATCATGCGAGGAACCTATTCGGTTGCACCCTGAACGGAAGCGCATTGTGTGCCACTCGCGACAGCGCGGCAATTTTCCCGGGAGCTTGACCCTGTTGCCGATCAATGGGAGAAACACCGAGGCACAAGGGAATGGTCGGGCGAACTAACCAATAGTGTCGGTGCCGATGGCATCGAGACCTTCTGGCAGCGGCGGGGCGTCTGATCGGTCGTCGAGGTGTATCGGCTCGATCACCTCCGCCTCTTTCCCCCAGCTCCGCCAGCCTTCCTTGAGTTCGAGCTTGAGCCATTCGCCGAGCATTGTGAAAAGGCGCTTAGTGTCGCTGCGGTCGAGCGTGAATCCCGGGACCAGCGAGCGGCGGTTGTCATTCATTTTTCCTAACATCCCAAGCCGCCGCCGCCGCCGCGCGATGCGGGCAAAACGGCGGTTGTAGCAACCGATCAGCGCGGCAAAGTATTTCCCGCTCGGCGGGGAAAACGGCGGGGCCAACAACGCGGCTTCTCCTAGATGGAACACCGGCTCGACGACGCCCCAGTAGTAAAGGCTGAGGTCTAGGCGGAAGGCGAGTTCCATCAAGTCATACTCGCCCAGATAATGATACTTGTCCTGATAGAGTGACTTGAACCAGCGCTCGTAACTGGTGGTGAAATCCCGGTTATGCTTTTCGATCCGGCCAGTGATATCAGCGCCCTTTTGTTGCTCCGTGATGAGTTCCGCCACTGAGCTGGCGGTGAAGGAAATCCAGTCCATGCCGGGGCTGTAAAATGGATCCATAAAGGCGGCGGCGTCCCCCACCAGCGCGAAGCCGTCACCGGCATAGGTCGTGCTGGAATACGCCAGATTTTTCCGCCGATGCATATCTTCCTCCACGAACTCTGCCCCGCCTAACATTTCTCGCGCGACCGGATGCTTTATCAGAAAATTCTTCAATCGGTCACCGAGTCTGCCGCCGTCCTGCGGGAAATCGACGAGGCGTTGGTCGTAAACCACGCCCACGCTCACATCGCCACCTTTTAGCGGGATGAACCATGCCCACCAGCCGTCGCCGATGATATGGTTGGTGGCCGTGCCGCGCGTGCCATAGACGGCCGCCGCCCACTTCGGAAATTTTCCGGCCAGTTCGCGACTATCCCAATCTTTGACGTTCCGCCACCGCGACCAGACTGCCGCCGTCGGATGATCGGTATTGGCTCTCCACCAACCTTGCTTGCGGGCTAACAGCGCATTGACTCCCGAGGCATCCACGATCCAGCGGGCACTAACAGTCAGTCGCCGCTCGCCGTGTTTCACCTCCATCGTCTGTCGCTCGCCGGGCACGAGTTGCACATTTGAGACAATCGCCGGCCGCAAGACCGAGGCCCCCGCCGCTTCCGCCCGCCGCAGCACCTCTTCATCGAACGACGCGCGGTCGAGCTGATAGGACGGCAGCCGTGCCAGATAGCGCGGCCCGACCTCACTGGCCTGGTCGAGCGAAGTCACCTTGTCATTGGCGAACCAGAACCGCAGCCCTTGTTTCGAAATCTGGCTCTCGTTGAGATATTGAGTCATCCCCAGCACGCGACCCATGAAATACGCGCTCACCTCGACGGTCGCCTCGCCCACCCGACGGGCCAGCTTCTCTGATTTCTCGACGATCAGGACACGGATGCCGGGGTTCTTCCGCAGCAGCAGGGTGGCGGTCGCCGCACCTGATAGAGCGCCGCCGATCACGACGACGTCGTAGGTTTCTGCGGGTTCATGGGACGGCTCGGACTGCATTTCCCCGAGTATCAACACGAACGGCGGGAATGCAATCGCCCGCGTGGTGCTTTCATCGAGCCTGCGGTTGCAAGGGCGGGGAAATTGCCGATACTCCCGCCGTTTTCCGACCATGCTGAACTCCACTGAAACAACTTGGGACGTCATCGTCATCGGCGGCGGCCCGGCCGGCTCCACCGCCGCCACCACGCTGGCGCAGGCCGGGCGACGGGTGTTAGTTCTTGAGAAAGCGAAGTTTCCACGCTTCCACATCGGCGAATCACTGCTGCCCTACAACCGCAGGATTTTCGACGACCTCGGGGTCTGGGAAAAAGTCTCCACCGCCGGCTTCACCAAAAAGCGCGCCGCCCAGTTCATCATGGGCAACGGCTCGCGCGGCAACCGCCTCGATTTTTCCAAAGGCGCGTTCACCGAGTTTCCCGAAGCCATGCAGGTCGAGCGTGCGAAATTCGACGACATCCTGCTGCACCATTCGCGCGAAAACGGAGCCGAGGTCCGCGAGGAAAGCCAGGTTCTCGAACACCGCGTGGAGAAGGACCGCGTCGTCCTCAACTACCGTTCGGCCGATGGCGCGGAGCACGAAGTGGCCGCGCCCTATCTGATCGATGCCAGCGGCCTCGGCAATTTCACCGCCAACCGCGAATCGCAGCGCGAGTATTATGCCGAGCACAAGAAGATCGCCATCTTCAGCCATTTCGATGGCGTGGACATGCCGACGGGCGAGGAAAGTGGCGACATCCTCATCGTGCGCCGCGAGAAATCCTGGATCTGGCTGATCCCGCTGGCACCTGACAAAACCAGCGTCGGCCTCGTCATCGACGCCGCCGATTTCAAAGCGCTCGGAAAAACCCCACAGGAAGCCTTCGACGACGCCGTGCTAACAACCCCGGTGGTGAAGAAGCGATTCCCGAAGGCGGAAATGCAGGAAAAGCTGCACGTCATCGCGGATTTCTCCTACAAGAACGAGAGCCTCGTCTCGCCACGCGTCCTGCGCGCGGGCGATGCCTCGGGCTTCATCGATCCGATGTTCTCCAGCGGTGTCTTGTTAGCCATGACCAGCGGCCAACAAGGCGCACGGGCGATCCATCAGGCGCTGGATACCGGCAAGCCCCTAACTGCCGGGATGAAGCGTTACGAAAGGGACAACCGCAAGCGCATCGCCATCTACTGGGAGTTCATCGAGAATTTCTACACGCTGCACTTTGCCCAGATCTTCTTCCAGCCTTACAACCGCTGGGGCCTCGTCTGCGCGATCAACGCCGTGCTCGCCGGCTGCACCACCCTGTCGTTCGCCGTCTGGTGGCGGCTGCGCTTGTTCTTCTTCCTCGCTTGGCTGAACAAGCACATTCCCGTGGCCAAGCGAATCAAAGTTAGTTAGACCCCAGGACATTTTGATTTCTTTCGATGCGTGAAGCTCCGGAATGAAACTTCCACTCGGGTCGCTCACGCTTCCTCCGAAGCAGCGAGTTCTTCTCGACCAAGCTTTTCCAGCCATACTAGGAGCATCGCGAGATCGGCGGGTGTGATGCCGGGGATGCGTCCGGCTTGGCCAAGGGTTGCAGGGCGGATCTCGGTGAAACGAACTTGAGCTTCTTTCTTGAGACCACGAATGGTGGAATAGTCGAGATCGTCCGGCAGGCGTTTGCCTTCTTGACGGGACATTCGGTCGATCTGGGTCTGCTGGCGGCCAAGATGTCCCTCGTATTTGAAGTTCGTCTCGATCAGCGGCCAAAGGTCCAGATGGAACTCTTCAAGGAGTAGCTCCGGCAAGGTTTCCCAAGAATTTTCGCCACGGCGGAACCATTGATCGAGCTTCACCCCCTCATGCACTGCCAGGCGCACGAAGGACTCCGCTTTTTCGAGTCCCACGAGCTTTTGCTGCACCCGGCGGACCCGCTCGCCGCTGGCTAGGCCGATCCCGGCGGCCTTCGGGGTGAGCCGGATGTCCGCGTTGTCCTGGCGCAGCAACAGGCGATATTCCGCACGGCTGGTGAACATCCGGTAAGGTTCGGTGCAACCGCGCGTCACCAGATCATCCACCATCACGCCGAGGTAAGCTTCGTCCCGGCCTAGGATGAACTCCGGCTTGCCCAATACCTTAAGCGCTGCATTGGCTCCGGCGATCAATCCCTGACCGGCGGCTTCTTCGTATCCAGACGTGCCGTTGATCTGGCCCGCAAAATAAAGTCCTTCCACACGCTTAGTTTCCAAGGTTGGCCGTAGCTGTGTCGGAGGACAATAGTCATATTCCACCGCATAGCCGGGACGAAGGATTTCACACCTCTCCAAACCCGTAATGGACCGGAGAAACTCCAATTGCACCTCGTAAGGCAACGAGGTGGAAACACCGTTCACGTAATATTCGAGTGTGTGACGGCCTTCCGGCTCCAAAAACACCTGATGTCGCTCCTTTTCGGCGAAACGGACCACTTTGTCCTCGATCGACGGGCAGTAGCGCGGACCGACACCCTCGATCACGCCGCAATACATCGGCGACTGGTGGAGATTCGCGGCGATGATCGCATGGGTGGTGGGATTGGTGTAAGTGATCCAGCAGGGCATTTGTTCCACGTGGAACATCGGGTCTCCCCACGGATTCAGCGTGAAAATGTCGTCCTTCCCCCGCTCCAGGCAATCGGCCATGAAACTGAATTTGGCCACCGGCAGATCGCCGTCCTGCCGCTCACAGCGGGAGAAATCGATCGAGCGGCCATTGAGGCGACACGGCGTGCCTGTTTTGAATCGTTCCACCACGAAGCCAAGACGCTTGAGGGCCTCAGAAACATTCGATGTGGCATCACCCATCCGTCCCCCTTTTTCATTCCGTAGGCCGACATGCATCAGCCCGCCCATGAAAGTACCGGCGCTCAGGATGACCGATTTTCCGGAAATTTGCATTCCAAGCGACGTCGTCACACCGACGATCCGGTCATTTTCCACCAACAGGTCCGCCACATTTCCTTGATGGATCTCCACGCCAGGCATCGCCTCTAGCTCCCGCTTCATCCGGAACTGGTAGGCCTTTTTGTCACACTGAGCCCGGGGTGCCCGGACGGAGGGTCCTTTCGAGGCGTTCAACATCCGCCACTGGATCCCGGTGGCGTCAGTGTTCAGTCCCATGGCTCCGCCCAGAGCATCGATCTCGCGCACCATGTGGCCTTTGGCGAGTCCGCCGATCGCCGGGTTGCAAGACATCTGGCCGATGGTGTCCAGGTTTTGGGTGAGCACGGCCACTTCCCCACCGAGCCGAGCGGCCGCCATCGCCGCCTCAACCCCGGCATGGCCGGCACCAATCACAATCACGTCATAGAGCTTGGGGTATCGAAACATCGCGGGAAGGAAATGGTAGTTCAGCCACGGCCACGCTCAAGCCTGGAAACACCTCGATGTTCCACATGGAACATTTTCACAACAGTCGATCCGGAATTCCAGACGACGACTGTGGTAAAATCGCGGCGGTCCGCCAACATGACCCCCGGCGCGGTGAAATGGGAACACCGGTTTCCGCCACCAAACCACGGACTCGCGCACTCCGGCGGAGATCGCCGCGCCGATCAAGGGCCTTCCATCCGTGGCTAGCACGACTGCGAAGGCGTATGCCGCCTGCCGTGCGGCAATCCCGATTCATTTGCGGAAACTCGCGATAAAGTCCACCACCGGAATGAAAAAACCTTTTCCAAAGCGAGATTTTGGTCTAGCCGCGCTACCGAAAATCAACAATTCTCTCGCGTCATGCACCGCTACCTGCCGCTCGGTCTCATCGTCGGACTGCTCATCGCTTTCCGGGTCTTGGGAAGCATCTTGCCCGAATCCCAGCCGAATTTCCAACCGTTGGCAGCGCTGTTCTTCTGTGGTGCCTTACTCGCACCGGGTTGGCGTGGCTTTGCGATTCCTTTCGGCGTGTGGACGGTGACCTTCCCGCTTGGCGTTGGCCATACGGCGAACCCCCTAGATTTCGCGACCACCTGCTTGGCCCTTTTCATCACCTACTTCCTTGGCAAGGCGCTCGTCCAACGCGGCCTTCCCACCCTGCTGCTCGGCTCCGCCGTTTCTGCCGTATTATTCCACCTCATCACCTGCAGCGGTGCCTGGATCACCGATCCGCTCTACGCGAAAAACATCGAAGGGCTTTTCCAATCCGTCTGGTCCGGACCCGTCGGAAGCAAGATTCCTTCCTGGGTCTTCCTACGAAACCTGACCGCCGCAAACGTGCTCTTCACGGGCATCTTCGCAGGTGCGCAACTCCGCCTCCCCACCCCGACGGTTTCCTCATCCGACCCGCTTCTTGCCAAGTAAACCCTTCGCACGTCGACCTCTTCTCCACGCCAATCATGATCAGCGCCAGTCCCTCCAAACTCGATTTCGCCAGCTCACCCATCAATCGGTCGCTTTCGCCCGAACGAAAAATCGAACTTTTCTCGCAGATGGTACGGATCCGCAGGTTCGAGCAAGCCGGATTGAAATACTATCAAGGAGGAAAAATCGGGGGATTTCTCCACCTTTACATCGGTCAGGAAGCGGTTGCAGTGGGCACGATCTCCTTGGGCGGTGCAGACGATCATTTCATCACCGCCTACCGCGACCATGGCCATGCGCTGGCCGTCGGCATGGGCATGAACGAGTGCATGGCGGAAATGTATGGCAAGCAAACCGGCTGCTCAAAGGGCAAAGGCGGTTCGATGCATTTCTTCGCTCCTGACAAAAACTTCTGGGGTGGTCACGGAATTGTTGCCGGTCAGACGCCATTGGGGCTCGGGCTTGCCTATGGGCTCAAATATCTCGGCCGCGAAGGATGCTGCCTGTGCTACCTCGGCGACGGCGCGGTCAATCAAGGCGCTTTTCACGAGTCGCTCAACATCGCCTCCCTTTTCGGAATCCCAGTCGTTTACGTGATCGAAAACAACGGCTATTCCATGGGCACTTCGCAGGAACGGTCATCAGCCTATAGCGGCTGCCTGGCCCAGCGTGCGGAAGCCTACGCCATCGAATGGGACGTGATCGATGGTTCCGATCTGTATGAAGTCCGGGCGAAAACCCACATCGCGATGGAGCGTGCGCGGAAAGAACACAAGCCGACCGTGCTTGAGATCGATACCTACCGTTACTATGGCCACAGTATTGCGGACGCGAACCACAAGAAATACCGAACTCCCGAAGAGATCGAGAATTACAAACAGAACCACGATCCGATCGCGGTTTTCCAGCGACGCCTCATGGGTGAGGGTATCCTGACCGAGGAAATGGCGGAGTCCATCAACAAGGCCGCGAAGGATGAAGCCGCCGCTTCCGTCAAATTTGCCGAAGAATCCCCCGCCCCGACCATCGCCGATATCAGCACCGATGTTTATTGGGAATCCGACAACAACACCCCGGCGTCCAAAATTGGCCGCCATTTCTTCAACGACTGATTTCGCACCGGTCATTCCAATCTCCTTCTTACAGCCTACCCGTCTTCCGAATACCATGTCCCGCATTCTCACCTACCGCGAAGCCCTCCGTGAAGGCCTCGATGAGGAACTCGCCCGTGATCCAAACGTCGTCCTGATGGGCGAAGAGGTCGCCCAATACAACGGTGCTTACAAAGTCACCGAAGGTCTTTGGAAAAAATGGGGCGACAAGCGCGTCGTCGATACTCCCATTTCGGAAGCAGGATTCATCGGCATGGGCATCGGTGCCTCGATGCTTGGCGTCCGCCCGGTCATGGAACTGATGTTTTGGTCGTTCCATTCCGTAGCTTTCGACCAACTCGTCAGCAACGCCGCGTGCGTTCGCTACATGTCAGGCGGCCTTTGCAATTGCCCGATCGTCGTCCGCGGCCCAGCCAACGGCGGCACGGGTGTCGGCGCGACCCACTCGCACATCCCGGAAGGATTGTTCGCTGCATTTCCCGGACTGAAAGTCTGCGCACCGGCGACTCCTGCCGACGCCAAAGGCTTGATCAAAGCTGCCATCCGCGACAACGACCCGGTCTATGTCATGGAAAACACCTTGCTTTACGGCACCACTGGCGAAGTCCCAGATCCGGCAGATGGTGATCATGTCATCCCGCTCGGCGTCGCTGAGATCAAGCGCACGGGCTCCGATGTTTCCCTAATCGCCCACGGCCGTTCCGTGATCCAAGCCTTGGCTGCTGCGGAAATTCTTCAAAACGAACACGGCATCAGCGCCGAAGTTCTCGACCTCCGTTCCATCCGCCCCCTTGACCAGGATGCGATTCTCAAAACGGTGATGAAAACCAATCGCGTCGTCCTAGTCGATGAATCCAAACCCTTCGGCGGGGTTTCCGCGATGGTCGCCATGCTCATCCAGGATCATGCCTTCGACTACCTCGATGCCCCGATCAAGCGCGTCTGCTCGATCGATGCTCCAGCAATCTATTCGCCACACATTGAGCATGAACAACTTCCGAACCCACGCCGGATCGTGGAGAAAGTCCTGACCATCGCCTGAATCAAAAACAAGACGTGCGAATGCCGACTCCTACAAGTGAGAGCTTCGACAAAACCACACGGTCTTTTTTGTTGCCAAGCCCACAGTCCTTCCTAGCATCTTCAATATGTTCTTGCGTCTAACTACACTCATTGTCGCCACGGCCTTTGCCCTCAGTCTGTCATCTTGCTGCTGCATGTGAAATTCCCCTTTTCCGCTCTCCTTCCCAAGCCTCTCCTTCCTAACCATTACCCATCATGAAAAACCTAGTTCTTCTCGTTTCCCTTATTGCCGTTTCGCTCGGCTTCTCCTCGTGCTGCTCGATGTTCGGCGTTCCCACGGGAAATGCCGGTTACCGCACCGAGACCCGTCAGGTGAAAACCTGCTACTATGACATCGTCACCAAGGAAGTGATGACGCCCGGTGACTCGAAAAGTGGCAAAGGCGGCATGGTCCAAACGGTCGAAGAACGTGTTCCACGTTACAAGACCGTGACCAGACAGGTCCGTATCCCATGCAGTCAATGCGCCCGCTACTACTGCCCGAAGAAAGATTGCTGCGGCACCACTTCGGAATCCACCATGCGGATGGCGAGCGTACAAGGCTCCGTTGGCAGCCCGAACTTGGGTCTGATTCCAACGATGAAAGTGCTTCCTCTTTCCCAAAGCATGACCACACCTTGAACTGATTTTCCCATCATCTTCAAAAGCGCGGAGGAGACTTGAGCTCCCCGCGCTTTTTTGTTTCCACCTATCCCGGTGAAAAGGCTGGAAATGCCCGGACTTTTTCCCATTCTCACTCCGACTCCAATTCTTATCAAAAACATGTCTGTGAACATCGAAATGCCCAAACTCTCGGATACCATGACCGAGGGCACCCTCATCAAATGGCACAAACAAATCGGCGACTCCGTCGAAATTGGTGACATTCTCGCCGAAATTGAAACTGACAAGGCAACCATGGAAATGGAAGCGTTTGATGATGGAGTCATCACCGAAATTTTGATCCAGGAAGGCGAAAAAGCACCCATCGGTGGTATTCTCGCCATCCTTGATGGAGATTCCGGCACGACACCTGCGCCTCAAACAACCGAAGCGACAGTGCCGACACTAACTCCGGTACCAACTCCCGCCAACCTCTCCTCACCTCCTCCCGCCCCAAGCGAGCGACTCAAGGCGTCGCCTCTTGCACGCAAGATCGCAGCTGAGCTCGGTGTCGATCTATCCAGAGTAACCGGTTCGGGTCCAGCCGGTCGCATTGTTAAAAATGACGTCGAAACGGCATCCACCCCCCCGGGGAAGACTTCCCCAGCTCCATCTTCCGAAGCCTCAGCGGCTGCCGGTCTTGCTGCCTCCATCAAAGCCAAGACCATTATCCCTACTCCCGCAACCGCGCCCGCCACCCAAGCCATCGTGCCAGTTGCCAAAGAAAGCGACGAACGAATCGAGTTGAGCTCGATGCGGAAAATCATCGCCTCGCGTCTGCTTACCTCGAAGACCACGATTCCTCACTTCTACCTCCACCTCGAAGTGGACGCCGCGCCTCTCATGGCGATGCGCCAACAGATCAACGCCCAGGCCGAAAAAACCCACGGCAACAAATACTCCGTCAACGATTTCATTCTCAAGGCCGTTATCAACGCCACCCAAGCCGTTCCCGCCGTGAACGCCTCCTTCGCCGGTGACCACATCGTGAAGTTCCAACATGTCGGCCTCTCGGTCGCCATTGCCGTAGAAGATGGCTTAGTCACCCCGGTCATCAAGCAGGCCGAAACCAAATCGCTCCTTGCCATTTCCAAAGCCGTCAAAGACTTCGCCATCCGCGCCAAGGACAAAAAACTCAAACCCGATGAATTCGACGGTGGCACCATCACCGTCTCCAATCTAGGCGCCTGGGGAATCGAATCCTTCGATGCCATCGTCAATCCACCTCAGGCCGTCATTCTCTCCGTAGGTGCCGCCATCGAAAAACCAGTGGTTAAGGACGGCCAGATCGTTCCCGGCTTGCGGATGAACCTCGGAATCTCCTGCGACCACCGCGTGGTCGATGGTGCGGTGGGCGCGCAGTTCCTTTCGGAGATCAAAAAGGTCATCGAACAACCCGCATTGATGCTTTTCTGAACCTTGGCAAAAGGCTTTTCCTGAATAGGTCCCATCGGTCGAATCTGACTGATCGGACCTATTTATTTTGCAAGGATATCTGCAAATTCCCTCCCCTCTTCTGATGATTTCTTCCTTTTTGAACCTATAAGATCATCTTCTTAATAGTGTGAACAACCCTCGGAATCACCTGTTCCCCAGCTTCACCAAACGGGTTCCACGGGAACAACAAGTTGGGCGACAAGCTGCATGACCTCAGAATGAAACCCTTTTTTCAGAGATCGCGGATCGTTCCACCCAACCGTTCTTAGGTTATTCCCAGGCTCTTGCCGGGTTCTTGGAATCGCCACACTTGCTAGGACCAAGCGGACCAGCGCACGATCTCTTGCCGTGAATCATTTGGTCATCACAGGAGCCAGCGGAGGTTTGGGACAAGCGATTGTCGAAGTCTTTGCCGCAGCTTCGTGGAATGTTGCCGCACCCTCTCATGCCGAACTGGACGTTTCCAATTCAGCGGCAATCCGGAGTTATTTCGATTTGCGGCCGGTCGATTTGCTGGTTTGTGCCGCCGGGATCACCCGTGACGCGCCATTGTCCCGTTTGCATGAAACCGCGTGGGACGAGGTTCTCACCGTGAATTATCAGGGTGCGGCGGATTGCGCGGCAGCGGTGTTGCCACGAATGATCGGGAGTGGGTCCGGGCACGTCATTTTTATCTCCAGCCACTCCGCCCTTTATCCACCGCCCGGGCAGACCGCTTATGCGACTGCAAAAGCCGCGTTGCTTGGTCTAACGGCATCTCTCGCCCGGGAAAACGGCCACCATGGCATCCGGATCAATACCATCCTGCCCGGTTTCCTTGAAACGCGAATGACCGAATCCGTTTCCGTGAAGCGCAAAGCGAAGATTCAAAGCGACCACATTCTGGGTCGTTTCAACACGCCGGCAACCGTCGCGAGATTTATCCGCCACCTTCACGACGATCTTCCACACACCTCCGGCCAGGTGTTTCGGTTGGATAGTCGAATTTAGTGACTTGATCAGTGTTGCATTGTCCTTGCGAAACGCTTTAACTGCTTCCTCCCAAGAATAAAAAACCATTACTCCGAAATCACTTATGAAAATCACCAAGAACAATTTTGCCAACGAAGAAGTCGTCCTCGATTTCCATGAATATGAAGCCTGCCAATTCACCAACTGCCGCTTCGTGGTCCTCGGTTACGGTGCTTTCGCCCTCAACCAATGCGAAGTGGTCAATTGCGAATTCACCTTCGCCGGCCCGGCCGCCAGCACGATCCAGACGATGAGCACCATCTATCACAACATCGGCGAGCAAGGAAAACAACTCATCGAAGGCACCTTCGAGCAGATCCGCAACGCCGGAGCTAACAAACCTGCCTAACAATCGACAGCAGACCGGACAATTGGAAAAATTGTCCGGTCTTCCAACGAAGGCGAGCTTGCGTGGGGTTCTCCATCCCGGCATGGTGCCTTTGTGAGACGAGGATTATTCAGCATTTTCGCGATGGCATTCGGGCTTTCATCCGGTGGCTTCGCGCAAGCTGAAAAGCTGGCTTTCATGGCCACCCCAGCCAAGGTGGTGGTCATTCCCATCCGCGAGCAGATCGCGAAGCCGGAGCTCTACATCTTGCGCCGCGGGCTCAAGGAAGCCATTGAGCAAAACGTGAACACTATCGTTCTCGACATGGAAACTCCGGGCGGCGCGCTGGATGTCACCTTCGAAATGCTCAAGGCACTCGAGAAATTCCCGGGCAAGACGGTGACCTACGTCAACCGTGAAGCGATGTCCGCCGGTGCGTTCATTGCCGCCGGCACTGATGAAATCTATTTCGCCCCGGGTGCCGTCATCGGCGCGGCGGCTCCGGTTCTATCCGATGGTGGCGACATCGGCGAAACCATGCGCGGGAAACTCGTCAGTTATCTCAAGGCGCGGATGCGCTCGATTTCCGAGGGCAAGGGCTACCGCGGCCAAGTGATCTCGGCGATGATCGACATTGATTCCGAATTCAAGATCGGCGACCAGGTTATCAAACCGAAAGGCGAGCTGCTTTCCCTGACCGCGCAGGAAGCGATGAAATCTTACGGCGATCCACCGCAACCATTGTTAGGCAATGGCATCGCCGACAATCTCGATGAGCTGCTGGACAGGATCCACGGCGCGGGAAACTACACGGTCGAACGGCTCGAAATCACCTGGTCGGAAAAGCTCGCCCAGTATCTCACCGGTCTAACGCCAATTTTGATGGGCCTTGGTCTGGTCTGTTTGTTCATCGAGTTCAAGACCCCTGGCTTCGGAATTTTCGGGATCACGGGTCTCACCTTATTGGGCATCGTGTTCTTCGGCCAATTCGTGGCAGGGCTTTCGGGGCACGAACCGGTCCTGTTCTTTCTGCTGGGCGTGACCTTGGTGGTCATCGAGTTGTTTCTTTTCCCCGGTGTGATGGTCCTCGCGTTGACCGGTGCCACGTTGATGTTAGGCTCGCTGGTGTGGGCGATGACGGACCTCTGGCCCGGCGAGCCGATCCCCCTAACAGGAGATATCTTCGTCCGCCCGTTGCTGAACATGATGGCGGGGGTCATCCTGGCGGTGGTACTCTTCCTCGCGATTTTGAGATTCCTCCCGAAAGGCGGGCTGTGGGGTCACATGGTCCTGGATGCCGCTGTCAGAGGAGAACCTGCCGCTGTCCGTTCGTTGAACGGAGGGAATTCGGACGGGATCTCGCTGATCGGCGAAACGGGCATCGCCGCCACCGGCCTTTTCCCTAGCGGCCAAGTGGAAATCTGCGGCAGCCGTTACGAGGCCCGGCTCGCCGTCGGTTATGCCGATGCCGGAACTCCAGTGAAGGTCACCGGCCTCGCAGAATTCGGACTGACCGTGGAGGTGTTGTCATGACGCCGATCATTCTGTTATTTGCCATTGGCATTCTTTTCATCGCCGTGGAAGTGATCGTTCCCGGCGCGATTCTCGGCTCGATCGGTGCGCTGCTGATGTTCGGCGGCTGTATCAAAGCGTTTATTGATTATGGCACCAGCGGTGGAATCGCCGCAGTGCTAACAGCATTCGCGTTGGGAGGCATGGCACTGTTCATTGAATTCCGCTATCTGCCGAAAACTAAATTCGGAAAGCGTGCTTTCCTCACCAAGGAGATCACCGCCGTGTCCGCCGCCGTTGGCAACGAGGCCCGCGATTTGATCGGGAAATCCGCCGAAGCGCTAACCATGCTTTCACCGAGCGGCTATGTCCTCGTCGATGGCCATCGCTACGAAGCGTTTTGCCAATCCGGCCAGGCACCGGCTGGCTCCGTCCTCGAGATCATCGGCGCCGACAATTTCCGCCTCATCGTCACTCTCTCCAAAAACTAACTGACCACTACCCCCATGTTCGACATCTCCACCATCATCCTCATCGTCGTTGCGATCCTCGGATTGCTGATCTTCGGCATCATGCTTTCGTTCTTCAGCGTCTGGCTCCGGGCGTGGCTGGCGGGCGCTTACGTCGGCTTCACCGACCTCGTCGCCATGCGTCTCCGCCAAGTGCCCTTCGGCATGGTGGTCAATGCGCGGATCACCGCGAAAAAGGCCGGCATTGAAATCCCCATCAACGACATCGAAGCCCACTTTCTAGCAGGTGGAAATGTCATCCCCTCCATCCAGGCACTCATCGCCGCCCAGAAGGCTGGCATCACGCTGGATTGGAACCGCACCTGCGCCATCGATCTCGCCACCAAGGGTTCCGGCAAAAGCGTCGTCGAAGCGGTCCGCACCTCGGTCGATCCCAAGGTCATCGACTGCCCGAATCCCGCCTCCGGCCGCACCACCATCGACGGCGTCGCCAAGGACGGCATCCAGGTCAAAGTCCGCGCCCGCGTCACCGTCCGCACCAACCTCGACCGCTTCGTCGGCGGCGCAAAGGAGGAAACGATCATCGCCCGCGTCGGCGAAGGCATCGTCACCACCATCGGTTCCGCGGCAAGTTACAAGACCGTACTGGAATCTCCGGACTCCATTTCCAAGGTCGTCCTCCATCGCGGCCTCGATGTCGGCACCGCCTTCGAGATTCTCTCCATCGACATCGCAGACGTCGATGTCGGTGAAAACATCGGTGCGCAGCTCCAGGAAGCTCAGGCCGAGGCTAACAAAAACATGGCTCAGGCCCAGGCCGAAATCCGCCGCGCCGCCGCCGTCGCCCTCGAACAGGAAATGATCGCCCGCGTCGCGGAAATGAAGGCCAAGGTCGTCGAGGCCGAAGCCCAGGTTCCGCTCGCCATCGCCGAAGCCTTCCGCAGCGGCCGCCTCGGCGTGATGGACTATTACAAGATGGAAAACGTCAAGGCCGACACCCAGATGCGCTCCAGCATCTCGAAACCCGAAGGCACCTAATGATAGTGGCTGGAGCATCCTGCTCCAGACCGTTGCCGGAGGCGTCCCCGCCTCCTGTATCTCTTCTAACAAACTAAACTCATGGACTGGATTTTCGACCACTTTCAGATCGTCGTGCTCATCCTGCTAGGGATCGGCTCGATGTTGAAATCTCTTTATGAAAAAGCGAAGGGCAGCCGCGAAGTCGAGGAAATGAACGATCCCGAGGACGTCTTTGCGCCGGATCAAAGTTACCGCAAATCGCAGCGACCGGCCATGCCATCCGTCCCGCCGCCGCTTTCGAGAACCGCCACCGCTCCACCCATGCGGATGGTCGGCTATGAGACCGAGGTCGCCAACGAAACCGCGAAAGTCCTCAAACACCAGCGCGACCTCGCCGAACGCATGCGCCAGATCCGCGAAAACAAAGCCACCACCACCGGCGGGGCCTCGGCCACTCGCGCCCGCATCGCATCCAAGGGCGTCGCGAAGCCGATGAAACAAACACCCATTACCCTCCGCCGCCGCCTCCGCGATCCCGCCGAAGTCCGCCAAGCCTTCGTCATGCGCGAAATCCTCGACCCTCCCGTCGGCCTGCGCTGAGTCGGGACACGATGGCTGTCGAATCGATGCAACCCGATGACTCAATGACAATGACCACCCCCTGCTCCTCACCGCCCCAAAACAATTTTCGAGCTTGTGCTCGTTTATCGGGGTCTGTCGCCGGCAAGGTTCTGGCCGAACGATCCGCAATCATCGAATCCGGCAAGGCACCCTAGCTCCCGGTGGATGACCTTCAAACCCGCTTGATAAGCCGATGAAAAAGAACGTCCTCGTTCTTGGCACCTTGCTCACTCAGGAGCCTTTTGACGTGAAGGCACCAAAGGAGCAAATTGAAAAGATCAATCAAGATCAATCAAGAGCAGCACTACCCGATCAAAGTCACATTTCGGGTCATCGATGAATCAAAGAATCCGATCACTGGTGCTGACATCGATGTTGGAACCGACAGCCTCTTGCACGGAGACGGCTACTCAGGCGGCCACCGCCGCGCTGGGCGACGACATCAGCCCGGCCCTGATCGCCATTCGGGTGAAATCTGCGGCCTTGCCGGATTCATTCTCGCGCTAGGCCGACTTGTCCTCTAGCCTCCCGCCATGGCTGCCGGACCGATCATTTGCGACAACAAACCGCTGGCTCTCGAAGTGGAGGCCGGGGTGCATTGGTGGTGTTCCTGCGGTCGCTCGGGACATCCGCCGTTTTGCGACGGCTCCCACAAGGGCACCGGCTTGCAACCGGTGAAATACGAAGTGACCGAGAAGAAAACCGTGTGGTGGTGCCAATGCAAACACACCGCCAACCCGCCACTCTGCGACGGCTCCCACAAGAGCTTGCCGAAGCCGGAGTGACGGACGGAAATTCCCGTTCAATAGGTCTTCAACCACTCGACGACGTCGGCCACGTCTTGCGCGCTCATGCCGAGCTGATCGGCGCCGAACATGAGCGAGCGGTCCATGTCCTTGCGGCTGGCGATCTGCTTCTTGGGAACCCGTTGGGTGACACCGCCCGTCGCGATGATGACCACTGGATCGCCATCCGAAATGATGTGGCCGTCGATCCATTTTCCATCCTTGAGATTGATGGCCGTGCCCTCGAAGCCGTGGGAAATATCAAACGACGGATCGACGATGGAGCGGGCGACGACTTCAGGCGGCTGGCGGCTGCCAAATCCCTTGAGCGCGGGACCGTAGTCGGGACCGGCTTGGTCGATTTTGTGGCACATGATGCAGCGACCGGCGGCAACCTTGCCCCGCGAGGCGTTTCCCTGGAGGGCCATCACCTCGGCGAGGGTGAACTTGGTGCTCTCCGGTTTTGCCGGCACGATCATCTCCACCAGCGGGATTTCCTTTTCGATCAGGCCGCGCTTTTCAAGTTCCGGCTTGAGGTTGAGCGAGGCCCACTCGCCTTCGCTGCGGTTCCTCAGCCACCACAAGCACTGATCTCTAACGGGAGATGCTTCGGCCGCGAGATCCATCAGCGCCTCGGCGGAGGCTTTCGACTTGATGAAGGCGATGGAATCCACCGCGAGCTTGCGTTGTTGCGGCGTTAGATTTGCGGCGGTGGCGCGGATCTTCAACGAAGGCACGGCGGCCTCGGGCATCAAGCGCCAGGTCAGGAGGGCGAAGGTGTCCGACCACTGGGCAGGCTCGCCGGGTTGCAATTTTTGACCCACGGCTTTCCAAAGCTCTTCGGTATTGTGGCCGGCTCCGATGCCGAGCGATTCCAAATAGGAGCGGTCCTTGCCATCGTATTTGGCGGCCACGGCGACGAGCACGTCACGCGCTTCGTCAAAGCTCCGGTTGCGCATCGCTTGCGCGGCTTCCACCCGGATCTCCGGCGCGGGATCGTTGGCGAGCTTGCGGGCGTAGGGCAAATCGTCGATGAACCCGTCCGTCCGACGGATCGCACGGAACGCCGTTAGACGGTTGGCGGCATTGTCTCCGGTCAGCAGCGAGTTGAGCTTGGCGCGGCCATTTTCGCCAAGATATGGCATGAGCCAGATGGCGCGCGAGGCGACGTAGGGATTGGGATTTTCGAGGACTTTCGCGACGGCATCATAGGCGGCGGCTCCGGTGGATTTCAATTTCTGATAGCCCAGCGAGCGCACGTTCACTGCGGGAGATTCCAATGCGGTGACGGCTCCGGCCACGGTTGTCGGGTCGAATTGGGGGACGGCCGGCTTGAATCCCTTCGGCGCGATCCGGTAGATGATGCCGGATGCGGCATCGTCCTGGGTGTCATGCCCGCCGACGCGGGGGTCGGTCCAGTCCGCCACATAGAGCGCACCATCCGGACCCACGCAGACATCGGAAGGACGGAAGTTGAATTTCTCCTTGTCGTCCACGTCGGGCAGTTTTTTCCCGCCGGTGAAGTCAGCGCCGACGAATTGTTTCTCGGGATTGGTGGTGAGGAAATCGGCGCGGTCTAGCTTGAAGCCGGCACCCTCGAGAACGGGTTGGTAGCTGAAAATGACGTTTCTAGCAGCGTCGCAGGACAGCAGGGTGCCATTGTAATTTCCACCGAGCGCGCCGTTTTCATAAAACGCGATTCCCGTGGGCGAGCCGCCGCCATAGACATCGCCCGCAGGCATGCTTCCCGGATTTTCCTGCCGCCATTCGGCGGTCGGTGTGTCCTGGCCCGGGCGACTATCAGCCTCCCACGAACGGCTTCCGTCGTTGGAGAAATAGCCCGCGCTGCCGTGTTCGATGATGTGGCTGGTGCGGCACGCCGGAGGATCATCGTTGTCGTTCTGGAACACAAAGCCACGTGAGTTGATGGTCTGCTCGTAGGAGTTCCGGTAGTTGTAGCCGATGATTTCCGCATGGGTGATATCCGGGTTCATGCGGACGGTGAAGCCACCGACATAGACGAACCCGTCATCGCTTTTCTGTCCGGCGATGGACTTGGTGTCCACCGGCCATTCGCCGCCGCCACTGTTGAAATAGCGGCTTCCGATGCGGAAGGTCTTGCCGGATTTATCCGTGAACACGCCGTCGGTATTGCCTTGGTTGAAGTACCACTTGCCGTCGGGGCCGGCGGTGAGCGAGTGGAGCGAATGGTCGTGGTTCTTCCCGTTGAATCCGGTGAGCAGGACTTCGCGCGTGTCCCCGGAAGCAGGGTCGAACTTGAGGTCGCGGTTGACGTCGGTCAGCTTGAGTAAATTCGGCGGCTGGGAAACAATCACGATATTGTCGAATACCGCGATCCCGAGCGGTGAGACCAATTCCGGATCCTGCCAGAAAACCTTCGAGTTGTCGGCCCTACCGTCGCCGTCGGTATCTTCCAAGATGACGATCCGGTCACCATCCGGCTGGCGGCCGGCCTTGGAACGGTAGTTCACGCCCTCGGTGACCCAGATCCGGCCCTGGTGGTCGATGTCTATGTTCGTCGGGTTGAAAAGTGCGGGCGAAGCAGCCCAGGGAGTGATTTCCAAATCGTCCGGAAGCACAAACGATCCGAGCGGCATCGGTGGCGGCTCTTGACTCGGAGACCAAGCATGGGCGGCGGGAACCGTCGCCAGAATCAGGAACCGGTGGAGGACTTTCATGGCGTGGCTTTGGATCCAGAGGCTATTACCGGCTTCCCGTCGTTCAACTATCAACAAATCCAAGGCCCTGCTTTGACAAGGCGATGCCTGCCGGGTATCCACGTCCATGCGATCACTGATCAAACACGTTCTCAAGCGCAGTGAACCGACCGATGACCTGCACGTCGCCGGCTGGGTGCGAACCCGGCGGGACTCGAAGGCATTTTCTTTCCTCGAACTCAATGATGGCACCTGCCTCGGAAACCTCCAGATCGTCGCGGATGCAGGGATTCCCGGCTACGAAGGCATTTCAAAAATGAACACCGGTGCCTCGGTGGAGATCCGCGGAAAACTGATCCCATCCCCCGCCGCCGGCCAAACCTGGGAGATGCAAGCGACCTCGCTAAAACTGCTAGGTGAAGTCCCGGAAGACTATCCGCTTCAGAAAAAGGGCCACAGCACGGAATTCCTGCGCTCCATCGCCCACCTCCGCCCACGCACCAATCTCTACGGTGCGGTATTCCGGACTCGCAGCCGGATGGCCTATGCCGTGCATAAGTTTTTCCAGGAGCGCGATTTCATCCATGTCCACACGCCGATCATCACCGCGAGCGACTGCGAGGGTGCCGGGGAGATGTTCCGCGTGACGACCCTGCTCGATGACAAAATCTCGAAAGCCGAAGAAGACTTCTTCGGCAAACGCGCCTTCCTCACCGTGAGTGGCCAGCTCGAAGGCGAAACATTCGCCTGCGCATTGTCTAACGTTTACACCTTCGGTCCCACCTTCCGTGCGGAAAACTCCAACACTTCGCGCCATGCTGCGGAATTCTGGATGATTGAGCCTGAAGTCGCATTCTGCGATTTGGAGGGTGATATGGATTTGGCGGAAGCACTGGTGAAATACTTGGTCCAGCAAGCGCTCGATCACAGTGACGGAGATATGGCCATCTTCGAAAAATTCGTGGACAAGGGACTTCGGGAACGCCTCGAATTCGTCGCCAGCCGTCCGTTCGAACGAATCAATTATACTGAAGCCGTCGAGCTTCTCAAAGCGAGTGACAAAACGTTTGAATTCCCGGTGGAGTATGGACTCAACCTGCAATCCGAACACGAACGCTGGCTCACCGAGGAATATTTCAAAAAGCCAGTCACTGTCTTCAATTATCCCAAGGAAATCAAACCGTTCTACATGCGTCTCAACGATGACGACAAAACCGTTGCCGCGATGGACGTCCTTGTCCCCGGCATCGGTGAGATCATCGGTGGCAGCCAGCGCGAAGAACGGCTCGATGTGCTGTTGGGCAACTTCGCCAAACACGGCCTCGATCCGGATGCCTACGGTTGGTACACCGATCTACGGAAATATGGCAGCGTCCCCCATGCCGGCTTTGGACTCGGTTTCGAGCGGCTGCTCATGTTCGTCACCGGGATGGCAAACATCCGCGACGTGATCCCCTTCGCGAGGACACCTGGGAATTGCGAGTTCTAGGGAGAAGGAGCTGGTGCGCTCGCGGATGATCCTGTTGGCTCGGCACAAATGGCCGTGACTTCCTCCGCACCGAGGCTTCGAGCGCCTTTCTGAAAATCAAATCATGAACGATCTATCAGCCAAGACCCCGCCCCCGGTGCCAAGTTTCAACGAGGCGCTGCGGTTCTGGTCGAAGCTCGGCTGGATCAGCTTCGGTGGGCCGGCGGGGCAGATCGCGATCATGCACAAGGAGATCGTCGAGCGGCGGCGGTGGTTGTCCGAGGATCACTTCCTGCACGCGCTGAATTTCTGCATGTTGCTGCCGGGGCCGGAAGCGCAGCAACTCGCGACTTATCTCGGCTGGCGGTTGCACGGTGCGCGCGGCGGGATCGCGGCCGGGGTGCTGTTCGTGCTGCCTTCGGTCTTCATCCTGTTGGCACTGAGCTGGCTCTACATGGCTTGCGGCGAGATCACCTGGATCAAGGGGATCTTCTACGGGCTGATTCCGGCGGTGATCGCGATCGTTCTATCAGCAGTGAAACGGATCGGCTCGAAGGCGCTGAAATCGCCGAGCCTGTGGCTGTTGGCCGGCTTGTCGTTCGTCGCGATCTATCACTACCAGATCTCCTTCGTGATCATCATCCTCGCGGCGGCCTTGATCGGGTATGTGGGCGGGAAAATCTATCCGAAACAATTTCCCGCCGGCAAGGGCCATGGGAAATCCGGAGGCGAGGAGCTGCCGTGCGTGGTGCTGCCACCGGCCCCGCAGGCGAGTTTCAGGCGGACGGCCATGATATCGGCAGTTTGCCTGACGCTGTGGTGGGTGCCGGTGATTGGCGTCGGGTTGTTGTTAGGATGGAAGGGGATTCATTTCCAGGAAGGGTTGTTTTTCAGCAAGGCGGCGCTGGTCACCATCGGCGGCGCATACGCGGTTTTACCCTATGTTTCCCAGATGGCCGTCGAGCATTACCGGTGGCTTGGCGCACAACAAATGATGGCCGGACTCGGCCTAGCGGAAACGACGCCGGGGCCGTTGATCATGGTACTCCAGTTCGTCGGGTTCGTGGCGGCGTGGCAACATCCCGGCGATCTGCCACCGCTTGCCGCAGCGACGCTCGGTGCGCTGGTCACGACGTGGGTGACGTTTCTGCCGTGTTTCCTGTTCGTGTTCTTGGGGGCACCGCACGTTGAAGGTTTGCGCGAGCGTCCGGCGCTGGCATCAGCACTAACAGCCATCACTGCGGCAGTCGTTGGGGTGATTCTCAATCTGGCGGTCGTGTTCGCCGGTCATGCGCTGCGACCGGCAACGGGCGGCTTTGATTTGTTCGTCGCGGTCGTCGCGCTCGCGGCGTGGCTGGCGATGGAGCGATTCAAGCTCGGAGTGATCCCGACGCTCGCTTCCTGCGCGGTGCTCGGGGTGATTTGGAAACTGGCGTTTTGAGAAAACCAGCCGGGGAACGCTGAACTCGGGTTGGTCTTGCCATGCGGGTGGATTTGCCCATCTTACCCGCCACATATGATGCAGTCATTGATCGAAACGTGGTTCCGCTGGGTTCACGAATGGGGGTATGGCGGAGTGGTTCTGTTAATGGCGATGGAGAGCTCGATCTTCCCGGTTCCAAGCGAACTGGTGATCCCGCCGGCGGCGATTCTCGCAGCGCAGGGTGGCAGCATGACCTTGCCCGGAGTGATCCTGGCCGGAACCTTCGGCTCATGGTTGGGATCGGCAATCACCTATTGGACCGCGCTGCTCGTCGGGCGCCCGGTGGTCATGCGCTTCGGGAAATTCTTCCTGATGCCGCCCGCGAAAGTCGAGCGGGCGGAGCGCTTCATGCACCGCTATGAAGGCGGAGGGATTTTCTTCGCCCGCCTGTTGCCGGTGATCCGCCACCTGATTTCCATTCCGGCGGGCATCATCCGCATGGGCTTTTTGAAATTCAGCGTGCTGACCATCGTCGGCTCGGCGCTGTGGTGCTGGGTGCTGGCCGTCCTCGGCCAGAAGGTCGGCAACAAGCTGGAACCCGCGCAAATGGAAGCTTTGAAAAAGGGCCGCGGTGTCGATCTCATGGGTTTGATCCACGCGGTGAAACATGAAGCGCTATGGATCATTGCCGCCGTGGCGGTGGTGTGCGTCCTGTATTTCGTGGCGATGCGCCTGACGGATCACCAGAAAGCGTGAGGGCCGCCCGGCCTAATACTCGGTGCGGGCGGTGGAATCCTCGACGCGCAGGAATCTTTATCGGAAGGAGCGGTGGGAGAGGCCCTCGCCCATTCACATCGTCGAGGGCGTCCCTTCTCCTTATACCACTCCCCATGAAGCTTCTCCTCATCGGCCACGGCTACCTCGGCCAGGCCATCACCCGCGAGTTCTGCGGCCACGGCTGGGACGTCACCACTGTTTCACTCTCCGGCGGCGACGGCTCGATCACCTGCGATGTCGGCGATCTGGAGTCCGTGAAAAACCTGCCCGCCGCAGATCTCATCGTCCACTGCGCCGCCTCCGGCCGCGGCGGGGCGGAGGCCTATCAGCACGTGTATGCCGATGGCTGCCGCAATCTAGCGGAAGTATTTCCCGGCACGCCCCTCCTCTTCACCTCCAGCACCTCGGTTTACGCGCAGACCGACGGCTCCGTCGTCACCGAGGAAAGCCCTGCCATCCCGGACCGGGAAACGGGCAATCTGCTGCTAGAGGCCGAGCGGATCACGCTGGCGGCGGGCGGCATCGTCACCCGCTTGTCCGGCATCTACGGCCCGGGACGCAGCGTGATCTTGAAAAAGTTCCTCGGCGGCGAGGCGGTGATCGAGGAGGACGGTCGGCGCTTCCTCAATCAAATCCACCGCGACGACGCGGCCCGCGCGATCTTCCATCTCGCCACCTCCGGCTGCTGTGGGGAAATTTTCAACGTCAGCGACTCAACCCCGCTCACCCAGCTCGGCTGTTATGAGAAATTGAGTGAACTTTTCTCCCGACCGCTCCCGCCGTCCGGGCCGCGCGATCTGAACCGCAAACGCGGCTGGACCCACAAGCAGGTGTCGAACCTGAAGCTCCGAACCACCGGCTGGCAGCCGCAGTTTCCCTCGTTCGTCGATGCGGCCCAGGGCGTCGCGGGGAGCTTATGAGAGTGAACGCGCCGTTGGCGTAAAAAGTTGCCACGCGATGCACAAATCACCGCAGCCTGCCCGTATCGGCCAATTCAATGATTTTCAAAACCATTTTCCTCCTTGGCGTCTCCGTCTTCGCGACTTTCCCCCCGGCCTTCGCTGGCGAGCCACTCCTGCAGCTCCGTAAGGGCGACCACATCGCCATCGTCGGCAGCGGGCTGGCGGATCGCCAGCAGCAGCAGGCGTGGTTTGAAGCGCTCATTCACAAGGCTTATCCCGCTGCCGATCTAACGATCCGCAACCTCGGTTTCGCCGCCGACGAGGTCAACGTCCACCCGCGCTCCAAGGACGTCCCGCCGACCGAGTGGTTTCTCGCCATGAAAAAGGGCGACAGCACGCCTCCGGGCAAACCGGACGTCATCTACAAGGCCGGCACCGACTTTGGCGCGGATGTGATTCTCGCTTACTGGGGCTTCAACGAATCCTTCCGCGGCCCGCAGGGATTGGAGGATTTCAAGAAGAACCTCGACGACTATCTCACCAAACAGTTGGCCGCCAATTACAGCGGCCACGGCGCACCGCAGATCATTCTGTTCTCCCCGATCGCGCAGGAGGATTTGCACAACCCTAACTTCACCGACGGCGAGGAAAACAACCGCAACCTCGGCCTCTACACCCAAGCCATGGCGGACGTGGCGAAGGCGAAGAACGTCCCGTTCGTCAATCTCTTCGCGCCGTCGCGCGAGCTCTACCAGAAGGCCGGCCACGCGCTTTCTATCAATGGCATTCACTTGACTGACGAGGGCGACAAACTGCTCGCGCCGATCCAGTTCAAGGCCGTGTTCGGCAAGGAACCGGAATCAACCGACGATCCGTCCGTCGCAAAAATCCGCGACGCGGTGTTGCTAAAAAACACCGAGTGGCAACACCGCTACCGGACGGTCGATCAATATAACATTTTCGGCGATCGCTCGCGCATCGCCTACGAGGGCGTGACCAATGCCACCATTCTCAACGAGGAACTCGCCCAGCGCGACGTGAAGACCGCCAACCGCGACAAACTGGTGTGGGCCGTCGCCAAGGGCGGCACCTACCAAGTCACCGACGACAATCTGCCGACTGTAGATAACACCCCGCCTAACCGGAAGGAGGAAGTTCCCTATGATGATCCGGAGGACGCGCTCAAATACCTCACGCTGCCGCCCCACTGCAAGATCGAGCTGATCGCCTCCGAGAAGACCTTCCCGGATTTCGTCAATCCGGTGCAGATGAGTTTCGACACCAAGGGTCGCCTGTGGATCGCCGCCTGGCCGAACTATCCGGAAACCTCGCCGACCACCAAGGTCTTCGACAAACTGCTGGTGATCGACCTCGATCCCAAGACCGGCAAGGCGGTGAAAATAACCACCTTCGCCGACGGCTTGAACTGCCCGACCGGTTTCCAGTTTTACAAAGACGGCGTGCTGCTCATGCAGTCGCCTGATCTGTTATTTCTCCGCGATACCGATGGCGACGGCAAGGCCGACAGCCGCGAGCGCATGCTCCACGGCCTCGACGCCGCAGACTCCCACCACGAGACCAATTCGATGTGCTACGAACCCGGCGGCGCGGTCTATCTGAGCGACGGCGTCTTCCTCCGCAGCAACGTGGAAACCTTCAACGGCCCGATCCGCAACGTGGACGGCGGGATCTACCGTTACGAACCTCTAACCGGCAAATTCATGCGCCACGCGCCCTACAATTTCGCCAATCCGCACGGCCGGGTTTTCGACTATTGGGGAAATGACCTGATCACTGACGCCACCGGTAACGAGAACTATTTCGGCCCGGCCATGAGCGGCCATCTCGACACCGGCGCACATCCCTCGATGAAACAATTCTGGGACCGTCCGTCGCGCCCCAGCCCCGGCACGGCGATCCTAACAAGCCGACACTTTCCCGACGATTGGCAAGGGCTGTTCCTCGACACCAACGTGATCAGCATCCAGGGGATTTTCCGCGCCAAGCTCACCGAGGAAGGTTCCGCCATCAAGGGCGAGACCCTTGACAACCTCGTCACGAATGACATCGCGAAGAACCCGAATTTCCGCCCGTCGGGCATCACCGTCGCGCCGGATGGCTCGCTCTATTTCATGGATTGGTCGCAGATGCTCATCGGCCACCTCCAGCATCACCTGCGCGATCCGAACCGCGATCACCAGCACGGCCGCCTCTATCGGATCACCTACGAGGGCCGGCCGCTGCTAGAGCCGAAAAAAATCGCCGGCCAGCCGATCACCGCCTTGCTCGAACTCCTCAAGGAACCCGAGAACGACGTTCGCCTACGCGCAAAAATCGAGCTCGCCAAACACGACGCGAAACAAGTGACCGCTGGCGTGATGGACTGGGTGAAACTCCTTGATCCCAAAGATGCCACCTATGAACACAACATGCTCGAAGCACTCTGGGTTCACCAATGGCATAACATCGTCAACGAATCCTTGCTCAAGCGGATGTTGAAATCGCCCGAGTCCCGCGCCCGCGCGCAAGCCGTCCGTGTGCTCGGCTACTGGCGCGACCGCGTCCCCGGTGCGCTGGCCTTGCTCAAGCTCGCCGCTGACGACGAGGCACCGCGGGTCCGCCTCGAAGCCGTCCGGGTCGCCAGCTTTTTCCGCGAAACCGCCGCCGCCGATGTCGCACTAACTATATTGAAGCACCCGACGGACTATTACCTCGACTATTGCTTCAAGGAAACGATGCGGCAGCTCCAACCATGGTGGAAGAACGCCGTCGCCGAAGGAAAGGAACTCGCCACCGACAACCCCGCCGGGATTTCATTCCTGCTGGATTCCGTGAGCAGCGCGGACCTGATGAAGCTGCCCAAATCGCCGGTGACTTTCACCGCGATGCTCACCCGTCCCGATGTGAAGATGGACCAACGGACAGAGGCACTTTCCGAGCTGGCGAAACTGAAGAAAATTTCCCCGACGGAAACCCTAGTCAATGTCCTCGCGACCATGGCTAACAAAAACGATGATGCCACGCGTGACCTGTGCGCGATGCTGCTCCAGCAATCCGCCGCTGACCTCAAATCCTCGCGCGGATCGCTCCAAAATCTCACTGCCTCCGACGCTGCCGACACCGTGAAACAAAGCGCCGCCGCGGCCTTGATCACCGCCGATGGCTCGATGAATGCCGCCTGGGAACTCGCCCGCAAATCCCCCGGGGCGCTTGCCGGCTTCCTGAATGCCTTGCCCCTCGTGCCGGATGCCAATCTCCGCGGCAGCGCCTACAACGTCGTGAAAAATCTAATCACCAAACTGCCCGACGGCATGGACGCGGATCTATCAAAACAAAAAACCGCAGCCGGGCGTTTTGTCCGCATCGAGCTGCCACGCAAGGGCACGCTTTCGATCGCGGAAGTGCAAGTCTTCAACCAGGACAAGAACATCGCCGGAGCCGGCAAGGCCACGCAGCAAAGCACCTCCAACGATGGCCCCGCCAAGCGGGCCATCGATGGCAAGACCGACGGCAACTATGGTGAAAACTCGGTGACCCACACCGCCGAAAATGTGGTCAATCCTTGGTGGGAGTTGGATCTCGGTTCGGAGCAACCGATCGAGTCGATCGTGATTTGGAACCGCACCGACGGCCCTTACGGCAATCGCATGGAGGGCTTCGACCTGACAATCCTGAATGCCGGCCGTCACGAGATTTTCAAGAAATCCGGGAATCCCGCAGCCAAGGAATCCGCCCGGATCGAAATCCAAAGTGACGTGGCCGGCAACCTCCGCCGCGCCACGATCCGCGCACTGGCCAGCCTCGGCAAGGAACCCGAAGCCGTCTTCGCCCTGCTATCCGGGTTGATCGCGAAGAACGACCAGGTCCCCACCGCAGCGCAAGCGATGGCGCAACTGCCAGCCAGCGCCTGGACCAAGCAACAAGCTGCGGTCGCCACCAGCGGCCTAGTTGCCTGGGCGCGTGCCGTCCCGGCGGACAACCGCACCACCAAAGATTACACCGACACCATCACCATCGCCAACAAGCTCATCGGCCTGCTTCCCGCTGCCGAAGCCGCCGCCGCGACCCAAGCGTTGGGCAATCTCTACGTTCGAGTTATCACGATCAAGACCGTCCGCGAGCAACTCCGCTACGACACGGCCCGCCTTGTGGTGGAAGCCGGCAAGCCATTTGAAGTCATTTTCGAGAATCCCGACGCGATGCCGCACAACCTCGTCTTCGTTCAACCCGGCACGCTGCAAGCCGTCGCCGAGTCCGTGCAAACCCAAGCGCCCGACAAGCTCGACAGCAAGGGCCGCGCCTACGTCATCGAAGGCGACGCGCGGGTCATCGCCGCCACCAAACTCGTCGAAGCCGGGAAATCCGAAACCCTCGACCTCACCGCCCCGGCCACCGAAGGCATCTATCCATACGTCTGCACCTTCCCCGGCCACTGGGCGATCATGAAGGGCGAGCTGATCGTGACCAAGGATGTGAAGGCATATCTAGCAGCGCATCCCGAAAAGTGATCCTTACGGAGAAGCGACACCAACTTGCCGGACAAACCACTGGCAACTCCTCACAAGCTCCGCCTGCGATCTCCTTGGCGCGGTTGCCAGCGCTACTGACGTTGCACGCCACGCGCCTGCGGATCGAGTTGCCCGAGGCATGCCTCTATCAACTCCGCTTGCTCGGTTTCCGACAGCGGGGAATTCACCCGCCGCGTCGCCCATTGGCGCTGCCCTTCGACGAACATCGCATGCATCGGCTGGACATGATCCGCGAACTGCTGCCGCACCGATTCCTCCGTGCGCCCGCGCGCCAGAACGTCCCGCTCGATCCGCCGCCGCAGGCGCTCCCCTTCCGGGCAATCGACAAACACGCTTAGCGCGAATTTTTCCCGCAGCCACTCCGGGTGCAGCAGCCACAGTCCCTCCAACACCACCAGCCGGGCATTCCCGAAATGCCGCGTCTCCGGCTTGCGGGTGTGCGTCGCGAAATCGTAAATTGGAATCCGCGCGTCCTCGCCGCACTCCAGGCAATCCAGCACCGTGCGCAACGACTCCCAATCGATCGCCGCCGGATCGTCGAAATTCACCGTGTCCCGCCCGGCTTCCGGCAAGTGGCCAAGATCGGCGTAGAAATCATCCAGGCAAAGGTGCCCCGCAGCTTCGCCAAGACCCTCCCGCAGGCGTGCTGCCAACCAGCTTTTGCCGGAACCGCTGCCACCTACCACCGCGATGAATCGGGAATTGCTCATGCTCGGAAAGATATGGGGGGCGGGCATTGCTGTCCACCCTTCACCCGCATCGGGCCCGCAGGTGGTGGGGAGATCAACGTGGGATTCGGCGAGCGTGGACATGGCGGAGTCACGTCGGCGGTCCCTGCCGCGATCCAGCAAATCCGGCGCGGCGGGCGAAAATCCGGTTTCGGAGACGTCCGGCAGAAAAAAGCCTCGTCTTTTGTGCGCTCATCCGCAGAGATTTCGGCCGTGATCCACCCCTCCGCCATCGTTTCACCCCTCGCCAAGATTGGACACAATGTCCGCATCGGGCCGTTTTGTGTCGTCGGCGCGAATGTCGAGCTCGGCGACGATTGCGTCCTGCACTCACACGTCGTTCTCGAAGGCCACTCGAAATTCGGGCGGGCCAATGAGTTTTTCCCGTTTGCCGCCATCGGCGGGAAAACCCAGGATCTCAAATACGTCGGCGATCCCACGTATCTGGAAGTCGGCGATCACAATATTTTCCGGGAAAACACCACCGTCCACCGCAGCACCCATGCGGATTCCGTGACCCGCATCGGCTCGCACAATTTGTTTCTTTGCTACTCGCACATCGCTCACGACTGCCAGATCGGCAATCACGTCATCCTTTCGAATTCAGTCGCGCTGGCAGGCCACATCGAGGTGGACGATCACGCGATCATTTCTGGAGCTGCCGCGATCCACCAATTCTGCCGGGTCGGCAAGCACGCGCTGGTTGGCGGATTGTCGCGGGTCGTTCAGGATGTGCCGCCGTTCATGATCGTGGAGGGAAATCCCTCGAAAACCCGCGGCCTCAACGCCATCGGCCTGCAACGCCGTGGCTTTGACGAGCAAGATCTCCACGCGCTCAAGACGGCCTACAAGAAATTATTCTTGAAAAAAGACGCGAATCTCGCGATTGCTCTGAGTTCACTCAAAGCCACCCACACCGGGGACACGCCGCAAGTCGCGCACTTGATCGAATTCATCGAGAACTCCGAGCGGGGCGTGACCCGTTAGTCCTTCCCATTTTCAAAAATGCATCCGACTTCTCTCACGAAATACCGGCCGTTCCCGCCGGTCTCCTTGCCCGACCGCACCTGGCCGGACCAGACGCTGACCCGTGCCCCCGAGTGGTGCTCGGTCGATCTCCGCGATGGCAACCAGGCGCTGCCGCAGCCGATGTCGATCGAGGAAAAACTGGAATTCTTCGACTTGTTAGTGCGGGTCGGTTTCAAGCAGATCGAGGTCGGTTTCCCGTCCGCCGCAGACACCGAGTTCAATTTCCTGCGCCGCTTGATCGATGAAAACCGGATCCCGCAAGACGTGACGATCCAGGTGCTGGTGCAAACCCGCGAGGCCCTGATCCGCCGGACCTTCGAGGCCATCGACGGCGCGAAGCGGGCGATCGTCCACATTTACAACTCGACCTCGCCGCTCCAGCGGCGCGTCACCTTTGGCGACGCGTCGCGCGAGTCGATCAAGCAAATCGCCATCGACGGCGCGTTGCTGGTGAAACAACTGGTGCCGAGCGTCCCGCGCACCGAGGTGGTTTTGCAATATTCGCCCGAATCGTTTTCCGACACCGAGCTGGATTTTTCCTTGGAGTGTTGCAACGCCGTGATCGACATCTGGCAGCCGACGCCTGATCGAAAAATGATCGTCAACCTGCCGGACACCGTCCAGTGGACCACGCCTAACATCCACGCCGATATGATCGAGTGGATGTGTCGGCACATGGCAAAGCGCGATTCGGTCATCGTCTCGCTGCACACCCACAACGACCGCGGCACCGGCGTGGCCGCCACCGAGCTGGCCTTGATGGCCGGGGCCGACCGCGTGGAAGGCACGCTTTTCGGCAACGGCGAGCGCACCGGAAATCTCGACATCGTCACGCTCGCGCTGAATCTCAACAGCCACGGCATCGCCACCGGTCTGGATTTTTCCGACCTGCAATCGGTCCGCACGGTTTACGAGCGGGTGACCCGCCTGAGCGTGTCCGAGCGCCAACCGTATGCCGGTGAACTCGTCTTCACCGCGTTCTCCGGCTCCCATCAGGACGCCATCAAGAAAGGCCTCGACCGCCGCGCCAAGGAAACCGAACTCGATCCCAACATCCCGTGGGGCGTCCCGTATCTCACCATCGATCCGCAGGACATCGGCCGCTCGTACGAGGCGATCATCCGCATCAATTCCCAATCGGGAAAAGGCGGCGTCGCCTATGTGCTCGACCGCGAGCACGGCTTCGATTTGCCGAAGTCGATGCACCCGCAAGTCGGCAAGCGCATCTACGACCTCGCCGACGAGCACGGGCGCGAACTCACGACCGATGAAATCCGCGAGGCGTTCTTCGAGGAGTTCGTGAACATCGCGATCCCGCTCGATGTCATCGATTACGAACTCGTCCACCACACCGGCGAGCGCGGGATGGTCCAATGCAAGGCCAGCATCCTCATGGCTGGCGAAAAGAAGGCCATCGAAGGCTTCGGCAACGGCCCGATCAACGCCTTTGTCCATGCGCTGGAAGGGGCCGGGCTCAAGGATTTCAAAGTCACCGATTACCGCTCCCACGCCGTCCGCGGCGGCTCGGACGCCAGCGCCGCGTCCTACGTCCAGCTCCAGCACGACGACGGCCGCCTGCTGTGGGGTGCGGGTGTCGATCCATCCATCGAAATGGCCGGCCTCAAGGCGCTGGTGACCGCGTGGAACCTGCTGCGTTAGTCGCTTGGTGGACCAGAGCCGTCACCCTCTACCAAACGCCTTGGCGATGCCTGGGGCAAACAAAGCCCGCTCGGTGGTCCTCGATGTGCTGAGGACGACCGCAAACCCCGCAGATACGATTGCCCTTCCCTGTAGGGGAAAGCTGATTGAGGGCGGGGTAGGCTCACTCCTTGAAATCCCGACAAAACCGATTATTCCCAAGGCTTCCGCGCAGGCTTCGAGATCTTCGCCTCCATCAGCGATCCGCGCGACCAATTCGCCTTCGCCCTGTCCCAGTTAGACCCCGCCGACCAAAGAAAAAACCCGCCACGACGTGAAGCCGGGGCGGGGTGGTTGGGAATCGGGCGGGAAAAGTTAGTCGAGATCTTTTTTCGCGTGCGCCTCGTCGAGGTGCTTGAGGAAATCCTCGCTTTTCGGGAATTCGGAGGCAAAAAAGCGGGTGAATTCCTTACCTTCCGGAGTGAAAAGGATCACCGTCGGGAACCCCTCGATCTTGTATTTCTCGGCGTAGGGCGTGTTTTTCTCCTTCACGGCGGCGTCGCCGTTCGGGAAATCGAGCTCGACTAGGATGTATTTCTTGGAGGCGGCGGAGACGAATTCCTTTTTGGAAAAGACGTTCTTGCGCATGGCGATGCAGGGCGGGCACCAGTCGGAGCCGGTGAACTCGACCAGCACGGACTTCTTTTCGGCCTTGGCTTGGGCGAAGGCTTTTTCGAGATCGGTGGACCACCCTTCAGGAGTGGCGGCGAAGGCGGAGGCGGTGAGGGCGGCGACGCCCATGGTTACGGAAGCGAGCCAAGTGATTGCTTTCATCATGTTGATACGCGTCGCCGAACTCGAAATTATTCGAAAAACTTCGCACCGCTTCGCCATTCGCGCTAGCGAGGGGCCATGCAACCCTTGCCGCGCTTGATTCTCGCCACCCGCAACGCCCACAAGACTGCGGAAATCCGCGCGATGATCGGCGACCGCTTCGAGGTCATGGACGCGACCGCGTTTCCGGATTTCCCGGAGATTGAGGAAACCGGGGTGACGTTTTTGGCAAACGCGCGGTTGAAGGCGGAGGGAATCAGCCGCCGTGTCGAGGGCTGGGTGCTGTCCGATGATTCCGGTCTCGAGGTGGATGCGCTGGGCGGCGTGCCGGGCGTTTGGTCGTCGAGCTTCGGCGGCGAAGAGGGCAACCACGCCAAAAACAACGCGCGGTTGCTCGCGGAAATGGCCGGCAAGACGGATCGTGGCGCACGCTTCCGCTGCACGATGGTGCTGGCACGCGGCGGTATGGAGCAGGCGAATTTCAGCGGCACCGTCGAAGGGCAGCTTGTGGAATCCCTCCATGGCACGCGCGGATTTGGCTACGATCCGCTGTTTGTCCCGGCAGGATACGATCGCACGTTCGCCGAGTTGGGCGATGAAATCAAAAATACCCTGAGCCACCGCTCGCGGGCTTTGGTCCAAGTCGTCGCGTTTCTCGACGGACTGGGGATAAAATAGTTTGTATTCATTAATCATTTTTGAAAAACTTTTTGGCGTGAAAAGTTTTCGCTTCGCTCTGAGCATTTTCCTGCCCCTCTTCGGCGGCATCGTCTCCTGCTCGAACCAAGTCAAAGCCAGGCATCCGGTCTCCTACCACTTTCAAAGCGGACGCACCGCCCTGTTGAAAAACGGGATTGCCTACGCTCCTCGGAACGCCCCGGCCGCCGTGAAACAAGCGATCGCCGCCGGGAATCGTTTGCAAGGCATGCCATATAAATGGGGCGGCGGACATGCCAGTCTCGACGATTCCGGTTACGATTGCTCGGGCACGGTTTCCTACGTCCTGCGCGAGGCGGGACTGATGCGAGGCAGCATCCCCTCGCAGGATTATTTCAACTACGGCAAAAAGGGTGAGGGCAAATGGATCACCCTCTACATCCGCGACGGCCATGTGTTCATGACCGTCGCCGGGCTGCGTCTGGATACCGGTGGCCCGGGTGGGAATTCCGGCCCACGCTGGAAGCCGCAGACGCGTCAAGGAACAGGCCACTACGTGCGCCACCCATCTGGCTACTAAAACGCCGCAGCAACCTCCACCAGCGACGGCCAAATCCGGTCCGCTCCCGCGAAATCCAGCCCGGCTGTCACCCGGTTAGGCACGATCCAGACCGTCATTCCTGCGGCGATCGCGGCTTTCATGCCGTTGAGGGAATCTTCGATCACCAGGCAGTCTGCGGGCGGCAGTCCCAGGCGTTTCGCCGCTTCGAGATACAAGTCCGGGGCGGGCTTGATTTGCGGTGCATCACCCCGGCAGACCACGGTTTCGAAATGGTCGGCAAACGCGAGTTTCTCCAACCAGCCATCCACCCACTGATGTGACGAACTGGAAACCACGGCCCGCCGGGTGCCCGCACGGGCGAGTTGCTCCAGCAGGCCGATCACGCCCGGCATCGTCCCTGCGCCGGACAAATCGCGCAGGATTTCCTGCTGGCGGCGGGCGTCCAGGTCGTGCCAGTCGAAGGCCAATCCCGAAAGCTCTTCCAAGTGGGTTTTCGGCGACCAGGTGGCGAAATCCGAGCCGATGCAGCGCGTGTAAACGTCGAGTGGCAGGTCATGTCCGTGGGCATGGAAGGTCCGCAGCCACGCCTGATAGATCGCCCCCTCGGTGTCCACCAACACCCCGTCGAAATCAAACAACACCGCCGCAAAACTCATGCCATCGGGATGCCTCGCCGGCGGGAATCCGGCAAGTTCCAATTCGTTTCCCGCCACGATCCGCACGCGTGGAATCCTTGTTTCTTGGTATTGCGTCCGAAACCCCGGAGGATTAGCGTCGCCGCCACGCAACCCACCATTTCCATGCACAAACTGTTTTTTTCATTCGTTGTCACCGCCGGTTTTTCCATGAGTGCTTCTGCCGATGAGGCGGAAACCGCCAAGCAGATGGAGACCGGCAAGGCCTCATTCGTCCTGTGTGCGGCCTGCCACGGGATGGATGCCAAGGGCGTCCAAGCGGGCCCAAGCAAGTTTGCTCCGGCTCTGGTCGAATCGAAGATCGCCCTTGGCGAGCCTTCGGTTATGGCACTCGTCATCATCAACGGCATCCAGAAGGAAGGTGCCGAATACCTGATGGCGATGGCCCCGCTCGGCGCCGCGCTCGACGATGAAAAACTCGCCGCCGTGATGACCTACGTCCGCAGCTCATTCGGCAACAAAGCCCCGGCGGTCACCGCTGCGGACGCGAAAAAGTATCGCGAACAATGGAAGGACGTCAAAGCTCCGGTCACCCGTGCGAAGCTCGCCGAGCTTTCCGCTGCCAAATAAAATAACAGGGTTGCCCAACCGCTCTAGCAACGGCGTCCACCGGTCCGATGGACGCCGTTTTTTTGTTCAAGCGTTGGCGGGTTTGAGAATGCGATCGATGAACAATTGGATCCGCACGAGTTTGTCGGCGTCGATGAGTTTGTCGGCATCGGGGTGTTGAAGCCAGTTTTGAGCGGCGTCCTCGGCTTTGGAAGGCTTGCCGGCGGGAGCGCCATCGATGCGGGCAAGCTCGGAGAGCATGGTGGTGAGGGCGCGCTCACAACCGTGACGGATGTCGGCGTCGCCGGGAAGCGGGATTTGATCCCGGTTGAGTTCCGCGAGGATTTGGACGAGCAGTGGAAACCGGGCCATGGCCCGGTTGATCTCCTCCGCAGATTGTTTGCGGGCTTTCCGAGGGGGTGGGCTAAGAGGTTGATTTGACATGGCGGTCTTGCGATTGGACGCGAAGATGCCGTGTTTTCTGATAGCTGGCGAGTGACCAATTCGGCATTATGCGGCGGATTCCTCCGGTGTAAGTCCTCCGCCGCGGCGGATCTTGCTATGCAATGTCTGCGCGGAGAGTCCGGCACGGGTGGCCAGTGCGGCGATTTTCAGAATGCTTCCGGCGAGCTTCAGATCGGCGACAGTGAGGGATTCCGGAACCGTTCGGCGAAGCTCCAATTGGTGACGTTTCCTTTGAGCAGCTTGGCTTTCAGCTAGTCGGCCTTCATGGAATTGCTCCCTTCCCGGTATACCGCCCTAGCAGAGTTGCCGGGAACTCTCCATCAATAGTCGTTCAATGGGTTCACACCACAATCAAATTCTTCCCGACAGTCGCTGCTTGGAAAGCTGGCAATCGGCGTCATGATCCCGCCGCGCCTATGGATGAACCTAGAACGAATGAAACAACTGCCGCCGGGGAAGTGATTCCGCCGCCGCCGGGATTGCGGCAGGATCTCGGGGTGCTGATGAAGGTGCGGCTGAATTTTTTCGTCCTGGTCACCACGTTTTTCGGCTTTTTGCTCTACTCGCTCGGCCCGGAAAGAATGCACTGGATGACGCTGCTGCACACGATCCTCGGGACGGCGGCGGCGGCGTTCGGCTCGGCGGCGTTCAACCAGTTGATGGAGGTGGATCTCGACGCGCGGATGAAGCGCACGGCGGATCGGCCGCTGCCCTCGCGGCGGATGGATCCGCTGGTGGCGTTCGGCATCGGCTGGGTGCTATCAGCCGTCGGGATCATCCATCTGGCGGCCCAGGTGGGAAATCTAGCGGCCTATCTGGCGGCGGCGACGGTCGCGATTTACGTTTTCATTTACACGCCCATGAAGCGTTTCAGCTCGGCAAACACACTGGTCGGCGCGGTCACGGGGGCGATTCCGCCGGTCATCGGCTGGGTCGGTGCGGGTGGTCCGATCGGCTGGGAAGCGTGGTTCCTGTTCGGGCTGTTGTTTTTCTGGCAGCTCCCGCATTTCATCGCGATCAACTGGCTCTACCGCGACGAGTATGAATCGGTGGGCTACAAGATGTGGTCGAACGGCGATCTAACGGGAAAGAAGAGCGGGCTGCTGTCCGCGATGTTCGCGCTGCTGCTCGCGGTGTTTTCGCTGCTGCCGGCGTTCCTGGATTTCGCAAATCTATTGTGGACGATCGTCGGCCCGCTGCTGGCGTTCGTGATGATGGCGCTTGCCCTTAAGTTTTTCCGCGATGGCGAACGGACCTCGGCGCGGCGCTTGTTTTTCTTCACGCTGCTCTACATCCCGGTCGCCTTCCTGGTGCTGGCGTTCGCGTGGCGGAACTAACGGCTGCATTTTCATGAACGAGTTGATCGCATCCACGGAGCGTCTGGCAGGAGAGCTGAGGGATCTCGAATTTTCACCGCCGGTGGCGTATGTTTACCGGACCTTGGACTACGCTTGGGACGCGCACCGTCTCTATCTGGAGCGCTTTGGCAAAGGTAGCAAGCGGGTCGTGTTCCTCGGCATGAATCCCGGCCCGTTCGGGATGGCGCAAACCGGCGTGCCCTTCGGCGAGGTCGCCGCAGTGCGCGACTGGATGGGGATCGAAACGGTGATCGGCAAGCCTGAGGCCGAACATCCGAAGCGCCCCGTCGAGGGCTTCCAATGCCAGCGCTCGGAAGTGAGCGGGCGGCGCTTGTGGGGGTTGTTTGCCGAGCGGTTTGAAAACGCCGGGGCGTTTTTCAAGGACCACTTCGTGCTCAACTACTGCCCGCTGGTGTGGATGAGTTCCACCGGCGCAAATCTAACGCCCGACAAGCTTGCCGCTGCGGAGATGGCTGCGGTGGAGCAAGCCTGCCTCAAGCATCTCCAGGAAGTCATCGCGTTGCTGAAGCCGTCGTTGCTGATCGGCGTGGGCGGCTTCGCGGAAGAACGTTTGCGTCGCGCCGCCGCTGCTGGCGGAAGCCAGGCGATGGTCGGGCGGATCCTGCATCCGTCGCCCGCGTCGCCTGCGGCTAACAGGGGCTGGGCGGAAGCGGCGGGCCGGCAACTCGCCGCGCTCGGCGTCTGGCCCTAAGTCCCACCCTCCTTATTGCAAGGTCGCCTGGAGCTGCTTGATCAACCGCGCGTCCTCGTCACGGGCCGCTTGTTCCAGTGCCTGATAGAGATTGTTGAGCAAGCGCAGCAAGATGGTGCCCGGGCCGACGGACTGGCGCAGGAGATTGCGCTGGCTGCGGCTCAGATCGGGACTTTCCAGCAGCGTGAACTGCACATGCAGCTGGCCGCGGTCGAAGCAGTCGATGATCAGCGGATAACCGTCTTCGAAGATCCTGCACATGAAATGCCCGGGGAAATTGACGCCCTCGATTTCGAAATTGAGCCGGCGGCCGACGAGCATGAAAATCAGGCAAAGCCCGAGCGGGTTCGAGCGGCCTTCCGCGATGGACCAGGCGAGGTCCGAGTTACGGGGATCATTGTATTCCTCCTGATTGCCGGTCAGGCGGGTTCCGTCGAAGAGGAACTTGCGCAGTTCGTTGGCAGTGGTGACGCCGTCGTCGGCCGCTTCCTCCGCCAGCAGATCGAGCGCGTCGGATAGCGGCTGGCGCAGGGAGATGCCATCGTGGAGGAAGTCGGAGAGGATGCGGAGCAAGGCTTCGAATGATTCCCAATCCTCCTGCAAGGCGGCCGCACCGCCGGTGGGGGCGATCCACTCGCGGGCGAGGATTTCACGGCGGGGCGGACTGAGCATGTCTGCGAGCAGCCGTTGTTCCTGCTTGCTCAGCGCGCGGGGCTGGGTGGCGAGCCATTCGCTGATGTCTCCGCCGCACAAGGCCAACCGTGCCGCCACGCGCTCGCGGACCTCGGGCGTTTCATCATCGAGCAGCCGGAGGAGAGCCTCAAGCTCCCCAGGTGCGGGGGGCGCTGCGTGCATCGCAGGAGTCAAAATGAATCGGTGGGCGTGGGAGAAAAATGGTGCGCGATACTGGTTTCGAACCAGTGACCCCCTCCGTGTCAGGGAGGTGCTCTACCACTGAGCTAACCGCGCGAAGGTCGTGCCCGCTAGGGGCGGGGGAAGCTAGGACGGAGCCCGCCCGCGATGCAATCCCTTTTTTCGGCTAAAACCGTGACGCGCGCAATCCCATGGGCGGACGCGCCATTGCTGGAATCCTAGCGCTCGATTCTGAATCCCGAGCAGTTCTCCAGCAGCGGAATCTTCACGGCGGTCAGCTTGTCGATGTGATGGGCGACGGCGGATTCCTCGGCGATTTCCTTGATGAAGGATTCCAGCTCGCCGGCCTCGCCCATCACTTGCAACTCCACGCTGCCATCGGGCAAATTCCTGACCCAGCCGCAGACGTCGAAACCGCGCGAGAGATCCTTGACGGTGTAGCGGAATCCGACGCCCTGGACGCGGCCTTCGAAGATGATTCGTTTGGCGAGCATGGGCTCAACGCCTTTTCTGTGGCGGCGCGGTTTCCTTGAAGGGATTGGTTTCGAGTGCCGAGGATTTCACCCCAAACACTTGCTCCATGGTTTTTCCGGGCAGCAGATTGTAAACGATCGGCGCGCTCCGCTTGCCTTCCGCGTCGTAAATGTAAGCGATGATCTGCACCGGCTGTTCCTTGCCCGTGTCCTTGTTGATGCGCTTGACCTGCGAGTCGAACATCACTTCGCGTTCCAGCAAGCCGTTGAACTTGTTGTAGCCGTAGCTGACCTTGAAGAGTTCGCGCATCTGGCCGTCGCGGATCTTGCAGCCTTGTGGGTTGCCGGACGAGTCCATCGTGTAAGTGGTGATCATGGTGACGACCCCGTTTCTGAAAGTTTTTTTGGTGAGGATCCGGCTGTCCGGGCTGCGGATGAAAACCGTGCGCGAGCCGTCTTCATGTTTCATGGTGCGGACGTTCGGGCCATCGACGGCCTCCAGCTCGTCCGCGCGGCAGGGCAAGGAAGCGAGAAGCCCAGCGGCGAGTGCGCCGATTTTGCAAGTTGCCAGCAAGTTCATGGGCCACAAAGTAGGCACCACCGGCGGACGCTGCAAGCCGCCAATTGACCGATGATTTGGAAAACCCCAAGAGGCACGCTCGATCTCACCCGCCAGGCGCGGGTGATGGGGATCTTGAACGTGACCCCAGATTCGTTTTCGGACGGCGGCGAGCACTTTGAAATCGAGACCGCGCTGGGCCACGCCCGGCGGATGATCGCGGAGGGTGCGGAGCTGATCGACATCGGCGGCGAATCGACGCGACCGGGTGCGGCGGTGGTGGCTGTGGCAGAGGAAATCACGCGCACCGCTCCGGTGATCGCGGCGCTGCGGGCGGAGTGGGACGGGCTGATTTCCATCGACACGACCAAGGCCGCCGTCGCCCAAGCCGCGCTCGCGGCGGGGGCGGACATCGTGAACGACGTGAGCGGATTGCTCGCGGACCGCGCAATGGCTGACGTGTGCGCGGCCAGCGGCTGCGGGGTGGTGGTGATGCACATGCAAGGCAACCCGCGGACGATGCAGGCGGCCCCCCGCTACGCGGACGTCGTCGCGGAGGTGAGGGAGTTTTTCAAGGAGCGGTTCGCGGCTCTAACGACAGCCGGGATCGACCCCGCAGCACTGTGCTTCGATCCGGGAATCGGCTTTGGCAAAGCCTTGGATCACAATCTGGCGTTGCTCCGCGCGCTGGGGCAACTCTCCGTGGCGGGCCGGCCGTTGTTGCTGGGAGTTTCGCGGAAATCGTTCATCGGGAAAATTCTCGGAGCTGCGGAGCTCGACGCCCGTGAATGGCCGACGGTGGCCATCACTGCCAACGCCCGGGAACAAGGAGTCATGCTTCACCGCGTGCATTGCGTGAAGCCGAACCTGGAAGCACTGCGGATGACGGAAGCGATCCTGGGAGCGAGACGCTCCTGGCACGGTCCGGGGCCGGACGCTCCAGCGGCAACTTAGTTTTGGGGCGCGGCGGCGGGATTCTGACTGACGACCGAGCGGTATCTGTCGATGGCATAGACGACGCCGGAGGCGATGGCCTTTTGATAGGCCGGGTTCTCGATCAGGCGGGCCTCGTAGGGATGGCTCATGAAGCCGCCTTCCAGCAGGATGGCAGGATGGCTAACACCGGAGAGTACGCTGAAACGCGCCCGCTTGATGCCGCGATCCAGCGTGTTCTTGCCAAGCTGCCGGAGGGTCCAGCCGTGGACGGCGGTGGCGAGCGCGATGTTCGCCGAGTCATGCTCGTTGCCCGCACGGGTTTGGTTGTCCGATGCTTTGAAATCGCTGCCGTAGTGCGAAACGCCGGGCGGAGACAGGGTGAAGGTCTCGATGCCTCGCGCCGCGCGGCCGCCGGAGTTGAAATGGATGCTGATGTAGATCGCGCTTTCCTTGATGGCGTTGGCCAGTTCCACCCGCTCTTGAAGCGACAGGTAAACATTGCTGTCCCGGGTCATCACGACCTTGTAGCCCTTCGCCACCAGTTGGGATTTCACGAGATTAGCCACCGCGAGATTGTAGTCCGCTTCCGTGCCGAAAGGATTGGTGGCTCCCGGATCTTTGCCGCCGTGGCCGGGATCGAGCACCACCGTCTTGAAATCACCGGCGTTCTGGATGAAATTCGGGCGCAGCACCGGATCGATCAATTTCGCGAGGTCCATCCGCGAGACGTAAACCTTGTCTCCCACCGTCGCGATCGTCTCGCTGAAGACGAATTTCACATCGTTCATCAGGCAATCGTTGCCGCCGATTTTGAATTCCATCACCAGCTCCTTGTTCTTGTTAAGCTTCTCCTTGGCGAGATCGGCAAACCTCACACCGCGTTTGAGTTTGACGGACGCGCCGGTGCGGGCCATCTCGGAAAACCCATAGAACCGCTTGATGCTATCGACCGAGACATAGTCGTGACCGTCGATTTTGGTGATCTCCCAAGTCGCGGCGGGGGCGGCGGCAGCGGCCGGCCCGAGTGTTAGAGCGAGAACCATCAGCAGCGCGAAAGCGGGTCGCAACCACGGGAACGATTGGAAAGGATGTTCCATGAATGGGAAATGCTGCACGGGTTTGGCTGGCTTGTATCAATTGGAAAAACGAATGACAACCGGATTTGTCGGTGCAAAAACCCCAAACTAGACGCTGCGGCGGCCCTGCATCGCGCGCAGCAGCGTGAGTTCATCGGCATGTTCGAGGCCACCGCCGGCGGGCAAGCCTTGGGCGATGCGGGTGAGCCGGCAGTTCCGGCCACGCAGCAGTTCCGCCAGATAATTTGCGGTCGCCTCGCCTTCCACATCCGAGCCGAGCGCGAGGATCACCTCGATTTCCTCCGGGGCCGCCTCGATCCGCCGGATCAACGGCGGGATGCGCAAATCCTCCGGCGAGACCCGGTCGAGCGGCGAAAGTTTCCCGCCGAGACAGTGGTAGCGGCCGCGGAAGGCACCCGAGCGTTCGAGCGGCAGGACATCGGTCGCCTGCTCGACGACGCAGAGAATCCGGTCGTCACGTGCCGGATCGTCGCACACCTCGCAGCCGGCTTCGGTCGCGAAGAATCCGCACACCGGGCACGGCCGGACTTTTTCCTTCGCGGCTAACAGCACTTCCGCCAGCGGGGCCGGATTGGCCTTGGGGCTTTGCAGGAGCCACACCGCGATGCGCTCGGCACTGCGCGGACCGACGCCGGGCAGGCGCTTGAGCTCGCCGACCAACGCTTTGACGGGTTCCGGGAAATCAGCGCGCTTCATCGACGATGTTAGTTGGAACGGCGGCGGATCGTTTCACTTTATCGCAGGCCATCCGGTGATTTCCTGCATAGACCAAGGCGCACACCCCGGACCACACGGTCGCGATGAATGGCGCGGCAATGTCCGGTGCCCGCGCGGCCAAGCTGAGCACCGGTGCCCAGCCAGCGACCAATACCACCGCCGTGATCCACAACATGCATCGCCGCCAAGTCCCCGGCACACTGAGAATCGCAAACGACAACCCGAAAGCGAACAGCCCCGCCGCCAGCCACACCGACCACTCGGGCAAGGCTTTGGGAAACGCTGCGGCCTTTCCCGCTAACAGTCCTTTGGCGATCATCCCGTTCACCCGGTCCAGGATGCCGAGCACGCTCAGCCCCGCCGCGAGCAGGATCGAGAGCGAGCCGATCGCGGCGGCGGGCACCCGCACATGGCCGACGGGACGGGGGTGGGAATTTTTCGAGCTCAAAATCGTTTGGTCCTGCAAGCGGGCGACATCCCCGCCAGCAAACGCTGCCCCGCCCTTCCTGTCAACCGGCTGTCCGCCCGCCCGCCAGACTGCGGGATGCTCCTTGGGCTCGATTCGTGCCCAGTTCGGGACGATTTACGATCGCAAGGGGGGTTGCGAAATGAAGTTGAAGCGCTGGCAGGACGCGCTGCGGTTGTTCGAAATCTGTTACCGGGATTTCCCGCACGGGGGCGCGGACCGGGGCAACCCGTTTCAGAAAATGGCGCTGCTCAACTGGGGCGAGGCGGCGATGGGCGCGGAGCAATGGGAGCTGGCAGTGAGCCGCTTCGCGAAATTCACCGCCGAGCGCGACAAGACCCGCGACAAGTTTCACCACGGCGCTTTCCATATCAATGGCGCGCTCTGCCAATACCGGTTGGGACGCCGTTGCCTGGGGAGTTCAAGGAGTTTCTGAAACACCCCGGCGGCTCTTGATCCACCGGGCCGCGACTGGCAAATGTGTTGAATGTCCGGGCGGCTCCAGCAACGATGCACCCATGACCCACGACGAGCACGCCTCCCTCATCAAGAAAATTTTCATGCCGTTGCTGATCACCGCCATCCTCGCGGGAGTCTGGTTCTATCCCAAGCCCACCGCCAAAATCGCGGCGGGAAAAGCGGTCACCACCAGCCCGGAAAATGGCCTGCTGATCGTTCTCCACCGTCTCCCCGGCGAGTCAGCCAGCGAGCAGATGGCGGAAATTTTAAACCGGGTTCAGACGAAATACGGCAAGCAGGTGATCGTGAGCCAGGTGGACTCCAAGCTCCACCCGGAAGTCTCCAAGGCGCAAGGCGTGACCAAGCCACCCCATGTGGTCATCATTTCCGGAAAGGAAAAAGTCTTCGATTTCCAAGGCCCCTGGACCCAGGCGCAAGTGGAATACAAAGTGGATCAAATCCTCCGCGGACTCAAAAGCGTCGGCAAGGATTGGCGGCCACCGGTTCCTGGGATGACGCCGGCGGGCGGTTGATCGCTCATGACAAAAGGTCCGTCCCGCTGTTGATGACCGCTAAGCACAGATCGTTCAGGCACTTGAGGAAATCGCAGTCCGCCTCATCACAACTGCAAGCCCAGTTCAACCATAGCTTAGCCAAGCAAACGCCCTGCCCGACCGACCTGCAACGCGACTTTTGTCACGCGAAGTCAAAACAAGATGCCAGCAAACAACTAGGGAATTCTCCTAGCCTTTTCTAGGCAGTCGATTAGGGGCGGGCAAGTGTCTCTCCAATGGACCATTTGTTCAATAGCAGCGCACGCTCGGTTCCTAGTGAATTCACCCCAAGAAGCATCCACGTTGTCGAGTCCACCCACCTTGGACCCGAAAATGAATTTTGCGGAGATTGATGATGTCGTGATTGTCGGCGGAGGCCCGGCAGGACTGAGCGCCGCATTGTTGTTAGGCCGCTGCATGCGCAAGGTGACAATTGTCGATCCCAGCGAGAGGGCGATGGAAGCGGGGTCCGCGTCAGGGGGCTGTGCAGGACACGACGGATGCACTCCCTACGAATCCCTGCCGCCGGGCTGCGGCCAACTCCGCAAATTCGAAACGGTAACTCACTTACGGGCGACCGCCGACGATGTGGAACGAAGCCGTTTTGGCTTCATGGTTCATTGTGGCGACGGAACGATCATCACCACCCGGGTGCTGGTGCTGGCATCGGATTTTGTCGCCCCGGCTCCAGCCATCGCGGGGGCGGAGCAGTTTTACGGCAACAGCCTGCACGAGTGCCCCTATTGCGACGGTTGGGAGCATCGGGGGCGGGAAATCGGTGTTTTGGGAGCGGACGAAGCGGCGGTGGATTTGGCACTCAAACTGTTGCAATGGAGTTCCCGGGTCACGTTTTTTTCCAACGGTGGAATGGTTGATGCCGCGTGCATGAAACGACTGGAAAAAGGCCGGATTCAAGTGGTGCCGGGAATCGTTACCGCGCTTGAAGGCCAAGACAGGAACCTTGCACTGCTCCGGATTGAGGAGGCATCAGCCCAGCCGTGCGAGGCGCTGTTTTTCTCATCGCCTCGCAAATATCACAGCTCGCTCGCCGCCCGCCTCGGATGTGACTTGGAACGAATGTCCGGGGCCGTTCACTGGCGACCTGATGGTGAGATGGTGATCGAGGGCTTGTTTGTGGCGGGGAGCGCCTTGAACAGCGGTGAGATCACGGCCATCGCCGCCAGCGAGGGTCTCAAGGCAGCCAAGGCAGCGAATGACTGGCTGCTTGAAGCCGACCACTCGTACCTCGCGGTGAAACCCGCTTCATCGGCCACGCGGCCCTTCCGCCCAACCAGCGCCTCGCGGCGGATGGCCATATGATTTCCCTGATACAGTTGATAGATAGTGGTATTGCGCCAGCTCTGGCAGGGGACAGCCGGCCGTCATGGAGAGATTTCCCCCCCGAACGATCTCTCCGTGGCGGCCCTCAATTCCAGCCGTTTGAGCTGGCAATCCCGCGATCGAGCGATAATCTGCGATCAGTGTTGGCCGAGAACTTCAACCCTTTGAAAACAAGCGATCCCGGTTTGGAAGGAGCCGCCGCGAGGCGATGAAACGGATTTTTCTGGTGGATGATCATCCGATGCTTCGCGAGGGTTTGCAGCGCCTGATCGAGCAACAGCCCGGGTGCCAGGTCTGCGGTGAATCCGATACCGCCGCCGGAGCCCTCGAAGCCATCCTGCGCTTGGCTCCGGATCTGGTGATGACGGATATTTCCCTGCCGGACAAAAACGGCTTGGAACTGATCAAGGATCTTCAAGTACTATCCCCCGGGATCCCGATTTTGGTGTTCTCGATGCACGACGAAATGCTCTACGCCGAGAGGGCCATGCGTGCTGGGGCGAAGGGCTATCTCATGAAAGGCACGATGATCGACGGGCTTGCGGAAGCCATGAAAAGCGTCTTGTCCGGAGGCGTTTACTTGAGCCGCCGCGTCAGCGATCACATTCTGAAAAACTTGTCCGGAACCCGCACTCCCGCCAAGTCCGGCTTGAAAAGCCTGACTGACCGTGAACTCGAGATCTTCGAGTTGATTGGAGGCGGCAAGTCCAGCACGCAGATATCGGATCAGCTTCACATCAGTCCGAAGACGGTGGATGCCCATCGCGCCAACATCCGGACAAAGCTGGTCCTCACCGATGGTCCGGCCTTGTTGCGTGAAGCGGTTCTCTGGGTGGAACTCGGCACCGCGAGGTAGCGTTTGTCAGCGTGTTTCGGATCAGCGATGCTCTTAGGACAGCCGCGTCTTCCGAGTATGGCTGGATGAGCATCTCCCCGCTAGATCGGGAGGCCGGGTCATTGTAGAGTTTTCTCCCATGATCCAGCCTTCCATTTCCCGCCGTCGGCGACCGTCAGCGGTGTTGTTTACAGATTCTCAATACTTATCCCAAGTGATTGGTCATCTCCATCGGGCAAGGATCGGGCAGGGGCTGAGTCTTGAAGCAGTCGCCCGGCGGGCAAAGATCAAGCGGAGTGTGATCGATCATGCGGAACAACTCGGAATGATTCCGAATTCACGGGACCTCAAAGCATGGTCTTCAGCATTGGGAATCTCATGGGATCAAGTTTGGAGCGAGTGTTTGCCTGGGGCTTTGGGTTCCACGATCGAACATCTGACCTGACAGCCCCCGTTGTCACCCCGGGTTACCGTGAGCTGGGCTCCGATGAGCCGGGCGCGATATTGGAAGAGGTGCAAGCCGATTCCCGCCCATTTCCCCTCCTCCGGCGGCTCGAATCCGCTGCCGTCGTCGGTCACGGTGAGGGCGGAGACGCCGTCCCGCATGGTGCAATCGAGCACGATGTTGCGTGCCTTGCCGTGCTTGAGCGCGTTACCGATGGACTCCTGGGCGATCCGGTAGAGATGAATTTCGACGGTTTTCTCGAATTGAAAACCTTCATCCGCGTTCAGTCGGCAGGTGACTCCTTCCAGCAGTTCGGTGCGGTTCGCGAGTTCCTGAAGCGCGAGATTCAAGCCGTCGCGCTCCAGCTCCACGGGGTAGAGCGATTTGGCAAGGTTGCGGGTGGTGGTGATGATTCCCGCGAGAAATGTTTGCAGCCTGGCGGCTTCCTCCGCCCGGGGGTGCGACTCGGCGCGGAGGTGGCTCGAGAGCAAGCCCATGAGGATCGTCATGCCGACCAACTGCTGCCCGAGGTCGTCGTGTAAATCCTGGCCGATCCGTGTTTGCGCCCGTTCGCCGATATTTAGGATTTCCTCCTCAAGCCGCCGCCGCTCGGCAAATTCCCGTTGGAGTTCCCGCATGGTCATCTTGATGACCTCCGTGCGGTCGTCCACGAGCGATTCGAGCCGGGTGTTGAAGCGTCTCAGAGCGTCTTCCGATTCCCGCCGCTCGGTCACGTCTTGAATGATGCCGGTGATGCGGACCAGTTCGTCGGCCGCATCGTAAATCGCCCGGCCACGCGACTGCAACCAGCGCACCGAGCCATCGGGCCTGAGCGTGCGGTATTCCAATTCCATGTCCACCTTCTTCGCCAGCGCGAGCTTGGCCTCCGCTTGGACGCGGGTGCGCTCCTCCGGATGAATGGTGCCAATGGCGACCACTTGGCTGATCTCCGAGCCACGCGGGAGGCCGACTATTTCGTTGCAGCGCTCGCTCCAGACCAGCTTACGGGTGGATTGATCCCAGCTCCAAATGCCGAGCTGCCCGGCCTCGATGGCCAGCGCCAGCATGTTTTCGCTTTTCCGGAGGGATGCCTCCGCCAGTTTGCGGCCGGTGATGTCTTGGACTTGGCCGATGAAATAGAGCACTCTGCCATCCGCGTCGCGCACGACAGAGACGCTCAAATCCACCCACACGACCTCGCCGTCCTTGCGGAGGTAGCGTTTCTCCGCATGAAAATCCGCCAGCGTGCCGTCCATCAGCTTCCGCAGCGGCTCGCGCGCCAGACCCGATCGGTCCTCGGGATGGGTTATCGCCTCGAATGTCGTTTCGAGCAATTCCGCTGGTGAATATCCCAGCAGCTCGCAAAACGCGCGGTTCACCTGCGCGAACCGGCCGTCCGGCATGGAGACCTCCATCGGCACGGCGGCATCGTGGAAAATGCTGCGGAAGCGCACCTCGCTTTCGGCCAGCCGCTCCTCCGCACGAGCGCGTTCGAGCCGCAGATGAATGCGTTCCACCAGTTCGGCCAGCAATTCGGTGTCCTCCGGTGGCCACTCACTCGGCTTGCGGCGAATCGCGCTCAATACGAATTCCAAACGCCCGTCCACCACGTAGCTCGCATTCGCCAGCGAGCCGATCCCCAGCGCCTTGAAGTGTTCCGAATGCGCCGCCGCCTGCGGGTGGTGACTCACGTCGTCGATCACCACCGTTCTCCCCGCCGCTATGTCATGCTGCTCGTCATCGGTGAGGAAATCCTTGATGCGATAAACGCCCTCAAGGCCGGGCTCGGCCCCCGCATGATGGTCATGCAGCACCGTGGCTTCGTGTGCCGCGTCGTGGATCTCCACAAACAGGCAGTGGTCCAGGTGAAGGTGCTCCGCGATCAGTCCGCCTGCCCGCCGCATGATGTCCACCGGACGGGAAATCGAAGCCAAGGACTTCTGCATCTTCGCCAGGAAGGCCAGGTTGAGTTCGCGGTGCTTGCGCACCGTGATGTTCACGTAGGCACCGAGGCATCCCCGCACCACGCCGGATTCATCGAAAAGTGGAAAAGCGCTGCCCACGAGGGTCTTCCTTTTGCCGTCCGGGAAGACGGCCTCGAATTCCGCGTCGGACACCGCCTGGCCGGTCGCGGTTGCCCGGTGCATCGGAAGTTCCTCCGGGGTGAGACGGCGGCCATCCGACCAGGCTTGGAAATCCGCACCGGGTACAGGATTCTGTCCGTGGGGTAGCCGCAGGAGTTCCTCGGCGGCGCGGTTGGCGGTCATTTGCGGGTTGATCGCACCGCGAGCGATGACAATGGCGACCGGAATCGCGTCCATCAGCGACTCCAGTTCCTGTCGCCGCGCCCGCTCACTCGCCTCGCTTTCAAGCAGTGCTTCCTCCACCCGTTTGCGCTTGGTGATTTCCACCACCACCCCATGCACGCCCCGGATCGTCCCGTCCTCGGCTGTCACCGGATGGTAACTCTCGAGCCAGTGGCGCGGCGGCTTATCGGACAGGGGGGCGGTCCCCCCACGCACTTCGTATTCCAGGACCGGCCGACCGGTTTCAAGGACTTGGCGCAGCAAGGGTTCGATCACGTCGGCCAAGTCCGGAGTCACCAGTTCGCGCAGTGTCCGGCCGATGTGTTGCTCGGCCGACAGGTCATTGATCCGGGCCATCTCCCGGTTGACCCGCACAAAACGTAGCTCCATGTCGAAGAAAAACAGCCCCACCGGGGCGGTGGCGTACAGGGTGTTCAACTCTGCCGCCTGCCGGGCCACCAGCTCTGCGGCGTGCTTGCGCTCGCTGATGTCGCGGAAATAGACGGACACCCCTTCGTCGGACGGGTAGCAGTGGCACTCGAGCCACAGATTCAATGGCTCCGGGTAATATTCCTCGAAGTGAACCGGCTGGCCGGTCTCAACGGCGCGGTGATACTCCTTGTAATGCTTCGTGTCCTTGGTGTGCGGGAACAGTTCCCAGAGGCAGCCGCCGAGGAGCTGCTCCGGGCGCATGCCGAGGATGCGCACGGCTTGTTCGCTGAAGTAGGTGAAGCACCAATTGTGGTCGAGCACCGCGAGGCCGTCGGTGATGCTGTTGAGCACGCGCTGCAGCTTCTCATTGGTCCGTTTCAGTTCCTCCTCGGCCTGTCGCCGCATGCGCCGCGCGTCCGCGTCGCCCAACTCACGGCTCACGGCGGGTACCAGCCGGCCCAGCCGCTCCTTCAGCAGAAAATCGTGGGCCCCGGCTCTCATCATGGCGACAGCCTGTTCTTCACCCACCTCGCCCGAGACGAGGATGAACGGCATGTCCAGCCCGGACGCCCGCACCAGTTCCAACGCGGCGAGGCCGGAGAAACACGGCAGCCGGAAGTCGCAGATGACCACGTCCCACTCTTGGGCGGCCAGCGCTGCGGTCAACTCGTCGGCAGTCTGGACCCGCTGCGACTGCGGCTCGTAGCCGCCTTCCTGCAATTCGCGCAGCACCAAGCGCGAGTCCAACTCGCTGTCCTCGACCATCAAAACTCGCAGGGGTATGTTCATCGATCGCCCGCTGATGGGGTTTCTCACACCACCGGTTGCCCGAGGACCTCGCGGACGCGGCCGGCGATGACTTCCGCGAGGTTCGCCTCGCCTTCCTCGCGGAGGAAATCGCAGTAGTTGGAGGCGACGGCTTCGAGGTCGGGAGCGTATTCCGGGCCGAGCGCTTCGTAGCCGGTGAGGGCCTTTTCGAAATGACGGCGCGCCCAGGAGCGGTCGCCGGTATGGAGCAGAGCCAGCGCGAGATTGTTGTGGGATTGGGCGGTGTCCGGGTGTTCCTCGCCGAGCAGGTTGCGGCGGGTTTCCAGGGCGATCATGTGCATTTCGCGGGACTGCTCGAAAAACCCGGATGCCTGATAGAGCGCGCCGAGGTTGCTCGAGACGGTGGCGGTTTGCTCGTGTTCCTGGCCGAGTTGCGAGTGGAGGATTTCCAGCGCCCGCAAGAAATGGGATTCCGCCGCTTCGAGATTTCCCGAGGCCTTGGCGATGAAGCCGAGGTTGTTGGCCATCGCCGCGATATCAAGCAGCAACGGGGGTTCGTTTTTCCCGAAGTATTCGATGGCCCGTTGCCAGTGGCTGACGGCTTTTTCCTCATCGCCGAGCCCGTCATAGGCCGCACCCTGGCCGGCATGGAGACGCCCGACTTGGTCGAAGCGATCGGGCCGCTCCTGCAATTGATCGATCGCCTGGCGGTAGTCTTCGCGAGCGAGTTCGAAGTTCCCCAACTCGCGATGGACGTCGCCGCGGATTTCGAGCGCCGAGGCGAAAGCGTCGATGCTGTCGAGGTTGGGGCCGAGGGTTTGTTGGGACTTCTCGACTGCGGCGGTCGCGGCATGCAGCGCCTCGTTGAGGTTTCCAGCGGCGCGCAGGGATTCCACGCGGTCTTGAAGAATGCCAATGAGGGTAGCGGTGGGAGAGTCCATAATTGTCGGGATTGAAGTCATTATTCGCGAATTCTGTCAGCTGACGAGCGGAAATCGCTCGCCGGTGAAAGTCTTTCGATCAATTCACCGCGAGATGCGGGCAGCGTGCCGAGCGCGTCGCGCAATGAGAGCTCTGCCGGGCATTGGTGATGGGTGATGCCGAGGAGCCGGGCCAACTCGGTTTCGTAGTGGCGGAGTGCCCGCAAACTGGGAAGAGTGACATCGAGGTGGTCGAGCGCCCGCTTGAGCAAATCGTGGAGTCCGGGATCGGGATGCTCGGGCTCGACCGCCGCCTCTAGCAACTGGCAGCAGTAGGCGGCCAGCAAGGTGGAGGTGTAATTCCGGCGCAGTCCTTCGCGCCACTGGCGGATGGCGACCTCGCGCAGGGAGTGCAGCTCGCCCCGCCGCGAGCGGCTGAGGGTGATCTCTCCGCCGAAAAACAGGTCGAGCTGGCCGGCAAAGGGACTTTTCGCCCGCCGGGCTCCCTTGGCCACCGTTTTGACCAAACCGTGCGCTTCGGTGAACCAGTGGACGATCAGGCTGGTTTCCGTCAGGCGGGTGAGGCGGATCACGATGGCTTCCGTGGCTTGCACCCGGCCATCCTCCGGAAACTTTTCCAGAATGGCGATGCTGATAGGCAGACTGGCGCGAAAAACGGGGGTTTCAAGGTTCATGAATCGCTCGGGTTCGTGATAAGACCGTCGAATAGTGCCGAAAAGGTACATTGACCGATCGGGATTTAGGCCATGGAATTTAGATCCTTCCTTGTTAAAGTTCTATTGGTATTTTTGAAGATTATCCGGTCAAATCAAACGTGGCGCGTTGTCGAGTCTTTCTCGGGCGTGAACCACTGCCTAGAGCGGCTTGCATTTCGCAAAGGCTATCGCGTGGCGGACGTGTGCGCCGCCCTCGGCTGCAGCAACCGTTATCTGCACACCTTGTTCGTCCGGGACATCGGTTTGCCGCCGAAGCATTGGATGAAACTGGAGCGGATGGTGGTGGCTAGGCGGAAGCTGGACGGCGGCAAATCCCCCGAGGAGGTGGCGCGGGATCTGGGATTCATGTCCGTCCACACGTTCTGCCGCCAATTCCACCTATTCTATCAGACCACACCGGCGCGGTTCCAAAGCGACCGGAAGACCTTCGATCCAGCCAACGGCCATCTGGCGGATGGCGGGAGCTACCCGGCTTGATCGGAGCCGCTTAGTGCTTGGGAATGACGAGCGACTGGCCGGGCCGGATGAGGTTGCCTGAGATGCCGTTCTCGCTTTTGATCGGGGAGACCGATGAGCCGGTGCGGCTGGCGATGGCGGAGAGGGAATCGCCTTGTCTCACGATGTAACGCGTCGATTTCGGCTTGGTCTTGGGTTTGGTCTTGGCCACTTCCGGTTTCGGTTTCGGCTTGGACCTGAGCGCCACCGGTTCGGATTTCTCTGCGGGAGGTTTCGTTCGAACGATCTCGGCGGATTTCACGGCGGTCGGCTTCGGCTTGCCCACCTGGGTTTGGGAAATGACCGGAGCGGGCTTGGAAACAGTCGCCGGAGGCAGCGGAATCGAGTTTTGCGGGGGTTGTTCGTTTTTGGCGATTTCCGGCAGGCGATCCGATTTCATTTCGTGGGGCGAAGGAGTGCCGCCGCTTTTCCGCCATTTCGAGGGAGTGTCGGCCCAGTCATCGACGTAATTTCCATGGCTGTCAAAGGGCCCAACGCTGGCCTGGGTGCCACCGCCACTGCCACCGCTACTGTTGCCACAGCTTGAGAGTGCGAGGGCAAGCGCACAGGATGCGGGAATCCAAAGAAACGGTTTCATGGGGACATCATGAAGCATCGGGCGGCTTTGGCAAAACATTGTTAATCGCTCCGAATGTTTTTCCTGCAGGCAGTGAATGGGTGCATGACAAGCAGTGGATCGGCGTGGAACTTGGACCTTGCCTCGGGCACCGCCAGATGGCAGGAAATCCGGTGCAAGGTCGTGAGGGGCATTAGCTCAGTTGGTAGAGCGCTTCGTTCGCAATGAAGAGGTCAGGAGTTCGAATCTCCTATGCTCCACGCCTTTGGATCACCAACCGGGTCTGGACCTTCTGGTAAAGGAATACGAGTCGCTCCTCCACTGCCGGAATGGCCGCCACAGGGGGAGAAAACCAGCACGCCTGCCACTGTTGGTGAAGCGACACTTGAACGCGGTTCAATTTTCTTCAATGAATGCCTTGGTTTGACCAAGCATCGGGGTTGCGGGCACGCGGCGGATCGTCCACGCTGCCGCCCTATGTGGTCCACCGTGCGCGAATTCGAGGACATCCGTTACGAAACGACGGATGAGGGAAGCATTGCCAAAATCACCATCAACCGGCCCGAAGTCCGCAACGCTTTCCGCCCCCTAACGGTCAAGGAAATGCTTGTCGCCTTCGACCTCGCGCACGAAGACCCCAAAGTCGGCGCGATCATTCTAACGGGTGCCGGCGATCTCGCGTTCTGCTCCGGCGGCGACCAGAAAGTCCGCGGCCACGCCGGCTACATCGGCGAGGACGGCATCCCGCGGCTCAACGTGCTGGATTTGCAGAAAAAAATCCGCTCCCTGCCGAAGCCCGTCGTCGCGATGGTCGCCGGCTACGCCATTGGCGGTGGCCATGTTTTACACATCGTCTGCGATCTAACGATTGCTGCCGACAACGCCCGCTTCGGCCAGACCGGCCCGAAAGTCGGCTCGTTCGATGGCGGCCTCGGCTCCAGCTATTTGGCCCGCATCGTCGGCCAGAAAAAGGCCCGCGAAATCTGGTATCTCTGCCGCCAATACGACGCCCAACAAGCGCTCGACATGGGTTTGGTGAACACCGTCGTCCCGCTCGCTGATTTGGAAAAGGAAACCCTCCAATGGTGCCGCGAAATGCTCGCCCACTCGCCGCTCGCCCTGCGATGTTTGAAATCCGCCCTCAACGCCGACTGCGACGGCCAGATGGGCCTGCTCGATCTAGCAGGCAATGCCACCCTCCTTTACTACATGAGCGAAGAAGGCCGCGAGGGGAAACAAGCGTTCCTCGAAAAACGAAAGCCGGACTTCTCGAAATTCCCGCGGGTGCCTTGAGTGAATGCGCCTTCAGCGTTTCTCCTCCAGCGGCATTTCTGGGATTTCGTAAGGCAGTTCAAGATTCCCGCCGTAGCAGCGTGCTGCGGTGCTAAAAAGGAAGATGGTAAATTTCGGAGTGAACACCTATGTCATTTTCCTTTCTAGGCTAACACACTCGCCGCTGGCGGAGGACCATGCACCCACATCACGACACAAAAGAGCCGGCGGAAATCGAAGTGGGGGGGAACTCGATTTTCGCCGGCCTTTCCGAGCCGTGGAGTGGCTCAACTCGGGGGGAGTGTTTTTGTCGCGGTCCGCTCCTCGGGGGGAAGGCATGCTCGCTGCGACAGGAAAATAGATATCCCATTTCCGGCCACATTGACATTACGCGATGACGTAATGCTCTTAAATGGTCTCTCTTTTCCGGAAACAATCGACGGTGTGATCGTTGACCATGCCGGTGGCTTGCATGAGCGCATACATCGTGGTGGTGCCGACGAAGTTGAAGCCGGCCTTTTTCAGGGCTTTGGACAGCGCGTCGGATTCGGCCGAGCGGGCGGGGAAATCCGAGATCGTTTTGAAGTGGTTCACGATGGGTTTGCCGCCGGTGAAGCTCCAAAGCCAGTCCACGGGATGGCTGAGTTCCAGCCACGCTTGGGCGTTCTGGCGGACGGATAGAATCTTGCCGCGGTGACGGATGATGCCGGGGTCGAGCACGAGACGTTCGAGCTCGGCATCGGACATGGCGGCGACTTTTTCGGGTTCGAAGTTGTGAAAAACCTGGCGGTAGCACTCGCGCTTCTGGAGGACAGTCCACCACGAGAGTCCGGCTTGTGCGCCTTCGAGGCAAATACACTCGAAGAGATAGCGTGGATCGCGCGAGGGGACGCCCCACTCGGTGTCGTGATAGTCGCAGTAAAGCGGGTGTTGCAGGGGAAGCCACTGGCAGCGGGTCATGGCGGTATTTTCCCTATCGTCGCAGGGAACGCAATCCCGTCTGTCGATTTCCAGATTGCCAACCGGGCCAACCCGGCATAGCTTCGCGGTCCGGCAGGAAAATCCGTTCTTAGTTCGCCTGCCCGTGGAACCGTTTTATAAACCGCCGTGGGATTTTTGGATGCCATCAAACGCTGGCGGTTGGCCCGACAGGGACTCTCGTCGGGGAAAAAACGCCGGGTGCATAGCGAGAACGCGCTCATCCAAGCATTGGAAGACAGCTTCTGGGTGAAGCTCGCGCTCTATGCCACCTTTGCGGTCGCCACTGCGGTGCTGGTGCTCAAGGCTTCCGATGGGACCGCCTTTGCAGACGATCAACTCAAGGGTGCGCTCTACGGATTCATCCTCGCGCTGACCGCCATCGCCATGTTCCAGGTCAGTTTGCAGGGTTCCTGCCGCCGCAACAGCCGGGTGGTCCTAGTGCTGGGCGGGGTGATCGGCCACTTGTTGATGATCCGGTTGGTGATGAGTTTGGCGGACGCAGGCACGATCCCGGAGGTGTTCCGGTATTTCGCGGTGCCCTTCGCGCTGGCACCGATGCTTCACGGGGTGTTGCTGGGCCGGGCGGTCGCATCCTTTTCCGCAGTGTATGTCACGCTGATCGGCTGCTTGTTGGTGCCGCAGGGGGGTGTCCTCCAATACATGATCCTCAGCTTGGTCGCCGGGTTGACGAGCGCCCTGCTCGCCTTCCAAATCCGCAAACGAATCAGGCTGCTTCAGTCCGGGATCCACGTCGGCGCGGTCACGCTGGTGCTCGGATTGATTCTCGGGCCGTTGGACATCGCGGCGTGTTTCGGTCCAGACGCCATGAACCACTTGCAGCTCCTCGGCGCGGGCAGCGCCACGGCGCTGGGCACGGCGCTGGGCACGGCGCTTCTGATTAGCGGCCTGCTGCCGCTGTTCGAAGGAACCTTCCACCTCACCACCGACATCAGTTGGCTGGAGCTCACCGACCTGAACCACAAGCTGCTGCGCCAGATGCAGCTCGAAGCGCCCGGGACCTTTCACCACAGCTTGGTGGTGGCCGCGCTGTCGGAGGCCGCCGCCGAAAAAATCGGTGCCAACGCCCCGATGTGCCGCGTGTGTTCCTATTTCCACGACGTGGGCAAGCTCAAGAAGCCGGGCTATTTCATCGAGAACCAGCACGACGGCGCGGAAAACCCGCACAACACCCTGACGCCGACGATGAGCTCACTGATCATCATCGCCCACGTCAAGGACGGCATCGATCTGGCCGTCAAACACAAGCTCAACCCCCGCATCATCGATGTGATCCAAGAGCATCACGGCGATTCGTTGGTCTATTATTTCTACCGCCGCGCACAGGAACAGAAGAAGACGGACTTGGACAAAGTGGACCGCCGGCTGGAAAATCCCGAGGATCTGCCGATGGTCGAGGAGAAAAATTTCCGCTACCCCGGGCCGCGGCCGAGCTCGCGCGAGAGTGGCATCATCGCCTTGGCCGACACCGTCGAGAGTGCCTCACGCTCCCTCCAAAAGCCCACTCCTGCCAAGGTCCGCACGATGGTCGAGGATCTCATCCGCGCGAAAATCAACGATGGCCAGCTCGACGATTGCCCGCTCACGCTGCGCGAGCTTGCGATCGTCAAGGAGAGCTTCTCAACGACCCTCCGCAGCATGCTCCACAGCCGGATCGACTACCCGAAGGACGACACCGCCACCGCGACCAAGCGGCTGGCAAACGACGCCACCCAGGGTGGCCGCGTCATCCAGATGCCGAAACGCGCCTGACCCCCCTCGCCCAAAAAATAGCCCCCACCGCCATGTCGCTCGAAGTCATCATCGGCAACAACCAGCACGCCACGGAGATCCCCGAAAGCTGGCTCACCGCGCTCGAAAGCGTGGCCCACGAGGCCGCCCGGCTCGCCTTGGAAAATGCCGTCGAGGAGGAATCGCCGCTGTCGCTGCTGGCCACCCTCGAGGTGGCGATCGTCGATGATGCCACCAGCGACCAGGTTCACCGCGATTTCATGGACACCGAAGGCCCCACCGACGTGATCACTTTCCACCACGGCGAGATCGTCATCGGTGCCGAAGTCGCCGAACGCCAGGCCGCGGAATACGGCGAGCCGCTGGCCCGCGAGATCCTGCGCTACTTCGTCCACGGCCTGCTCCACCTAGCCGGCCACGAGGACACGGAGCCAGCCGAACGTGCCACCATGGAAGCCGCCCAGGAAACCATCGTCGCCCGGCTGTGGACTGCGGAACTCCGCGAACGGCTGGTTCTTTGAGCCTAAAAAGCACAATCGGCGGGTTCGTTGGGCACCTTTGAGCGAGGCGTATGATGTCGGGTTCGGGTGGAGTTCATAGAGTGTTTTTTCGTCGCCCTCTCTGGGTTAGGGGAAATCGCCTTCTCGACCGTGCCGGAGACGTGGGGAGAATCCTTTTCCGTCAGGACGATGATTTCCTGGCCGAACTCCGCCAGCGGGAAGGCCGCACTTTCGCAGGAGTCATTTACGCCCGCCAAGGTTGGTCTTTTGCCTTGCAGGGATGATCTCCCCCGCTAATCTCGCGACTAACCGGCGTGCGTTTCATGCCGGGGACCCACCAAAAAACTAACTCATTCAAACCATGAAACTTGCCTTCCTTGCCGCCGCTGCCGCTCTTTTCGCCGCTTCTTGCTGTCCGAGCGCTCCCGCTCCCAGCCATCCTGCCTATGTGGCTCCTTCCAAGTGATTTCCCACCCCGCCCGGCATGAGTCATTGCCGGGATTCTCAAGTTCTCTCCCAATTACCTTCCGCCTCAGTTCCCATGATCCGTATTCTTACCGCCCTCATTGCATCCGTTTTTGCCCTTCTGTCCGTTTCCTGCATGTGCTGCACCGGTGAAGCCAAAGCACCCGGACTGCGTCCGCTTCCCCAGTTCAAGGAAATCGAAACGACCGCCACTCACGAAGTGCATTACTCGAAGTAATTCGCGGCCTCCCGTTTTCCTCCGGCGAAAATGATCACGCGTCCTTCCGGACTCCGGGAGGCGCTTTTCTTTGGGTTCGTCTCCCTATAAATGACCGCTCCCAAAGAAAAGATCTTTCTAACGCGGCGGTTGTCTGTCATTCGATTTTTCATCAGTTGATATGAAACCCCCCCATTCTTCAGACGAGACTTCCAAATTCAATGGGAACTTGCGCCATTACCATCGCGCCGGTGGCCATACGCAACGATCTTGGGACGATTGGGTCGAAGGAACAACCGCCAAGGTCCGGAAGCCGAGGAATTGGCTGAAGATTGTAGGAATCATCGTTGGCGTGCTTGTCCTCTCCGGAATCGTCACCGGGCTGGTCATCGAGCTGAGCTGAGCTGAGCTGATTCCAAGCGGCGACCGCGCCCGCTTTCGCTGCGGGTTTTGCATGTGGCTTTGACATTGTGAAAGTCCTTGGCCAGTTTCCCCACCCGCCGCCAACCACGGCGGAATCTAACCAACCATGGGAAAAAGCCTCTTCCAAAAAGTCTGGGACGCGCACACCGTCGGCACCATCGCCGATGGCCGCACGCAACTCTTCATCGGCACTCACCTCATCCACGAGGTCACCTCGCCGCAAGCCTTCGGCATGCTCCGCGATCTCGGGTTGAAGGTGAAATTTCCCCAACGCACCTTCGCCACGGTCGATCACATCGTGCCGACGATCAATCAGGATGCTCCACAAGACCCGCTCGCCGCGGAAATGATGCAGGCGCTCCGCACCAATGCCGATGACTTCGGCGTCACCTATTTCGACCTCGCATCCGGCAAGCAAGGCATCGTCCACGTCGTCGGCCCCGAGCAAGGCATCACCCAGCCCGGCACCACCATCGCTTGCGGCGACTCGCACACCGCGACCCACGGCGCGTTCGGCGCGATCGCCTTCGGCATCGGCACGACCCAGGTCCGCGACGTGCTTGCCACCCAAACGCTCGCCTTGGAAGAGCTCAAGGTGCGCCGCATCGAAGTGACTGGCGACCTCGCTCCCGGAGTTTATGCCAAGGACGTCATCCTCCACATCATCCGTCTGCTAGGTGCCAAGGGCGGCATCGGTTACGCTTATGAATATGCCGGCGACGTCTTCGACCGGATGTCGATGGAAGAGCGGATGACCGTCTGCAACATGTCGATCGAAGGCGGAGCCCGCTGCGGCTACGTCAATCCCGACGCCAAGACCGTCGCCTATCTTCATGGCCGTCCGTACGTCGATATGAGCGACTTCACCGCCACCGCCGCCCGCTGGCTTTCGTTTGCTTCGGATGCGGATGCAGTGTTTGACGACATCGTCCGCATCAATGCCGCTGACATCGAGCCGACCGTCACCTGGGGCATCTCCCCGGACCACGGGATTTCCATTTCCGAAAACATCCCGGACCCGGCCAAGGCCGCCACCCCGCTTGAAAAGGCGTCGATTGAGGAAGCGTTGGCCTACATGAAACTCGGTGCCGGCACCCCGATCAAGGGCGTTAAAATCGACGTTGCCTTCATCGGCTCCTGCACCAATGGCCGGATCTCTGACTTCCGCGAGGTCGCGAAATACATCCAAGGCCACCGCGTCGCAGCCGGAGTGCAAGCGCTCGTCGTACCTGGCTCGCAGATCGTCGCCATCCAGTGCGAGCAAGAAGGCCTCCCGGAAATCTTCCGCGCTGCCGGCTTCGAATGGCGTGCCGCAGGCTGCTCCATGTGCCTCGCGATGAACCCGGACAAACTGATAGGCGACCAACTTTGCGCGTCGTCCTCTAACCGCAACTTCAAAGGCCGCCAAGGCTCGTCCACCGGCCGCACCATTCTGATGTCGCCGGTGATGGTCGCCGCCGCCGCCATCCAAGGCTCGATCGCCGACGCGCGTGAGGTTTTCAATCTGAAACCCACCGTAGCCGTCGCCTGACTTCAACCCTTTAAATCTACCCATCATGGCACTCG
>JANMJJ010000041.1:0-6866 GCA_031371325.1 Akkermansiaceae bacterium | reverse complement strand
TTCAATGTCTATGGCACCGACGAATTTCCATGGCTCTACGAAGACGACCTGCGCGTGAAACTCGTCGCCGAGAAAAAATCCTACAAGCCCGGCGAGACCGCCCGCGTCCTCGTTCTATCGCCCATCGAAGGCACCGCGCTCGTCACCGTGGAGCGCGAAAAAGTCCTGCGCTCGTTCCTCGTCCCCCTAAAGGCCGACAAGCCCGTTATTGAAATCCCCCTCACCGCCGATGACGCGCCCAATGCTTTTGTTTCCATCCTCATCATCAAGGGTGCCAAGGAGTCCGCCCGCGAGCACAAGGAACCCCAGCTCCGCCTCGGCTACTGCGAACTCATCGTGGAAAACCTCCGCGACAAACTCGCTGTTAGCCTCGATGCCCCGCCCACTTGCCGCCCCGGCGACGAGACCACCCTAACCGGCACCGTCACCCTCGCCAACGGCCAGCCCGCCGCCGGAGCCGAGGTCACGCTTTACGCCGAAGACGAAGGCACGCTCGCCGTCATGGGCTACGAAACCCCGAGGCCCATGGATTACTTCTACAAGCCCCGCAACCTCGACGTGGACACCGGCACCTCCTTCGCGACCTTCATCTCCGAAGACCCGGAACAGCAGTATTTCAGCAACAAGGGCTTCTTCATCGGCGGCGGCGGCGACATGAGCAAACTCGCCGATCTCCTCCGGAAAAACTTCGATCCCTGCGCCACCTGGGCTCCCGCGCTGGTCACCGATGCCAACGGGAAATTCACCCATCGCTTCAAGTTTCCGGACACGCTCACCCGCTATCGTTTGATCGCCATCGCCCATCAGGACGCCGCGCGTTTTGGTCATCTCGAGTCGTCCATCGTCGTGAAAAAAGACCTGATGCTCGAACCGAAAACCCCGCGCTTCGCCAACCAGTCCGATATCTTCAACGCGCAAGTCCTCGTCCAGAACGCGTCTAACTTCACCGGCACCTGGGAAATCAAATTCAGCACCGTGAGCGGCCCGCAGACTCCCTGCGCCACTCCTCTCGGCACCAACACCGAGACCGTCACGCTCGCTCCCGGCGCATCCACCACCGTCATCTTTCCGACCCGTGCCGACAACACCGGTGTAGCGGTTCTCACCTTCAACGCAACTCCGGTTTCACTCGGCAACGGAAATCTAACTACCGCACTCAAGCACGATCTATCCGACGCCGTCGAGGCCCGCTTCCCCGTCCAATACCCGATGCCGCTGCTCCGCCAGACCAAGCTCGTCAGCCTCACCAAGCCCGGCGCGAAACAAAACCTCCGCGACCAACTCGACAACAGACTGCTAGACGGCAGTGGCGAGATCGACCTCGAGTTCTCGCGCTCCCCGCTGATAGATGCCGCCGGTTCCGTCGATTTCTTGCTCCACTATCCGTATGGCTGCGTCGAGCAGACCACCTCGTCGCTAATGCCATGGTTCGCGGTTGAAGACTTGAGCCCGATCATTCCCCGCTTCGCGAAAATGGACGGAGCTAAAGTCGCCGCCGCGATCCAGACCGGAGCCGACCGCTTGCTCTCCATGCAACTCCCCGACGGCTCGTTCGCCTACTGGCCCGGCGGCAAGGAATCCGTGCCATGGGCCACGCCCTACGCCGGCCTGGGCCTGATCATGGCCGCCGAGAAAGGCGCGACCGTCCCGGATTCCGCCATCAAGTCGCTCACCAAAAACCTCATCGAAAGCCTGCGCGGCATCGCCGGGGAAAAGTCCGCCTCCGCCTTGGAAAACCACGCCCGTTCCTTGTTCGTTCTAGCTCTGGCAGGATCGCCGCAGGTTGCGTATCGGAACCTGCTCGTGGATCGCATCGCCGAGCTAACACCCAGCGCCCGCTGCCTGCTTGCCACCGCCATCACCGCCGAGGAGGAAGACAACGAGGCCAATCTAGCAGTCGCCAAATCCATCCTCAAATCCAAGGTCCCCTTCAAGCTCAAGAGCGACGATTGGATGCCATGGTCCGCCGATGAAGCTTACAACCTCATCGCCTGGCTCGCCATCGACCCCGACGGCCCCGAACCCACGAAAGCCCTCGACCGCATGCTCCACGACCGCAATCCCTACGGCCAATGGCAAACCACCTGGGTCAACGGCTGGAGCCTCATGGCCATGGCCGAATATGCCAGCCATCAGAAACTCAGCGATGCCCCGGTTTCCCTCGCGTTCGAAACCGCCGCCGGCACCGAGACGATCACCCTCTCCGGCGAACAGCCCACCGCCATCCGCTCCTTCAAACTAACACCCGATCTCAAGCTCGCCCTCACTGCCGACCATCGCGCCTGCGTCCGCATGAACCTCGCCGCCAAGCCACAGATCGCGCCGATCCAACCAGTCGCTAACAACGGCCTCTCCATCGACCGCATCTACGAACGCATCAACGCCGACGGCTCCGCCACCATCCTAACCGAGCCCCAGGTCGGCGATCTCATCCGCGTCTCGCTGCGGGTCACCCTGCCCAATGACCGCACCCGCTATCTCGTCATCGAAGATCCCCTGCCCTCCGTTTTTGAGACCGTCAACACCGACTTCAAATCACAACGCGCCGCCGCCGGCATCAACACCAGCGAGAACGATTGGCAAGTCAGCCACTCCGAACTCCGCAGCGACCGCGCCTCGTTCTTCCTCGATGAAGTCTGGCGCAAGGGTACCTACACCCTCACCTATCTCGCCCGCTGCACCCTCGCCGGCCAAGCCACCGCCCCGCCCGCCAAGGTCGAGTCGATGTACGATCCGGAAAACTTCGCGCTCTCCGCGTCGCGGGTGTTCACGACGAAATAGTCTTTCGCACGTAGTCCCGCCTTGAGGCGGTCTTCATTCCATCAAGATCCGCCTGAAGGCGGGACTACGAACCAAGAAACCAACCCGGTCCCATGTCATACCTCTGGCGCAAGCTCACCCCTGAAAAGCGCGCGGAAGTTTTGGAATACCGCCAACTCCTCAAGCGTCCTTGGCATCGCCCGCCCCACTATCAGCAAGGGAACATTTTCTATCACCTCACCGCCGCTTGTTTCGAGCACCGTCCGTACATCGGACACAGCCCTGCCCGCATGGTTTCGTTTTCAGAAGCTCTGCTAGAAACACTGCCCGAATCACCCGCCGCCTGGTGCGTCCTTCCCAATCATTATCACGTCCTCGTTCGCTGTCCGGATCTGAAATCCGTCATCCAGAGCCTCGGGCAGCTCCACGGACGAACCTCGTTTCTCTGGAACGGCGAGGAGTCCCAACGCGGTCGCCAAGTGTGGCATTCCGCAACTGACCGGGCCATGCGTGGTGACAATCACTTCTGGGCAACGGTGAATTACATCCATCATAATCCGGTGAAGCATGGCTATGTGAACCATTGGACTGACTGGCCGTTTTCAAGTGCCGCTGATTTCATCGAAAAAGTGGGACGGGACGAGGCCATCCACATCTGGAAAGGCCACCCGATCTTGGACTATGGAAAAGGTTGGGACGATGATTGATACATTCTCTTCGTAAGTAGTCCCGCCTTGAGGCGGAATCTTAAGACCGCCTGAAGGCGGGACTACGAACAATATTCCCCAACCCGCTCAGTGATGTTCCGCGGGCGCGGGTTCCGGCTCGTCCTTTTTCTTCTTGTCGGAAAACTTCTGCACGAAGACATAACAGACGGGAATCAGGAACAGGCCGATGATGGTGGAGATGGTCATGCCATAAACCACGCCAGTGCCCATGGTGGCGCGCGAGGCGGCACCGGAGCCTTTGGCCAACATCAGCGGCACGCAGCCGAGGATGAAAGCGAAGGAAGTCATGAGGATCGGGCGGAGGCGGAGTTTCGCGCCTTCAAGAGCGGCTTCCAACGTGGGCACGCCCTCGTCGCGTTTCATTTTGGCGAACTCGATGATGAGAATGGCATTCTTCGCGGCGAGACCGATGAGCATGACGAGGCCGACCTGGGCATAGACGTTCATTTCGTATTTGTTGAGCAGCAGGCCGATCATGGTGCCGAGAATGACGGTGGGCACGGAGAGCAGCACGGCGAAGGGCAGCGACCAGCTTTCATACTGCGCGGCTAACAGCAGGAACACGAAGATGATGGCCATGCCGAAGATCATGCCGGCCTGGCCTTCGGATTTCTTTTCCTGGAGCGTGAGGCCGGACCATTCGTAGCCGACGTTGGGCGGCATGGTGGCCATGATTTCCTCCATCGCCTTCATCGCCTGCGCCGAGCTGTAGCCGGGAGCGGGCGCGCCCATCATCTCGGCGGATAGATAGAGGTTGAAACGGGTGGCGAAGTTAGGTCCGGACATCTTGCCCACGGTCACCAGCGTGCTGAGCGGGACCATGCCACCGGCGTTGTTTCTAACAAAGAACTTGCCGATGTCGTCGGGCTTGCTGGTGTATTCGGGCTCGGCTTGCAGGAAGACTTTATAAACGCGGCCGAATTTGACGAAGTCGTTCACATAAAGTCCGCTCAGGTAGGCCTGCAGGGTTTGGAAAACGCTGTCCACCGGCACCCCGAGGGTGCGGGCTTTTTCGCGGTCGAGTTCGACCTTCACTTGCGGCGTGGACGGCTGGAAGGTGGTGCTCACGCGGCCGAGTTCCGGGCGTTTGGCGGCGGCGGCAATGATCTGGTTGGCATAACCGGCGAGTTGATCGACAGTGCCGCCGGAGCGCTCCTGCAACTGCATGGTGAAACCGGAAACGTTGCCATAACCGGGCAGCGGCGGCGGGCCGAAGGCGAACACGCGGGCACCGGGAATGGCGGCGAACTGCTTGTTCCATTTCGCGACGATTTCCTTGGCGTGCAACTCGGGCGACTTGCGCTCTTCCCAGTCTTCGAGGCCGATGAACATCAGCGCGGAGTTCGGGAAGTTGAGCGAGTTGAGAATGCTCATGCCGGAAATGGCGAGCGACGAGCGCACGCCGTGGGTGTTGACGACGATTTCCTCGACCTGCTTGAGCATTTCATCCGAGCGCTGCAAGGAAGCGCCTTCCGGCAGCTCGACAGCCACAAACAGATAGCCCTTGTCCTCGTCCGGGATGAATCCGCCGGGAACGAATTTCCCTAGCAGCCAGATGCCGCCGCAGACGATGACGAGCAACAGCATCGAGAACGTCGCCTTGCGCGTGAGGCCGCCGACGATGGAGCCATAGACACGGGTGACCCAGTCGAAGAACTGGTTGAATTTCTTGAAGAACCAGGCGATCGGGCCTTTGCCCGGAGTCGGCTTGCGCAGCAGCATGGCGGAAAGCGCCGGGCTGAGCGTCAGGGCGTTGATCGCGGAGAAGATGACGGATACCGCGATGGTGATGGCGAACTGCTGATAGAGCCGGCCGGTCACCCCGCCCATGAAGGCGACGGGCACGAACACCGCGCAGAGAATGAGCGCGATGGCGACCACCGGCCCGGACACTTCCTGCATCGCCTTGCGCGTGGCATCGACCGGAGACATGCCATGCTCGATGTGATGCTGCACGGCCTCGACGACGACGATGGCATCATCCACCACGATGCCGATGGCGAGCACCAGGCCGAACATGGTGAGGGTGTTGACGGTGAAGCCTAACATCGGGAACGCGATGAACACGCCGAGCAGCGCGACCGGAACGGTTAGCATCGGGATGATCGTGGCGCGGAAGCTTTGCAGGAAGATGTAAACGACGATGAGGACGAGGATGATCGCCTCGAACAAGGTGTGGACGATCGCCTCCATCGAAGCGGTGATCGGCAGCGTGGAATCGAGCGTGATGCCGTATTTCATGTCAGGCGGGAACCGCAGCGCGGCTTCGTCCAGGATTTTTTTCACGTTCTTCGCCGTCTCGATGGCGTTGGCACCGGGTGCCAGATAGACGCCGAGCGCACCGGCCGGGGCCTTGTCCATGCGAGCGCGGATCGCGTAGGTTTGCGCGCCGAGATCGACGCGGCCGACGTCCTTGATTTTCACCTGTGAGCCATCGCTGTTAGCGCGGACGATGATTTCCGCGAACTCCTTGGGATCCTTGAGCAGGCCTTGGGCGCGGATGTTGAACTGGCTTTCCTGGCCCTTGGGTGCGGGTTCCGCGCCGATGGTGCCGGCGGGCGATTGGGCGTTCTGCTCCTTGATCGCGTTGGAAACGTCCTGCGGCGTGACGCCGAGCATCGCGAGTTTCTCGGGATTGAGCCAGACGCGCATCGAGTAATCCTGCGCGGTGAAGTTTTTCACGTCGCCCACACCGGGCACGCGCTTGATTCGATCGACCAAGTTGATATCGGCGTAGTTGCCGAGGAACACGCCGTCATAGGTGCCGTTAGGCGAAGACAGGCCGATGGCTAACAGGATGTCGGGCGACGAGCGGTTGACGACGACGCCCTCGCGTTTCACCGCGTCCGGGAGCTGGGCTTCCGCCTGGCCCACGCGGTTCTGCGCGTTGACCTGCATGATGTCCACGTCGGTGCCGACGTCGAAGGTGACGTTGAGCGTCATCTTGCCGTCGTTGGTGTTGTAGGACTGGATGTAAAGCAGCTTGTCCACGCCGTTGACCTTGGACTCGATGGGCGTGGCGACGGATTCCATGACCGCTTCTGCGGCGGCACCGCGGTAAGTGGTGGTCGCCTGGATCAGCGTCGGACTGACGTTCGGGTATTCCGAAATCGGCAGTCTTGATAGAGAGATGAGGCCGACGATGCAGGTGACGATCGAGATGACCATCGCCACGATCGGCCGGCGGATGAAGAATTCAGCCATGACGTGTTAGTGCTTGGCGGGTTTCTCCGCGGCGGCGGGGGCGGGCTTCATGGCGGAGATCTGCGCGGCGTTCATGGCGTTCACCGGAGCACCTTCACGGGCTTTCTGCAAGCCTTCCACGATCACGCGTTCGCCGGGCTTGATTCCTTCCAGGATCACGAAATTCGAGCCGTT
>JANMJJ010000218.1:0-33700 GCA_031371325.1 Akkermansiaceae bacterium | reverse complement strand
GGAACGACCCGGAAAAACTCGAAGACGTCACCGACCGTCTCTGCGACCACATCGCTTCCGTCTATCAGGAAAATTCGCCGCAACGGATCTATTTCCTGATGCTCTACAATATCTTCAGCGAATTCCTCGAAGACATTTCCGAAGACGTCCTGCCCAACGACCTCACCGGTTATCAGGACAGCCTTATCTGGCAGAAGCTCTTCAACTTCCAGCGCGATGCCGCCACCGGCATCATCAACAAGCTGGAAACCTACAACGGCTGCATCCTCGCCGACAGCGTGGGCCTCGGCAAAACTTTCACCGCCCTCGCTGTCGTCAAATACTACGAGTTGCGCAACCGCTCGGTGCTCGTCCTCTGCCCGAAAAAACTCGCGGACAACTGGCTCAACTACAACCGCAACCTCGTTACCAATCTCTTCGCCAAGGACCGCTTCAACTACGACGTCCTCTGCCACACTGACCTCCTCCGCACCCGCGGCCAGTCGCTCGGCATGCCGCTCAACCGCGTGAACTGGGGAAACTACGACCTCGTCGTCATCGATGAGTCGCACAACTTCCGCAACAACAACCCCGGCGAGGAAGAACGCGAATCGCGTTACGCGCGGCTGATGAACAAGGTCGTTAGAGCGGGCGTGAAAACGAAAGTTCTCATGCTTTCCGCGACTCCGGTGAACAACCGCTTCACCGATCTCCGCAACCAGCTCGCCCTCGCCTACGAAGGCGAACCGGACCAGCTCCAGTCGAAGCTCCGTTCGGAAAAAAACATCGACGAAATCTTCCGCCGCGCCCAGACAGCCTTCAATGCGTGGTCCACCCTGCCGCCCCAGGAGCGCACCGCCACTGCCATCCTCAACGCGCTCGACTTCGATTTCTTCGAACTGCTGGACAGCGTCACCATCGCCCGTTCGCGCCGCCACATCCAGACCTTCTACGACACCAAGGACATCGGCGAGTTCCCGGAGCGCCTCAAGCCGCTCTCCTTCCACTGCCAGCTCACCCAGCGCAAGGATGTCATCGGTTTCAATGAAATCTTCAACCGCCTCAGCGCCCTGACGCTCGCCGTCTATGCGCCGCTGGCCTACGTCCATCCGAGCCGTCTATCCAAATATCAGGACCTCTACGATCCCGATGGCGATGGCCACACCCGCAACCTCAGCCAGATCGGCCGCGAGGAGGGCATCCAGGCGCTGATGACCGTCAATCTCCTCAAGCGCCTCGAAAGCTCCGTGCATTCCTTCCGGCTCACGCTTGAGAGCCTCGAAGGAAACCATCAGCGCACCCTTGCGAAAATCGCCGCCTATCAGAAGACCGGCCGCGACGCCACCTTCGCTGATGTCGCTCCGGCATTCGCGGAATACGAACCCGACGAGGATGATGACATCCCCGTGCCCGACAGCGACACCATCGGCTCAAAAGTCCAGATCAGCCTTTCCGACATGGATCTCCCGCGCTGGAAGCAGGAACTTGAAGGCGATCTAACGATCATCTGCAGCCTGCTCGATGAAATGCGGAAAGTCACTCCGTCCGATGACGCTAAGCTCCAGCACCTGAAAACCACCATCCTCAGCAAGCTCGCCTCGCCCATCAATCCGGGGAACAAAAAAGTCCTCATCTTCACCGCCTTCGCCGACACCGCGGATTATCTCTACGAGCACCTCGCACCGTATTTTCTGGAAAACCAGAACCTGCACTCTGGCAAAGTCACCGGCTCCAACAGCCCGAAATCCACTTTGCCGAAGAGCTACGATTTCCAATCCCTGCTCACACTCTTCTCGCCGCGCTCCAAGGAGAAAGCCGCCATCCTGCCGAAGGAAACTGGCGAGATCGATATCCTGATAGGCACCGATTGCATCTCGGAAGGCCAGAACCTCCAGGACTGCGATTACCTGATCAATTACGACATCCATTGGAATCCAGTTAGAATCATCCAGCGTTTCGGGCGCATCGACCGCATCGGCTCGCGGAACAAATCCATCCAGCTCGTCAACTACTGGCCGGACATCACGCTCGACGAATACATCAATCTCAAGGAGCGCGTCGAAAACCGCATGATCATCGCCGACGTCACCGCCAGTGGCGACGACAACCCGCTCGACTCGAAATCCAACGACGTCTCCTACCGCCGGGAACAACTCCGCCGGCTTCAGGACGAAGTCATCGATCTGGAGGACGTGAAAACCGGCATCTCCATCACCGATCTCGGCCTCAATGATTTCCGGATGGACCTCCTCAATCATGTGAAGGCCCACGGCGATCTATCGAATTTCCCCAACGGCATGCACGCCGTCGTCCCCGCTGCTCCCGAGCGCGGCCTACCGCCCGGAGCCATTTTCGCTCTGCGAAACCGCAATGACGGCGTGAACATCAACCAGCAGAACCGCCTCCATCCCTACTACCTCGTTTATGTCGCGCAGGACGGAGAAATCCTCGTCAACCACACCGAACCGAAGCGCCTGCTAGATCTCGTCCGCGCCGCCTGCAAGGAACGCGGCGAAGCAATTCCCGAAGCCTATCAGCCATTCAACAGGATCACGAAAGACGGCAGGAAAATGGAAACCTATTCCAATCTCCTCAACACCGCCATCCGCTCGATGATCGCGATCAAGGAAGAGAAGGACATCGACAGCCTCTTCACCGGCGGCCGCACCAGCGCATTGCTCAACACCATCACCGGCATCGAGGACTTCGAACTCATCGCCTTCCTCGTCGTCCAGGAGGTTCCCCCCCTTGGACTGCGGCAGCCTGCTGCCGCTTTCCCGGAGCCAGCCTGCTGGCCCGGAGGCCAAGGCTCCGCCGAAGAAAAGCCCGAAGGCTCTTCGTTCACTTCTCATTCACTCTCCGCAGCAGGCTGCGGAGTTCAAAGCGGCAGCAGGCTGCCGCAGTCCATGTAAAAATGTTCTCCTACCCGCCCCAAACCCTGTTCAACCGCGTGCTCCCCAAGAGCAAGATCTACGCGCATGCCAAACCGGGCCGGGCCGTGAAGGAACTCTTCGTCTCCCGCATCGGCGAGATCGTGTGGAAAAACAAGCTCTCCCCGGAAACCCTCAAACTTCCCGCCCGCCGCGGCATCACCGAAATCCAGGTTTTCGAGATCGCGTTGAAATCCGACGACTGCGAGGCCGTTCTGCTCCGCGCCATCGACAAGGCAATCCCGTTTCCCATCCTCTTCCAGCTCACCCACGCCGACCGCATCCGCTTCGCCGCCTCTTACAAGCGCCCCAGCGATGCCGATGCCAGCCAATGGGTGATGGAGGCATCCTTCGTCCTCCCCTGGCAATCGGCCACCTCCGAGCGCCCGCCGCTTCCCGTCGCCCTCGATCTGGCGGCGCTCTACGACCAACTCATCCGCCGCCACATCCCGCTGGCATCGCTTCCGGGGGAAACGCTGCGTGAGCAAGTTGCCCGTCACCTCTCCATCGAGGCCAAACAACGCGAAGCCCGGCAGCTTGAAAGCCGCCTAACCAAAGAACGCCAGTTCAACAGGAAGGTGGAATTGAACGCCGCGCTGCGCTCTCTCCAGCAGCAGATCCTTGATCTGAAAGGGGAGCGCACGCGCCCTCGCGTGCTGTCCCCGGCGCCCTCGCCGGGGACATGCGTGGATGGATCACCAGAGCTTTCCCCACCATCCACGCCTCCGGGCCGCGAGGGCGCGACCCGGAACACGCGAGGGCGCGTGTGCTCCCCAAATCAAGAATCCCAGCCATGACAAAACTCAAACTCCACACCCCGGACCTTACTGCCGCGAACGTCGAACGCATCGCCGCGCTGTTCCCGAACTGCGTCACCGAATCGACGGATGAAACGGGGAAACTCAAACGCGCCATCGACTTCGATCTGCTGAAACAGGAACTCTCCGCCGACCTCGTCGAAGGCCCGCAGGAACGCTACCGCCTCGACTGGCCCGGCAAGCGCGAGGCGCTCGCCCTCGCCAACACCCCCGTCGCCCTGACCCTGCGACCGTGCCGCGAGGAATCGGTGGATTTCGAGACCACCAAAAATCTCTACATCGAGGGCGACAACCTCGACGCCCTCAAACTCCTCCAGGAAACCTACCTCGGGAAGGTGAAGATGATCTATATCGACCCACCCTACAACACCGGCAACGACTTCATCTACGAGGACGACTTCACGGCTGAAAAGGAAGCCTACCAACGCGGCGCGGGCCAAAAGGACGATGAGGGGAATCGGATGATGGATGAGGAGCGGTGGAAGCAGAACACGACGAGTAACGGCCGGTTCCACTCCGATTGGCTGTCAATAATCTACCCGAGGTTGAAGTTGGCGAGGAATCTTTTAGCTGATGACGGAGTCGTATTTATTTCGATTGATGACAATGAAATCGATAATTTGCTAAAGTGTTGCACCGAAGTGTTCGGTGCAGAGAACCACATTGGAACAATTGCTGTTATAAGCAATTTGAAGGGGAGGAGCGATGACAAGCATTATGCGACGGCGCATAATTACCTCGTCGCATTTCAGCGCAACCAATTCACCAGCTTGGGCCTGCCGATGCCCGAAGAATACCTGAGCGATTATCCAGAAAAGGATACAAATGGCCGCCGTTTCAGATTGCAAGGACTCCGCAAAAGGGGCGACAGCTCACGGAAAGAGGATCGGCCTCTGATGAACTATCCATTTTTCGTCAACCCGGAGAGTCTAGGCATATCTTTGGATAAAAAGTCGGGTTACTCAGAGATTGTTTTACCGTTTCTTTCGAGTGGCGAACCGGGTCGTTGGCGTTGGGGAAGGGAAACGTCAAAAGAGCGAATATCCGAACTGGCATGCAGGACTGTTGGTCCTGAAAAGCGGCTCGATATTTTTCAAATTGATTACGCCGAGAACGAAAGTGGCTTGAGACGAGTGAAGCCAAAGTCCTTTTGGAGTGGATCAAAGTTTTCTAATGAAGCGGGATCGCTTGAGGTGAAGAAGTTGTTCGATGTGAAAGCTTTCGATACTCCGAAGCCAATAGGTCTGCTGATTGAATGTCTTGAGCATTCGACATACAAAAATTCGATCATCCTCGACTTCTTCTCCGGCTCCGCCACCACGGCCCACGCGGTGATGCAGCTCAACGCTGAGGACGGCGGCAAGCGCCGCCACATCATGGTCCAGCTTCCCGAACCTTGTGACGCCAAGAGCGAGGCCTTCAAGGCCGGTTACAAAACCATCGCCGAGATCGGCAAGGAGCGCATCCGCCGCGCAGGGAAGAAGATTCTTTCGGAGTGGCAGGCGAAGCAGGCCAAGGAAAAACCCGCGCAAGGCGATCTTCTCACTCCGAGTTCCGACATCCCCGTTCCGCATTCCCCCCCCGACATCGGCTTCCGCGTCCTCAAGATCGACGAATCTAACATGAAGGACGTGTATTACGCGCCGGAAGACGTGAAGCAGGACCAACTGGAGCTTCACACCGACAACATCAAGGACGACCGCACGCCGGAAGACCTGCTGTTTCAAGTGCTGGTGGATTGGGGTGTCGATCTCACGCTGCCCATCGCCGAGGAGACCATCGCCAAGAAGAAGGTCTTCTTCGTCGATGGCGATGCGCTCGCCGCGTGTTTCGATCCGCAGATCAGCGAGGAACTCGTCAAGTCACTTGCCCGGCGCAAGCCGCTGCGCGCCGTCTTCCGGGACAGCGGCTTCGGCGATGACAGCATGAAGATCAACATCGAACAGATTTTCAAACTCCTGAGTCCGGGGACGGAATTGAAGTCGTTGTGAGAATGAAAGGAATGTTTGACGCGAAGCTGGAAAGCTGGAAAGCTGGATTCATGAAAACAACGATTGATTTGCCGGAGGATTTGGTTCGGGAAATGAAATTCCGCGCGGTGCGGGAAGGGCGCAAGCTGCGTGAAGTGGCGGAAGAGGTGTTTCGCCGGGGCATGGCGGCTCCCTCTCCCGCGCCGGGCATCCGCCATCGGGTGAAGCTGCCGATCATTCCGGCACCGGGCGGAGCCAAGCCCTTCGATCTCAGCGGCGAGCGTCTGTTGGAGCTTGAAATGGAAGCGGCAGAAGGAGGCCATAACGGATGAAGCACCTCTGCGACAGCAATGTGTTTCTCGCTCTTGCGGTGGAGCAGCACGTCCATCATGGCTTGGCGGCAACTTGGTTTGAGGCTTTGACCGGAGCGGACACCGCCCTGTTCTGCCGGGCCACCCGGATTTCCTTCCTGCGGCTGCTGACCCAGAAAATCGCGCCGGATTTCGTGCCCTTGACCAACCGGGCGGCATGGGTCGCGCTCGACCAATTGATGGCGGACGAGGCCACGGGCTTTGAGTCGGAACCCCATGGGCTGGACTTTGTCTGGCGACAATTGGCGGATGGCGATGCAGCTTCTCCCAAGCGGTGGATGGATGCCTATTTGGCGGCATTCGCCATCACGGGCGGATTGCGGATGGTCACCTTGGACAAGGATTTCCTGAATTTCGAGTCCCATGGCCTCGACCTGCTCCTGCTTGGCAAATGATGAATGATGAAGGGGAAGGACACGGGGGAGGAGTTCACGGTCTTTTGGGTGGAAGAAAGCCGTAATTTCCTTCGACAACATCCCCGTATCGCTGTATTGCTTGCCAATGAAGACGACCATTGATTTCCCTGAGCACATCCTTCACCGGGCGAAAACCATTGCGGTTCAGCGAAAAATCACGCTGAAAGAGCTGGTCATTCAGGGCTTGGAACACGCCATCCGCCAGCCTGTCGGAGATCCAGAAGTCGAGCGCAGGGTACGGGCCGCCGCCCTGATTGCTTCGCTATCACGGGGAAAAAACACCGAATCCATCGGCCCCTTGAATCGGGATGAGATCTATGATCGCCAACAAGGGAAATGGGACTGATGGTCTTTTTCGATACGAATATTTTCATCTACGTCGTTTCGGCGGCACCTGCGGATCGCGCCAAGCGGGAAATCGCCCAGCGTTTGCTGACCGAGTCTGAATTTTGCCTTTCCGTCCAGATTTTGCAGGAATTCATGGATGTGACGCTCAGCAAGACACAATTGGGCCTCACCCATGCGGAAATTTCAGACATGATCCAGCACATGATCGGCTATCCGCTTGTCGAGACGTCCGTGGCCCTGGCCCGTCGTGCCTTCGACATCAAAACCCGCTTTGGAATTCGTTATTGGGATGCCGCCATGATCGCCGCCGCCCTCGAACTCGGGTGCCATACGATCTATTCCGAAGACCTGAACCACGGGCAGGATTACGGCGGAGTGACTGTGCTCAATCCGTTTTTATAACAAAACCCAAACTTCACACTCCAGATCTTACCACTGGGAACGTCGAGCGGGAGCTTGCCAAGCACCCATATTCCTGTAGAGTGACCATGTCATGAAAACCACATTGGATTTACCGGACGATCTCCTTGCTGAAGCGAAGGCCGTCGCGGCACGCCGCCGGATCACACTCAAGGCGATGGTCACGCACGCGCTGCGGAGGGAGATCGCGCCGCCGGTGCAGCTCGATGCGGATAGTCCTTTCGAAATGAATGAGCTGGGAATGCTGGTGTTGAAGAGAAGGGGTAGCGGAATCACTCTCGAACAAGCCGATGCGATTCAGGAAGAAATCGACCGTGAGGATATGGAACGGGCACTCAACCCTCTCGGCTAATGATTTTCCTAGCAGACGTCAATGTGTTGCTTTTTCTTGCAGATCCCGCCAGCCCGTTCCATTCGGCGGCGAAATCGTTTTTCAAACGGGCCTCGGACGAAGGCTGGGCCACCTGCCCGATCACTGAAAATGGGTTTGTCCGTATCTTTGGGAATTCAGGGTTTCCCGGGGGATCTGGAAGCACTCAAGCGGCCCGCAAGACCATCCAGCAATGGAAATCGACTCCCGGCCACCAGTTTTGGCCAGACGATCTGAGTTTATGTGATGATTCGAATTACCCAGACCTGCCTCACTCGAAGCACCTCACGGACTACTATCTGCTAGCCCTTGCCGTAAAGCGGGGAGGGAAATTCGTCACCTTCGACCACCGCATCGATCCCTCGTGGGTTGTGGGTGGTGCCCATGCGTTGCTCGTTCTCGATCCGGATGCCTCATGAAACTCAAATTCAAACATCAAGCCTATCAAGCGGACTCCGTGCAGGCGATTGTGGATTGCTTCCAAGGCCAGCCGAAGGTCAGTGGATTCAAGTATGCCATCGATCCCGGCCGCGAGGCGGCGAGTGGTTTGGTGGCGCTTCCCGGCACGGAAGCGGAAGGCTTCGCAAATGCCAGTCTGGCGATTTCACCTGCCACTATCCTAACGAATCTCCAGGAAGTCCAACGCCGCCAGATCCTGGCGGTGTCGCCGTCGCTCGTCGTCACTCCGGTGAGCAAGCTCAACCTCGACATCGAGATGGAGACGGGCACCGGCAAGACCTATTGCTATATCAAGACGATGTTCGAACTGCACAAGCAGTATGGCTGGAGCAAGTTCATCGTCGTCGTTCCCAGTATCGCCATCCGTGAAGGCGTGGCGAAGTCGTTCGAGGTGATGGCGGAGCATTTTCTGGAGCAATATGGGAAGAAAGCTCGGTGTTTCATCTATAACTCGAAGCAGCTCCACAATCTGGAGAGCTACTCATCGGATGCCGGGATCAATGTGATGATCATCAACGTCCAGGCTTTCGCCGCGCGTGGCGAGGATGCGCGACGGATCTATCTGGAGCTGGATGATTTCCAATCCCGCCGCCCCATCGACGTGATCAGGAAGAACCGGCCCATCGTCATCCTCGACGAGCCGCAGAAGATGGAAGGCAAGGCCACCGTCGAGAAACTCGCCGAGTTCGAGCCGTTGATGATCCTCCGCTACTCCGCCACCCACAAGACGGAGCATAACCGGGTCTATCGGCTGGATGCGCTCGACGCCTACAACCAGAAGCTGGTGAAGAAGATCGCCGTGCGCGGCATCACGGTGAAGGGCATCGCTGGGACCAACGCCTATCTCTATCTGGAGTCCATCCGTATCTCCACCACCAAGCCGCCGGAAGCCAGAGCAGAGTTGGAAATCCAACAGGCGAACGGTATCAAGCGCGTCCACCGCCTGCTGAAAAAAGGCGATGACCTTTACGATCTATCCGACGGGCTGGAACAATACCGGGGGCTTGTCGTTTCCGACATCAACGCGAACGACAATACTATCAGTTTTCTCAACGGACTCATCCTCCACTCGGGCGAAGCCACTGGCGACGTGAACGAAGCTGCGCTCCGCCGCATCCAGATTCGTGAAGCCATCAAGGCCCACTTCGAGAAAGAGCAGCTTCTGTTTTCCCAAGGCATCAAGGTGCTAAGCCTGTTCTTCATCGATGAGGTCGCGAAATACCGTCAATATTCCGCCGAGTCGGAACAAGCCGGCGAATACGCCCGGATCTTCGAGGAGGAATACGATCTGCGGCTCAATGAAGTGCTGACACTCGAAGACACGCCCTACAATCACTACCTGAAGGGCATCCAAGCAGCGAAGACGCACAACGGTTATTTCTCCCAGGACAAGAAGTCGAAACGGCTTGTGGACCCTGCCGTCAAAGCCCGCGGCGAGAACGCCGGCGAAGCCGATGACGTGGATGCCTACGACCTGATTCTAAAAGACAAGGAGCGGCTGCTTTCACTCGATGAACCGGTGCGCTTCATCTTCTCCCACTCCGCCCTGCGCGAAGGCTGGGACAATCCAAACGTCTTCGTCATTTGCGCCCTCAAGCACACCGACAACACCGTCTCCCGCCGCCAGGAAGTCGGGCGCGGCATGCGCCTTTCCGTGAATGCCAACGGCGATCGCATGGACGATCCAGCGATTGTTCATGAGATCAACGTGCTGACCGTCGTGGCGAACGAGAGTTACAAGGACTTCGTCACCGGTTTGCAAAAGGACATCAGCGCCACGCTTTCCTCCCGGCCCAAGCTGGCGAATGAGGAATATTTCGTTGGTAAAATTCTCAAGACCACCGATGGCGAGCTGATCGTCACGCAGCCCCTCGCCAAGTTGATCGAGCGTTATCTGGTCAAGAACGACTACACCGACACCAAGGATCACATCACCGAAGTCTATCACATCGCGAAAAGGGATGATGTTATCGCACCTCTTCCTCCCGAGCTGGAGCCCTACAAACAACAAGTCTTCGAACTCATCAACAGCGTCTTCAGCGCCGACCAGTTGCCGGAAATTGAGGATGATCGGAAAGGTAAGGACAACCCGCTCAATGCGAATTTCGACAAGACGGAGTTCCAAGACCTGTGGAAGAAGATCAACCGCAAGGCCGCCTACACCGTCCATTTCGAGACTGACGAGCTGATCGCCAAAAGCATCAAGGCGCTCGACAAGGAACTGAAAATCACGCCGCTCCACTACAGCGTCACCCGCGGGGAGCAACAGGATGAAACGTCTATTGATCAAATCAGGCGCGGTGACGGCTTCGTGGTCCGCGAGAATACCACCGAGACGCTGACGAACTTTGTTCCGTCGGTCGTGAAATACGATCTTATCGGGAAAATCGCCGAGTCCACCCAACTCACCCGCCGGACCATCGCCGGCATTCTATCAGGCATCAACATCGCGATCTTTGGCCAATACAAACGCAACCCCGAGGATTTCATCCTCAAGGCCGGTCGCCTCATCAATGAGCAGAAAGCCACCGTCATCGTCGAGCACCTCAGCTACGACCCTACCGACGAAATCCATAGTACCGACATTTTCACCCGCCAGAAAAAGGAAGATCTCAGCAAAGGCTTCAAAGCGAATCACCATATCTACGACTATGTCTTCACCGACTCCACCAACGAACGCACCTTCGTCGGCAACCTCGACGCTAGCGCAGAGGTCGTCGTTTATGCCAAGCTGCCGAGAACCTTCTTCATCCCAACGCCAGTGGGTAATTACAACCCGGATTGGGCCATCGCCTTCAAGCAGGACAAGGTGAAGCACGTCTTTTTCATCGCTGAAACGAAAGGCTCACTGTCCAGCATGGACCTCCGCAAGATCGAGGAATCCAAGATCGAATGCGCCCGCAAATTCTTCGCGAAGATCACCACGGATCAGGTGAAATACGATGTGGCGGACAGCTACGGAAAGCTGATGGAGCTGGTGAAGTGAATTTCCAAACGAGCCAAACAATGCCCCTGCACTCCCACGCCCAGCCCCGGAAATGGGCGAGTCGCGTTTTTGACCGCGTGTTTAGGGGCGGTCCTCGCATGGCCACGCTCTTGTCGGCGAGGACGCGCTCTCGTGCCCATCGCGTCAATGGTGACGACGGCTCCCGGTGGTGATTTCCCTAATGGACGGACGCTAGGGGAATCGCCCCGCCTGTTGCTAGGGGACGCGGAAAATCTTCTGGTTCGAAGGATCTCTAACTAATTTGCCCGAGGCGAAGCCGGCGACGTCGATGACATTGAAGGGTTCATAGGGACTGAGCACCTGGTCAGGATTCTCCGTGCGGGTGGCCGTCGGATAGCCACCGGTGGCGGTGGGCGGCGGCGGCGGTTGTGGCATGGGAGCGGGCGGCGGCGAGACGTCGTAGGGTGTGCCGTTGGGATCCACCGGCACCGGGGCATACGGCGGATTCGGCCGGAACCGGGGCGGCGGGGGGTTCGGTGGAACGCAGGAAACCAGTCCGGCAAGGCATGCTGCGGCGAGTGGGTGAGCGAGTTTGGGCATGGGTGGCTTGGGAGGTAATTCGACGGAACTTTATTCGACTCAAGAGGATCGCGCAATCAGATGCTTGGAAAGAATCGCCAGCTTGCGGGCCTTCGAGATCCGGTAGCGCTTCTCAAACACCTGGAAATGGTCAGCGCGCATTTTCCCCAGCAGGAGGTGGTAGATTTCCCCCATGATCCGCGCCGGCACCAGCGCGCTGCGGTCGATGGCCGGAAGCGCTTCGGCGGCTTCGTGGAAATAATCCTCCGCCCGCGCGGCCTCGAAGGCCATCAACGCCAGGAATCGGTCGTCGCGCACCCGGCCGACGAGATCCTGCGCGGTGTATTGGAAACGGGCCAGATCCCCGAGTGGCAGATAGATCCGCAGGCCGTTTGCCAGGTCCTCCTCGATGTCGCGCAGGATGTTGGTCAACTGCAAGGCATGGCCCAGCGCCACGGCGTAGCGCTCCGAGCCGGGATCGGTGCAGCCGAAGATTCGGATCGACACCAGCCCCACCGCGCAGGCGACTTTCCAGATGTAGCCTGATAGATCGTCCCACGTTTCAAACCGCTGCGGCTGCAAATCCATCCGGCAGCCGTCGATGATCGCGACCAGCAGCTCGTTGGGAATCTGCTGGCGATCGCGCAGGGAAATGACCTCGCGCTGGAATTCATCCGGCGCTGCGAAGCCGGCGGTGAGGCCATTTTCCCAGGCATCCAGCGACCTAACACGCTCCTCCATGGCCAAGCCCGGATCATCCGCCAGATCGTCCATCGTCCGGCAGAAGGCGTAGAAAACCACCATGTCGTCCCGCCGTGCGCGGGGCAGGATGTTCAGGGCGAAGGCCAGATTCGACTTCGCCTTGCGGGTGATGTCCGACGCGGCCGACACGGGATCAATGGATGAAGCCCCAATGCCCGGTGGTGATCGGCCACAGTGAGAAGAGCGCGGGACCGACTAGGTTGAATTCCTTCACCGATCCCCAATAGCGGGAATCCAGCGAGTTGCCGGTGTTGTCGCCGAGCGCCGCGTACTCTCGCATGCCGGGAGGTGCCGTGGCGGCAAGTGACAGGGTGGCACCCTCCTTGGCCAGATACTGCGGCAGCTTCTTGCCGTTGTGGGGGGCTTCGTTGGCGCTGGCATAGCCGTAGCCGGTCGGGTTGATGTGATAGACGCCCTTGCCCTGGATCACCCGCTGGATGCCGAATTCCCGGGCGATTTTCCCATCGATGAGAAGATTCGGCGACTTGACGGAAAGCGTGTCACCCGGCACGCCGCACAGGCGCTTGATGTAGTGTGAGCCGGCTCCCTGCTCACCGCTGCGTTTCTGGATGCCTTCGATGTCGATGGTATTGAACACGAAAACCTCGCCGCGCACGGGCTTGCGGAAGTGATAGGAAAATTTGTCCACCAGCACGAGGTCGCCCGAATCGATGGTGCCTTCGCAAAGCACCATGCCTTTGGGGATGAGCCCGTTGTTTCTAACGGCGTAATTGATGGCGTTCGAGAGTCCGATCTCGGACGACGGATTGGTGGGAGCCGGAAGCTGGAGCGGAGCGGAGTCCGAAAAACGAATCTCGGAGCGGCTGAAGAAATGCAAATACTGGGTGTCTTGGATGTCCAACCCGCCCTTGCGCGTGATGGCGATGTGGCGGTCCCGGTCATTCACCACATACACGTAAGTCCGGCCGCGGAGGGCCTTCTCGATCATCCGTTGCGCGAAGTTCGGCCATTGGTCGCGCTTCAGCGGCTTGCCGATGATGCCGTTGAGAGTCGGCTGCATCGATCCGGTCGGAATCCGGAACGGTTGCAAATAGTAGGCGCGGAGGCCGAGCGCGATCACGATGGCGACGAACATCACCTCCACGTTTTCCTCCAGCCAGCCGAGCGGTGGCTCTTTCGGCAGGGAATTCTCACAGACCGCGCGGATCTGTTTCGACGCCTCATTGAGCTTCGCCAAGTCCTTGGAGTTGATTGCCGCCAGCAAATCCGCGCGGCGGGAATCGATCTCGGCCACGCGCTCGGGCTTGAGCAGGTCGCGTTTGTAATCGACGAACTTCTTGGCACCCTTGACCAGGTGCTGCGCTTCCTTTTTCCACTTCGGCGTGAACATGGCCGGAGTCTCACGGGGGATCGGGCGGACTGCAAGCGTGGAGAGTCTTCGCAAGGAGCGCCGGGCGGGTTCCGGTTCGGTCAACCTAGAAACCGCGAAGGGACGAGGCGTCCCTTCCCTTTATCGTTTGAATCTATTCGATCCCGTGCTCTTTCGCGAAGGCGTCCTTGGCGGCGGCGTCGTCCTTGGGCCAGTTGTCGTGGATCTGCTGGAGGGTTTGTTTGCGTTCCTCGCCCGGCGGTAGGGTCATTGCCCATTGAATGGCGGTTGCGGGTTCGTATTCGGAAACGGTCTCGGCGTAGCTGCGGATGGCGGCGTTTTTGGTGGGGCCGGCAGCGGCGGTGGTTAGCCATTTGCCGGCGGCTTGGTAGTCGTTTTGGGTCCAGTTGCGGACGATGTTGCTGATGTTAGATGCGGACGTTTTCGGGGGCAGCTTTTCGCCGATCCATTCGATCCATTGGCCGGTTTCGTCGCTCTTGATGGAGTAACTCAAGCCGCCGATGATGCTTTTGAGTTCGGTCGGGCTGAAGTTTGCGCCAGCGATCCACTGGGTGGCGGAGGCGAATCCTTCCTGCGCGAGCCCGCGGGTGAAGCCGCCCATCGAACTAGCAGTTGCCTCGTTGCGTGCCTGCTCGTCCGGCAAGGTGGCGAGGTGGTCGCGCAGCGCGGCGAGGGTGGCGGTCCGTTCTGCCGGGGTTTTGGCGGCACTCATGATCCCGGAAATCGCTTGCGACGTGTCCTTGAGACCGAGTTCGCCGATGAGTTGGAATGCGAGCTTCGGATCATTGACGGCGGTGCCGGAAATCAAGCCGCGCTTGGCATCGTCGGTGACGAGGTCGGGGAATTTCTCGCCGTTCTTACGGACCCATTCGAGCGCGGCCATGGGATCATCCTTGGCCCATTTGGAGAGCGAGGACGAGACGACGTGCTCGCTCATGTTGTTGTCCTTGAAGAGGTCGGAAGACTCGGTGAAGTGGGCGAGCGCGGCCTGCGGGTGGTCGCTGGCCAGCGTCATGATGGAGAATCCTATCAGATTATTGCGGGTCTCGTCCTTGAGGGATTTGTCCGCGCGGACTTCGGCGATGAGGATCTTCAACTGCGAGGCATCCAGCGACATCATGCGGTCCATGATCTCCATGATGCGCTTCTGCACGGCCTCGTCCGGCGGGCCGCCTTTTTTCTCCATGGCCTCCATTTCCTTGGCGAAGGCGATAAACTCGGCGGCGGCGGCCTTAGCGTCCACTTCCTTGTTCTCACGCTCGCGCTTGGTGATGCGGACGGGATCGGCGGGGCGCGAAGGATCGAGGGCAATGCCGAGGGTGGCGGCTTCGGCGACGAGTTTCGCGTGGTTTTCACGAACGGTCACGAGGCGCTGGTGGTCATGCCAACTAAGGCTCGCGGCGGCGGCGAGGATGACAACGGAGAGGGCTAGGGAGATTTTCATGGGGAAGTTATTGGAGCTTCTTCAGGATTTCCTCGCGGCGGCTAGCATCGGTGATTTTTTCGGCGAGGATGCGAGCTTGGTCCTTGTTTTGGCGGGAGGGAGAGTCATCGAGAAACGAGGTGAGCACATCGTCATTGCCACTGGCTTCATGGTAGTGGACGGCCAGAGCGGACGCATCCTCGAAGCTCATCAAACGCCCGCCTTGAATCGAGTTGGCAAGGGCTTTGCCGGTGACGCTGTCGGTCGAGTCGGGTGCTTGGACCTTCGTCCATTCGCGCATGGCGTCGAGATCTTCGAGGGTGACTTTTTTCTGATAGGAAATCGACTGAATCCTGGATTCTGCGGCTTGCTCGACGCACGCGGTCCGCTCGGCGGGGGTGGCGGCGATGCGATCCATGAAGCCGGTGACCTTGGCATAGCCGTCGTCGTCCACCAGCCGGGATGCTTGCTGGGCTAGGGCCCTAGCCTGATCTTTTGGCGGCACTTGATCCCGGACCAACGTGGCAAATGCCAATTGGTTTTCCTCCTTGAGCTGCTGGAATGAATACTGCCCCAAGATTTCAGCCCGCTGGTCCTCGGCCATCGCGCCAAGACGGCGAGAAGCGGCATCGGGATCAGAAGCTAACAGGACACTGATCAAGTTTCCTTCAAACTGGTTGCGGGACTGGCTTGTCCCGTCGAGGGACTTGCTGTCGAATTTGCCGGCGGCGATCTGTTGGTCGAACCAAGCGGTGGCCTTGGCCGGGTCCTTTTTCGCCCATTCCTGCAGGGCATCCGATAACTGCCAGCTAATTCCGCCGCGTGTATCCTGAAGGCGGTCGATGAAACGGCTGAGCGCGAGCTCGGGATCCTTCTGGACCAGCGGCCTGATGAGCATTTGCTCCAGCATCTCGCGTGATTCCTCGGGGAGATTGAGCGCGGCGATTTCGTCGATCGCGGCGACGAGTTCTTCCTTGGTCATCGTTTGCAACCGCTGCTGGAACTTCATCATCGTCCGCATGTCGCCCATCCCGCCGCTCTGCTGCATTTCGGCGAATTGGGCGGCGATTTTTTTCCAATCAAGCGGCTCCTTGTCCTTCGCAGCCTTGGCCAAGTCCGCGGGCTTGGCGCGCGCGGGATCTGAGGATGGGCCAGCAGAACGGGCGGCGGCGATGTGCTTTTGCAACCGTGCGCTTTCGTTTTCCAGCGAGGCAATCGACTGGCGCTGGTTACCAATCCAAGCACTGGCAATGACCAGCGCGACTACGGGGGGAATGAGTGATGAGGGTTTCAACCTCGTCGTCATCCCGGTTTCGCCCCCTACGTGTCAACTAGGAACACGTCAGCACCGGACACCGCCAACGATTGGGAAAAGGCGTTAAGGATTGTCAGCCGGGGAAGGAAATGCACGATCAGCCCATGGTGCGTTACCGCCCGAATGTTGCCGCATTGGTCGTGAATTCAGGAGGAAGCCTGCTGATTTGCGAGCGCTGGACGATGCCCGGCGCGTGGCAATTTCCGCAAGGCGGGGTGGATACGGGCGAGTCGCTGGAGGAAGCGCTGTTCCGCGAGGTGCGTGAGGAGGTCGGGCTGGAAGCGCGGCACTATGAGGTGGTGGATCGTCGCGAGGGTTATCGCTACCTCTATCCCGAGCACGTCCGCGGGAAGAAGCTCCGCAAACACGGCAACCACGGGCAGGAGCAAACGTATTTTCTCTGCCATTTGAAGCCGGATGCGCCGCCGGTGAACGTGAATCAAAGGCAGCGGGAATTCCGCGCTTACCGCTGGATCTTGCCAGAGGAGTTCGATCTGGACTGGCTGCCCGCGTTCAAACGCGACGTTTACCGGGAAGTCATGCGCGATTTTTTCCAGGTGGAGCTCTGAGGCCGTTCAGCCGGAAGCAGGCGGGAATGGCTGCATCACTTTGCCAGGATCGCGGCCGATGCTGCACAAGAGCGCGATCACGCGAGCCGCAAAGCCCCAGCGCGACTTCCACGGGCGGGCCGGGCGGAGGATTTCCCAGCCGGACTTTTCCGCAATCGCGGTGAGGCTTGGCGATGGGTTGACGACGGTCGCGGATTCGCAAAGTGCGAGCATCGGCAGGTCCGCGCAGCTGTCGGTGTAGCCGTGGCAGCGGTGCAGCTTGGTGTTTCCGAAATACGCGGCGGGCAGAACTTCCTCTAGCCGCGCGACTTTCGCGCGGCCCTTGTGATTGACCAGATTCGGGAACAACGGGCCAAGCTCGACCGGCGTGCCGAGTGTCAGATCGAAGCCGAGTTCACGGCCGATTTCCGCGACGTAGAATTCCGGACTGGCGGACGCGAGGATCAGCAGATGGCCGGCCTGGCGGTGGCATTCGAGTTTTTCGCGGAGCTCCGGATAGATCGCCGGCATCAAGGAAGCCGCGAATTCACGCGAGTACCCGGCAAGGGCATCCGGAGCCATCCGCCAGAGGTAGCACAGGAAGACCCGCTTCATCCGATCGGTCCCTAGCAATCCGGCAACGGGCACGAAGGCGAGAAACACCGCCAAAAATACCATCCGCCACGGCTCGCGGCGCACCACAAAGTGTCGGAATAGCAGTTGGCAGTCCCACGCGATCAATGTCCCGTCGAGATCGAACAAGGCGATGCCCGCAGGTGGAGTGGGTGGAAGATCAAGCACGCGGCGGAGCATCCAGCCTCCCGCGTGAAATTCAAGAGTCGTCTATGGCGGTTCTCTTTTCCGGGCCGGCGTGACGGGTTCATGGCCATCCGTCCCCACTGCGGCGGCTGCGGGACAAACGCGCGGGAGTGCTGCGTTTCACCAATGATTGGCAAGCGCCCTTTGACAGCAACCAAGCCGGGCGGGATTTGCGGACGGTCAAAATGCCGCAAAGATTCACCCCCTCACCTGTCCGTTGCCGCGGACCCGGTATTGATAGCTTGTTAGCTCGCGCAGGCCCATCGGGCCGCGGGCATGCAGCTTGTCGGTGGATATCCCGATCTCCGCGCCGAAGCCGAACTCGCCGCCATCGGCGAAGCGGGTGGAGACGTTGTGGAACACGCAGGCGGAATCGACCTCGCGCAAGAACCGCTCCGCAGTCACCTCGTCGCGGGTGACGATGACATCGGTGTGGTGCGAGCCGTGGTCGTTGATGTGGGCAACGGCCTCGTCGAGCGAACCGACGATCCTGATTGCTAGAATGAGTTCGAGGAACTCGGTGTCCCAGTCCTCGTCGGTGGCGACGGTGGCGTCGGGGAGGATTTCCATCACCTTCCCGCAGCCGCGGATTTCCACGTGCTTGTCGCGCAGCGCGGCGGCGACCTTGGGCAGGAACCCGGCGGCGATGTCGCGGTGGACGAGCAGGACTTCCAGCGCGTTGCAGACTCCGGGCTTCTGGGTCTTGGAGTTGACCGTTAGAGCGACCGCCATTTCCAGGTCAGCCGCGGCATCGGCGAACAGGTGGCAAATGCCGTCGTAGTGCTTGATCACGGGCATGCGGGCCAGCGAGACCACGGTTTCGATCAGCCCCTTGCCGCCGCGCGGGATGATCAGGTCGAGCCATTTGTCCATCCCTGCGAGAACGGCGACGCTTTCCCGGTCGGTGAAGGGGATGAGCTGGATCGCGTGGTCGGGTGCGCCCGCTTCCGCCAGCGCTGCGGCGATGGCGACGTTGGAGTGGATCGCCTCGCTGCCACCGCGCAGGATGGTCGCGTTGCCGGTTTTGAAACACAGCACTGCGGCGTCGGCGGTGACGTTTGGCCGGCTTTCGTAAATGATGCCGATGCTGCCGATGGGCACGCGCGTCTGCTCGATGTGGATGCCGTTAGGACGGTCCCAGGCAGCGATGATTTCCCCGACCGGATCGGGCAGCGTGGCGACCTGGTCGATGCCGGCGGCCATCGCTTCGACACGCTTGTCATCGAGCATGAGTCGGTCGAGCATGGCGGCGGAGAGGCCTTTTTCCGTGCCGGCGGCGAGGTCCACGGCATTGGCTGCTAGAATCTCCGGCACCCGCTGGCGGATGGCGGCGGCCATCGCGCGGAGGATGTCGTTCTTGCCGTCGCTTGTTAGCTTCGCGAGTTGGTAAGCCGCGGCGCGGGCCTGGCGACCCATTTGATGGATGGTTTCGTGGAGGGTGGACATGGGAAATAGACTCAAAGTGAAATCGCCGCGTGAAACCTCGTGGAAATCCCAGTCCCAGCGACGATTCCAGCAAGGCGCTCGGGATGGCGACCGTGGGCGATGTGGGTCTCGATGCCCGCATCCACGGCGAATTTCACGGCTGCGAGTTTCGAGGCCATGCCGCCCATCGAGAAGCGGCCCTTGTCCTGGCGGACGTGGCGGAAGACGTTGTCGATGTCGGTCACTTCGGGGATGAGGGCGTTGGTTTCCGGGTCCAGCAGGCCATCGACGCTGGTGAGCAGGATGACGCGCTTGGCCTCGGCGAGCTTCGCCACGCGGACGGAGAGCATGTCGTTGTCGCCGAATTTCAATTCCTCGACGGCGACCGAGTCGTTCTCGTTGATGATCGGCAGGATGCGCGGCTCCATCAGCAGGCGGCGGAAGGTGTCGCTGACGTAGCCCGCGCGTTCCGGCGTGCCGAGATCACCGGCAGTTAGAAGCACCTGGGCGATGGTGATGTCGAAATTTTCAAACAAGCCGCTGTAAGTCTGCATCAACCGCGCCTGGCCGATCGCGGCGCAGGCCTGGCGGGTGGCGGTGTCCTGCGGATACTCGGTTAGGCCAAGCGCGGAAACGCCCGAGCCGACGGCACCGGAGGAAACGAACAAACAGCGGTGACCGGCGTCCATCAGCCCGGCGATGGCCGACACGAGGTGGACCAGCGCGGCCTTGTCGAGCGTGCCATCGGCGGACTTCGTGAGAACGCCGGTGCCTGCCTTGATGAGTGTGAGTTCGGGAATCATTGGAAATTTCGCCTGCGGCACGCCCGCCATAAGTGGAAATGTCCCGCCGTGCCACTCCAAATCGTCTGCCCTAGCCCTCCTCCCCACTAGGGCGGCTGCATTAGGATGATGAGGCGGCGGCAGAACGACTCGTTGCGATGGCGTTGAGCGAGCTGGGCCTGCCGGGTGATAAGGCTGAACTAACGGGCAGTGCAAACCGAGTGGTGCCGCCCGCCCGCTCTTGCTGCTGGCCGGGAAGCATCCCGACTTGGTGAGGGAAGCCGTTGGCGGGTCGGCGGGTGCGCCTTGATGTGCCCGCTTACCCCTTGATCTCCATCAGCATCTGCGGGTTGTTCGGGAATTTCTTCAGGAAGAACAACAGGCGTTCCATGGCTTCGGCCGGGCGGTGGCCGGAGAGGCCGCGGCGGATGAGGTGGATCTTGTGGAGCATGTGATCGGCTAACAAGAGTTCCTCGCGGCGGGTGCCGGACTTGAAGATATCAACTGCCGGATAGATATAGTTTTCCGCGATCTTGCGGTCGAGGACGAGTTCCATGTTGCCGGTGCCTTTGAATTCCATGTAGATGGCTTCGTCGGCGCGGGAGTTGGTCTGGATCAGGGCGGTCGCCATGATGGTTAGGGAACCTCCGCCGCGGGTGTTGCGGGCGGCGGCGAACAGCCGGCGCGGCACTTCGAGCGCACCGATGGTGAGTCCGCCGGAAGCGGTGCCGCGGCCCCGGGTATTCATATTTCCATTGTAGGCGCGGGCGAGGCGGGTGATGGAATCCATGATGAGGAACACATCTTTCCCGGCTTCGACGAGGCGCTTGGCGCGCTCGATGGCGAGCTCGGCGATGCGGGTGTGGTTGCGGGCCTGCTCGTCATTGGAGCTGGCATAGATTTCCGCGCCTTGGAGGGCGCGGCGGAACTCGGTGACTTCTTCCGGGCGCTCATCGACGAGCACGACCATCAGATGGATGGCTTCGTCGTATTTTTCCCGGATCGCCTCTGCCATGTGGAGCAGCAGGGTGGTTTTCCCCGAGCGGGGAGGGGAAACGATGAGGCCGCGCTGGCCGCGACCGACGGGGGCCATGATATCGACGACGCGGGTGGTGAAGCGCTCGGGCGTGGTCTCGAAGCTGATCCGGCGGGTCGGGTTGATCGCCTTGAGTTCGTCGAAATGCGGGAGCTTGGCGGCTTCCTCGGGCGTCATGTCATTGATCGTCGTGATCTCGACGAGCTGCGGGCCGCGCGGGCCGTCCTGATAGAGTCCGTGGATCCACTGGCCGAGGCGGAGGTTGTATTTGCGGATCGTCTCGGGCGTGACAAAGACGTCGTCGCGGGCTTGTTCGAAATTCTTTTTTTGCACCCGCAGGAAGCCGAAGCCTTTCGGCGCGAGTTCGAGCATCCCGTCGGCCTCGATTTTGGGGCCGTCGAGTTGGACCGGGCGGCGGTCATCGAAATCGTTGGCGGGGCCTTGCGGACCGGCTTCGTTGCGGTGGCGGTGCGGTTGGTGTTGCTGGCCGTGCGGTTGGTGTTGCTGGTGTTGTTGGCCGTGCGGTCCTTGTTGTTCCTGGCGCTCGTTGTTGCGGCGTTTGCGCTTGTCGCGGCGTTTTTTGCTGCGGCTTTCGTGAGGTTGGCCTTGGGCGGGCCGGGGTTGTCCTTGGCCGTTGCGGTTTTGAGGATCGCGTTGGGGCGGGCCGTCGCGTTGCTGGAAATTCCTTTGCTGGCCTTCCTGAGGCGGGCGATCACGGCGTTCGGGGTCGCGTGGCGGACCGGCTGGTGGCGTGTTTTCACGATCTGGCGGCGGAGGGATCTGCTGCGGATAGGGAATGGAAGGCATGGGTGCCGGTGGGTGGGGTTGCGCCGGCTCCCGGGTAACGACGGGACCGCCGCCGGGAACCCGACCGAAGCGGCGCGGGGCATCTTCAGTCATCTGCGGTTGAGGCTCGGACGGCGCGGGCCCGGCAGCGACTTTCTTCGCCCGCGACGGCCTTGCCGGACGTTTGGCCGGCGCGTCCTCGGGAGGTGGGATCGGCTTCGATACCGGAGGCGCGGTGAATGGCAATTCCGGGGTGGCCGAGACTGCGGACTTCCGGGCGACCTTTTTCGCGGCGACTTTTTTAACAGCAGATTTTCTAGCAGTCGCTTTTTTGGCGGGCGGGGCTTCGGCGGCGGAAGCTGCCTGAAGTGCCACGCTCTTTGCGGCCCGCTTGCGCGCGGGTGGGGTGTCACCGGCAGTGCCTGCTGGAGTTTGCGACATGGTGTCCTGGTCGTTGTTGATGCTCATCCGGAATCGATTGAAGGGTGTAAGGTAAGTGGGCGTTTGAAGCGGCTCAGGACGCGAGCTGGTCGAGGATCTCATCGGCCACTTCAAAATTGGTGAAGACGTTCAAGGTGTCGGGGTAGTCATCGAGCAGGTCATGCAGCTTGAGGACTTGGCGGGCGATCGCGAGATCGCTGACGACACAGGGGGTTTGGGGAATGGAAACGAGTTTTTCGGACACCAGCTTCAAGCCAGTGTCGCGGAGGATGTTGGCGACGGTGCCAAGCTCGTTCGCGGCGGTTAGCACTAGGTGTTCGTCGGCATCGCTCTGCACGTCGTCGGCACCGGCTTCGATGGCGGCATCCATGATCTCGTCATCGGGAATGTCGGTGGCGGTGATGCGGATTTCCCCCTTGCGATCAAACTGATAGGAAACGCTGCCGGGCGTGGCGACGCTGCCACCGTTTTTCGAGAAAATCAGGCGGATATCGGCGGCGACGCGGTTGAGGTTGTCTGTGGCCATTTCGATGATGAATGCAATGCCGGCGGGGCCGTAGCCTTCGTAGGAGATTTCCTGGATCATTTCGCCGCCGAGTTCGCCGGTGCCTTTCTTGATGGCGCGGTCGATGTTGTCCTTGGGCATGGAAACGGCCTTGGCGTTGTCGATGGCGGTGCGAAGCCGGGCATTGGCAGCCGGGTCTCCGCCTCCGGCGCGGGCGGCGAGGGCGATTTCATGCGCGCACTTGCTGAAGACCCGGCCCTTGATGGCATCGACTCTGGCTTTGATGTGTTTGACCTTGGACCACTTGTTGTGACCGGCCATGAGGAATGGAAATAGGGGTTGGGGTGGGGTGGGGGCCGCAGATCGGTGAGTGAGTGGAATCACTCGCAGGTCTGCGGGACAGGAAGGGAGATAACGATCCTGCGGGTTGACCGGCTCGATGTGCTTGAACAAGCTTCCAAGGCCCGGCAGGGCAGGTGGGCGTTAAACCCAGGTGGAGTTTCGGAAATGCGACGCGAAACACCGCTCCGTCGTTCCAATGGGCGGAGAATGTGGCAGCCGGGAGCACTTGGCAATTCAAATTTTCAGGGAGGCAGCGAGCCGGGATTTGCCGGCGCGGAGGATTCGCCGCCGGATATTGTCGGTTGCCGAACGCGGTGCGGGATGGCAGACTTCCGTCGTGAAAATCAGTCGCACATGCCTGTTAGGGGCCTTCGCCATGTTGGTATTGCCGCTCGCGGCGCAAGAGGAACAAGCGCCGGGCAAGGGAGAGATCCCGAAGGATCTCGTCGATGATCCGCATGTGCGGGAAGAGCTCGCGGTGAATGAATTCACCGCGCCGTCGATCGCGAAGTTGTTCGACACCTTGCAATTCCTGATGCCTCTGCCGATCGCGGATGTCGCCCGCAAAATGCCGCCGAGGATGCCGCAGGACCGTGCGGATCTGGCGATCGAGCTGGGATTTCTAATCGCCGATGGATTCCTGTTGGTGCAGGCGGAGCAACTGGACGGGATCGAGGATCTCGCCAAGGATCTGACTCGTTATGGAAAAGCCTTGGGCGCGGGCGACCGGGTGAACCGGCACGCTGCCAGTTTGTTAGAAAGTGCCAGGAACAAGAATGTGGACCAGATGAAAAAGGAACTCGCCGCCACCCAGCACGATGTGGAAACGGAACTCGTGTCCCTGCGCGATGCCGACCTAGCGCACTTGATTTCGCTCGGCGGATGGATTCGCGCGCTCGAGGTTTCCACGGTGGCCGTGGACAAACAGTTTGGCGTGGAGCGTGCCCGCAAGGTGATGCGCGAGGACATCGCGGACTATTACACCGAGTCGGTGGCCGGTTTGGAGCCGAGGATTTCCGAACGTCCGAACTACCTTGCCATGCGTGATGTCCTCGCCGGGCTTCGCGAGGAAATGACGCTTGCCGACGGCAAACAGCCGACCCAAGAGTTGATGGTGGAAATCCGCAAGCAAGCGGCGAAGCTGGTGGAACTCGCCTTGCAACGGCAACCATGATCGCGCTATCAGAGAAGCGGGCCGCCATTCTCGGGCTCGGCATCATCGGCTCCCGCGCTTGTTCGCGGCTGCAGGATGCCAACTGGCAGGTAACTTGCTGGAACCGCACGCCGAAAGGGATCGCGGGGGAAGCCGCAGCACCGGAGGCAGCGATCGAGGGCGCTGCCATCATCTCGATCTATCTGAAAGATGCTCCGACGGTGCGCGAGGTTGTCGGGCGGATCGGTAGTTCACTCGAACCCGGCCAAGTCATTTTGAATCATGCGACCGTGGATTTGGAAACGACGATGTGGTTGGATGAAATCTGTCGCGCCCGTGGCTGCCGGTTTCTGGACACGCCATTCACCGGCAGCAAGGTTGCCTCGGCCAACGGGCAGTTGTTCTATTACACCGGCGGCGATCCCGTGCTGGCCAAAGAACTCGAACCCTATCTGAACGCCACCGGCAGGGGGCAATTGTATTGCGGCCCAGTCGGTGCCGCGACGGTGGTGAAGCTGGCCACCAATCTCATCTCGGCCTGCACCGTGCAAGCGTTGGCCGAATCGCTCGCCATCGCCACCTGCCACGGGGTGTCCGCCGATTGTTTGATCCAGGCGGTTGCCGAAAATGCCAGCGCGTCGGTGCTCGCGGGCATGAAGTTGCCGATGATGGCGGCGGGAAATTATGAAACCCATTTTTCGCTCTCCAACATGGGGAAGGACAGCCGCTACATGCTCGCCCTCGCCGAATCCGCCGGGCTGGAAACTCCGGCGATTGCCGCCGTGTCGAAACGCATGGAGAAACTCAGTGTCGCCGGTCTGGGAGATATGGATTTCTCGGTGGTGGCAAAACCTTATCTGCAACCGGAGTGAGCGGAATCCAGCGGATCGATCTGGGAACCCCGGCGCTGTTGGAGTTTTGCGGGCCGGATGCGGTTAGATTTCTCAACGGCCAGATCACCCAAGACGTGCGCCGGGTGGCGGGTGGAAAAATCTCGCTGCCATCCTGCGTGACCGACGCGAAGGGGAAATTGCAATTCCGCGTCACGGTCACCACAGCTGCAGACGGCGCGTTGTGGGTCGCGGACCCTGCCGGCCATGCGGAAAATCTCGAAGCCCGCCTGACCCGCTATCTGATCGCGGATGACGTGGAAGTGGCGGATCTAACGAACAAGTATGCGTTGAGCCACTTCACTTGCTTGATGCCCGAGCCGCCGCCGGGCGTGATCGCCCGCGAGTCGAATCGTTACGGGGTTGCCGGCACCGACTGGTGGGTTCCTTCCGGCCAGGCGATTGACTATCCGTTGCTCGAAGCTGACGAGCTGGAGGCACTCCGGATTGCGAACGGCATTCCCGCGTGGGGCCGTGAACTGGTCGAAGGCATGCTGCCGCCGGAAGCGTTGCTGGAGGAAACGGATATTTCCTACAACAAGGGCTGCTACGTCGGCCAGGAAGTGATTTCCCGGATCAAGTCTGCGGGCAAGGTGAACAAGCGGCTGACCCGGTTCATTTTCGACGCGCAAGCTCCAGTGGTCCCCGGGCCGTTGGAAAACTCGGCGGGGGAGGTGACGAGTGTTTCCCCGCTCGCCGCCGGTGGAGTCCGCCACGCGCTCGGGTATGTGAAACGAGGAGCTGCGGATTTGGTTTGCCTAGCGGCAGACGGCACGCGGTGGCCGGTTAGAGCGACTTGACGGTTTTTGTCCTTTGCCAGCGGATGATTTCGCGGGACTCTGGCGGTAATGGTTTTCGACGGGTTTTTCATGGCAAGCGGAGTGGCGGGTATCTCGCCGCTGTTTGCTTTGTTGACCTTGGTTCTGGTGTTCGCCGTGTTGATCTCACTGGTCCTGGTCAAATTCAAACAGAGCCTGTTAGTCGGCTATTTGCTGAGTGGCGTGCTCATCGGCAATGTCGGCCTGTTATGGGTGACCGGCTTGGACAAGGGTAGTCCGGTGATCACGAACTTCGCGGAAATCGGCGTGATCTTGCTGATGTTTACCCTAGGAATCGAGTTTTCGTTGAGTGAGTTCAAACACCTGTGGCGCATCGCGCTGATCGGCGGCGGGCTGCAAGTGGGCATCACCGCCGGGATCGTCGGACTGCTGGCCGCAGCCTTTGGATTTCCCACGGCGGACAGCATCGTGCTGGGGGTGGCGGTGGCCTTGAGTTCCACGGCAGTGTCGATGATGTCGTTCCAGGACATGGGCCAGCAGAACAATCCGGGTGCCCGCGCGAGCTTGGGCATCGCCTTGTTCCAGGACATCCTGGTGATCGTCTTTTTCCTCGTCATGCCCGCGCTTTACGGCCAGGGCGAGGGCGCGGTGGCCGGGCAAATCGGGACGGCCCTGCTCAAGGGCGGGCTGTTCCTGGCGGGCGCTTGGTTGTTAGGGCGCTACGGCCTGACGCCGCTGTTGCACGCGGTCGCCCGCACCCGCAGCCGCGAGTTGTTCACGCTGACGGTCATCGGCCTCTGCGCGGGGGTCGCGTTCGCCGGCGGGGCGTTGAATCTGTCGCTCGCGCTCGGGGCCTTCGCGGCGGGGTTGGTGGTGAGCGAGTCGATTTACAGCCACCGCATTCTATCGGATATCCTGCCGTTCAAGGATCTGTTCTTGGCGATTTTCTTCATCTCGGTGGGGCTGCTCATCGATCTATCGGTCATTGCCTCGGACTGGGGGCGGGTGTTGTTAGGAAGCCTGATTATCCTGGTGCTCAAGAGCGGGGTCGTGTTCGGGGTACTCAATTGGATCAAGCTGCCCGGTCGGCCGGCGTTGTTAGCGGCTTGCAGTCTTGCCAGCACCGGGGAATTTTCGCTGGTCCTGATCGGCAAGGCGGGCGGCTACCGGCCGTTTGATCCAAGCATCGAGCAAATGCTGCTCGTCTGCACCGCAGTGACGATGGCCTTCGTTCCCTCGATGATGCGGGGTGCTGGGCCTCTCGGGAAATGGCTGGAGCGCAGGGGGATCTTCGGTGTCCGCAAGCTCGCGCCCGAGGCGATGACGCCGGTTAAGGCGATCAAGGGAATCACCGACCATGCGATCATTTGCGGTTACGGCCCGGTCGGCCGCGCGCTCAACGAAGCCCTGAAGCGCTGCGGGGTGGACACCCTAGTGATGGAATTGAACTCCGACACGGTGTTGAAATTGAAGAGCGAAGGCCAGCCGGTGCTGTTCGCCGATGCCACCCATTCCGAGGCGCTCGACCTCGCCGGCATCCAGCGGGCGCGGCTGGTTGCCTTCACGTTTCCCTCGGTGACCGCCACCTGCATCGCCGTTCCGCTGGTCAGGGAGCGGAACAGCGGCATTTTCATTTTCGGTCGGGCGAAATTTCCGGGTGAGGTCAAGCTGCTGAGGGGACTGGGCGTGCAGGTCATCCATGATGAACGCGAGAGTGCGGTGGCCATGGTGCGGGCCGCGCTTTCCTCCTACGAACGCGCGGACATCGACCCGGAGGAGGTCGTCGGCGACACGATGGAGGAGGCCTGAGCGCCGTCACTCTGCTTTTCCCACCGGCTCCCTAACCGCTACCAGGCTGGCGAGGAGAATCCCTCCCGGCTCCAACGCCCGGTTTATTTCTCCGTCTAGGATGAAACCCGGGTCGCCGATCTCCGGCCGCCCACGCAATTCGTTCAGGCATCTTTATCCCGGGAGGGATCTGCCGCGAGCGGATCGTTAAAGGCATTTGGATTCATTCCGCGCGAGTTCAGACTTCTCAATCCGGCTTGTTTTTAACACCATCCGCCATGCCCGAGTCCGAAGCACCCACGCTGATCATTCTGCTGTCCTTGTGCGCCGGGCTGCTCGTTGTGGTGGTGCTGCTGGTGTTGCGGATTTCCTCGCGCTTGTCGCGGATAGAAAAACTCACCGGCCGGTCCCCAGCCCGCGCGGAACCCGCCGAACAGGCACCCTCCAAAGCGGAAACCTCGGCCGGCGGAGCCTTCGAGGCGTTCCTCGCCGAGGACTCGTCCCGCCGCGATTTGCCGAAGGGCGAGCAATTCAGCGCTTACCGCCAGTGGCGGCATGACAAGGGCATGAACTGGTCCAACTCCTGAGCGGAACGGAAGGGCAATCCCAAGGAATCCTCGATGGAAGGAAGGGGGGATCGGAACATGACTTAGGACGATGGGGCCGCCCTGCTCAAGGGTAAGCTGTTTTTCTCGCCGGTGCTCTTACCTCCCGCCAGCGCGTCTTCCACCGAAATGCACATTTGCCCTAGATTCCGGAAACCAAAATAGTCCGGCGCTTTCACCACGAGAGTCGAAGCGCGCTCGCTGTAGTCCGCATGCACCAAGGGGTTCACCATCGCCTCGCGAAGCGCCTTTTGCAGCGGAGTGTCGTCCTCCCGTTGATTTTTCGAAATACTTAGCTGCACTTTCAGTTCGCGGAAAAGCCGACTAGTCGCCTGCCGGTAAAAATCGTAGAGATCCCGCTCCAGATCCCGTCCGGGGTCAGCCGATCCACCCATTCGGTGTTTTATCCACTCACCGGCAGTTCCCGGTAATCGAGGAAATAGTGCGGCAATACCTCGCGGGTCGCAGCAGGCTGCGAACCCAAAGCGGCAGCAGGTTCTGCCGCAGTCCACGCTACTCGCCTCAGTATTCCCGCTTCAACAGGTGCGTGGCGATCTCCTGCAAACGCGCGGCCTTCGCCCCGATCGGCTTGAGCGCGTCCATCGCCGCCGTGGTCAGTTTCGCCGCCTCCTTGCGCGAGGCAGCGAGCCCGAGGATCGCCGGATAGGTGGATTTCTCCACCGCCTGGTCCTTGCCCGCAGTCTTGCCTAACACCTCGGTGCTTTGTGTGACGTCGAGAATGTCGTCGATGACTTGGAACGCCAGACCGAGCGCGTGGCCGAATTTCGTCAGCGCCTCCAATTTCGCGGGCGTGGCGTTGGCGGTCATCGCGCCGAGTCGCAGGGAAGTCGTGAGTAATGCGGCGGTCTTCGCTTCGTGGATGCGGACGAGATCGCGCTTGGTGAGTTTTTTGCCTTCGCCTTCGAGGTCCATCACCTGGCCGCCTATCAGTTTCCTGCTGCCACCGGTTTCGGCGAGTTCGGAAATGTAGTCGCGGGTGCCGTAGCGTTTCGTGGCCGTTGTCTGGGCGAGCACGATGAATGCTTCCGTTAGCAACGCGTCGCCGCACAGCACGGCCATGCCTTCGCCGTAAACCTTGTGGCAGGTCGGCCGGCCGCGGCGCAAGTCGTCGTCGTCCATCGCCGGCAGATCGTCGTGGACGAGCGAGTAGGTGTGCATCAGTTCCACCGCGCATGCGGGAGCGAGCGCGTTGGAAATTTCTCCACCGCAAGCTTCCGCCGCTGCTAGACACAACACGGGCCGCAACCGTTTACCACCGGCGAAAACGCTGTAACGCATCGCCGTATGGATCGTCGCCGGGCGTTCCTTCGCCTTCGGCAAAAACGCATCCATCGCCGCATCCACTTCCGTGGCGCGGGTGGAGAGATAGGTTTTCAGGTCCATGCAGGTGGGGAGGAAGTTGAGAGTCTAGGGTTGAGAGTTGAGAGTCAGAGAAGATCTAGAGGAAGAGGGATTCATTTTCTTTCCCTCAACTCTCAACCATCCACTCTCAACTTCTTCACAGAATCTCCGCGATCTGCACGGCATTGAGCGCGGCACCTTTCCGGACTTGGTCGCCGACGACCCAGAGGTCGAGGGCGTTGTCGAACACCAGGTTCTTGCGGATGCGGCCGACGAGGCAATCGTCCTTGCCAGTGGTGTCGAGCGGCACCGGGAAAAGCTTGTTAGCGATGTCGTCGATGACCAGCACCCCCGGTTTGTTGGCATAAGCAGTCCGCGCGGCATCGGCATCCACCGGGCGCTCGAACTGCGCGGTGATGGAAACCGAGTGCGACCGATAGACCGGCACCCGCACGCAGGTGCAGGAAACCCGCAGCTCCGGCAGGTTCATGATTTTCCGGCCCTCGTGGAGCATCTTGAGCTCTTCCTTGGTGTAGCCGTTTTCCGTGAACGCATCCACTTGCGGGATCACGTTGAAGGCGATCTGGCGCGGATAAACTTTAAGCGTCACCGGCTCGCCGGCATGGATCGACTTCATCTGCTCTTCCAGCTCGACGATGCCTTGCGCGCCGGAGCCGGACACCGCCTGATAGGTCGAGGCGATGATCGACCGCAGCCCGAACGCCTCGTGCAAGGGAGCGAGCGCCATCAGCGAAATGATCGTCGTGCAGTTGGGGTTCGCGATGATTCCGCGCGGGCGGTTTTTCGCCGCTTCCGGGTTGATTTCAGGCACCACCAGCGGCACCTCGGCGTCCATCCTGAAGGCGGACGAGTTGTCGATCACCACCGCGCCCGCCGCCGCAGCGGACGGTGCGAACTCCAGGGAAATCCCGCCACCGGCGCTGAACAGCGCGATGTCCACGCCCGCAAATGAATCATGGGTGAGTTCCTCAACGGTGATTTCCTCGCCGCGGAAAGTCATCGTTTTACCGGCGGAGCGTGCCGAAGCGAGCAGCTTCAACTTGCCGAGCGGGAAATTCCGCTGCGCGAGACAAAGGAGCATTTCGACACCGACGGCACCCGTCGCACCAACAATCGCTACATGGGGATGATTCATTTTGGGAAGCCGGCCACTTTTGCCGGGGCGCGGAGCATACCGGGATCGGCCGGGCTGGCAACCGATTCGTTTCATGGGATCGTTCCCCACGCCTTCCAAAATGAGATCGCTCTGTCGTTCCGTCCAAATCTTGTTGGAAAACCAGCGCCGACAGTGCCAGCGTCCGGCGATGCCCGCTGCCACTCCGATCCTTGAAGCCGACCGCTTGGTCAAAACTTTCGGTGCCTCCACCGCGCTCGACGGGCTTTCGTTCACCTTGGCGCAAGGCGAGTCGCTGGGACTGCTCGGCGTCAACGGCGCGGGAAAAACCACCGCCATGAACCTGCTGCTCGGCCTGACCACGCCGACATCCGGCATGGTCCGCATCTTCGGCCTCGACCTCTGCAAGCACCGCATCGAAATCCTGCGCCAGGTCAATTTCTCATCCGCCTACACCGCCCTGCCGTCGAATCTCCTCGTTTGGCAGAACCTCACCGTCTTCGCCAAACTCTACGGCGTGGCCCGCCCGAAGCAGCGGATCGACGAGTTGCTGGAGCTGCTCGACATCGCCCACCTGCGCAAGTCCGTCACCGGCACGCTCTCCGCCGGGGAATCCACCCGCGTCAATCTTGCCAAGGCGCTGCTCAACCGGCCGCGCCTGCTCCTGCTCGACGAGCCCACCGCCTCGCTCGATCCCGACATCGCCGACCGCGTGCGCAAGTTGCTCCGCAAGCTCCAGCACGAAGACGGCCTGTCCATCCTTTACACTTCCCACAACATGCGCGACATCCACGAGGTCTGCGACCGGCTCATCTTCCTCCACGGCGGAAAGGTTCTCGCGGAAGGCACGCCGGGCGAAATCCACGAGCGCTTCAACCGCAGCTCCCTCGAAGACCTCTTCATCGGCGTCGCCCGCGGCGAGGTGGAGGCGATCGGATTGAAATAAAACACCACAGCTCATGCCATTCTCTATCAACACCGTCCACGCGCTCGTCCTCCGCTACCTGTTCCTCTACACCCGCCATCCGGTTAGACTGGTGGAACTTGTGTTCTGGCCGCTCGTCGATCTGCTGGTCTGGGGGTTCCTCACCACCTACCTGCAGCGCAACGGGGCGGGGGAGTTTCCTTCATCCATCAGTTTCCTCATCGGCGGAATGATCTTGTGGGACGTGCTGTTCCGCTCGCAGCAAGGCGTCGCCATCTCGTTTCTCGAAGACGTGTGGACGCGCAATCTGCTCAACGTGTTCGTCGCCCCGGTCCGCACCGCAGAATACGTCGGTGCCACCTGTGTCGTCGGACTCCTGCGGGTCGGCGTCACGCTGGTCCTCCTCGCGGTCGTCGCGGCGCTGGCCTATCAATTTCACCTCACTCGCCTCGGTCTCGGGCTGCTGCCGTTTTTGGGAAACCTGATACTCTTCGGCTGGTTTCTAGGGATGATTTCCACCGCCCTGATCATGCGCTTCGGCCAAGCCGCGGAAAGCCTCGCTTGGGCGGTGCCGTTTTTCATCCAGCCGCTTGCCGCCGTTTTCTATCCAGTCTCGGTGCTTCCTTCCTGGCTCCAGCCCGCCGCCATGGCCCTGCCCTGCACGCACGTCTTCGAGGGCATGCGCAGCGTCCTCTCCGGCCAACCCGTGCCGTGGGGCAACGTCCAATCCGCCCTCCTGCTCAACCTCGTCTGGGGCACCCTCGCTGCCCTCTTCTTCGCCGCGAATCTCCGCCACGTCCGCAAAGCCGGCCTGCTCGTCAAGGTGGCCACGCAGTGACGGCTCATCCCGTGGCGCTTCGCTTTCCACCGCAGGCCATGGGGCATTCCGCTTAACTTGACGGGTATGCCCCTTGGGGGTTGCGTTTCGGCGGCGACTGGTTATTGAAGCGGCGCGATGAAATTATTCTCAATCCTTGTTGTGGCCGTTTTCGTGTGTGGCGTTTCCTGCGAGCGCCATGAATTCGACGGTCCTCATGGCACCAAGCAACTTAGCGAATCTCACGCTGCCGCTGGCGAGCATCATGATGCTGCGGAAACGCCGGCGGCTCATGGCGAGGCGCAGGAGCATTGAGGAAAAAGCGGGCGGGATGAATCCCAATGTCAGTAAGGATTCGCCTTGATCAAGAGCGGAGTTCTTCCAGGCCAACCCAGGGCCACGGCCTGACCTTTATACACAAATAGATCTGCTCGGCGGAGGAAACGAACGGAGCGCTGACTTTAGTCCAATCCTTAAAGGCATTGGGCTGAAGCCAGCGCACCACCCTCCTAACGGCGGCGGGTGTAGCTAAGGAAACATTCCGCAGCCCGCGGCTCGAAGTGGGTGATTTCGAAATCCCGCGATTCCGGCAAATATTCCCCGGGAATCCCGGTGGCGGTGCTTGCTGCGAAGCCGCCGAACAGGGTGTGGCCAGCGAGCGTCAGGTGAAATTCATCGATCACGTCGAGCTCTGCCAAGGCCCGGAGCAATTGTCCTCCACCTTCGCAGTGGAGCTTTTGGACATGGAATTTCGCGGCCAGTTCATGGAGGAATCCCAAGAGCGTCTGGCGGTGGAGCGTGATCTTGGAGTTTGATGAGCCCTCGAATTCGCCGGTCACGAGCAAGTGGATGTCGCCGCCCGGGGTGGCAAAGACCGGATGGCTTGGATCGAGTTTCCCGCTCCGCGAGACGATGCAGCGCAACGGTTGCTTCGCTTTCCCAGGCACGGTTAGGGTCATCCGGTCGGATTCCAACGTGCCACGGCCGACCAGGATCGCATCGGCATTTCCCCTCAATTCCAACAGCCGGGCATGATCCTCGCGGGAAGTCCAGCCGGACGGCCGGGGCGGGGTGGAGGCAATTTTACCATCCGCCGAGATCGCC
>JANMJJ010000213.1:0-32021 GCA_031371325.1 Akkermansiaceae bacterium | reverse complement strand
CGGCACGATCAGGCGTTCGAGCGGGGTTCCGGGATCTGCCAGATAGTCGTAAAACCCGGCGAGCAGGCGCGACTGGCGGGTCAGGGAAAGTCCGACGGAGCCTTGGGGATCCGCATCGACCAGCAAGGTTTTGACTCCAGCACGGGCGAATGAATGGGCTAAATTGATCGAGACGGTGGTTTTACCCACCCCTCCTTTTTGGCTGGAAAAGGCAATACTGATCACACTACGCGGGGAATTGTTGCGCGAAGATAGCTTCGGCTTGCCACATCGGAAGTCTTTTCTTCAAGATGCTGGTGCCAAGGGGGCGATTGGAGTCCCTTTCCGTGCATCCCTCCATTTATTTATGAACACACGTAATCCCCTTGGTTCGGCGGCACTTGCCGCGATCCTGTGCTGCCTGATGTTAGGAACCGGTGGTTGCCGGAAAGGGAAAGTCGAACTCACCGGGGACAGCGGCCCGGTCGCGATCGTCGCTCCAGAGCTGACGTCTAACGGCCTTGTTGATTTGCCGGGGGCGATTTATCAGAGCCAGGCGGATTCGCCGATCCATTGGCAGCCGTGGACCCAGCAGACGATGGCGCGGGCGAAGGCGGCCAATCGCCTCGTGTTCGGCGTGATCGCGATGCCGCAGCAGCCGGAATTCCAGGGCGTGCTGGCGGCGTTGGCGCATGATCCGGCGTTGGTGTCGGCCATCAACGATCTCTATGTCCCGGTGCTCATCGACGGCGATGCGGCGCGGGAGATGGGGCTTCTAACCGCAGATCTGTGCAGGCAAATCAAACGCGGCTTACAGTTGCCGTTATTGTTGTGGATGACGTATGAGGGCAATCCGGTCGCTTGGATTCCGGTCTCCAAATCCTCCGCCACAGGGGTGGCGGACGTGTTCAACCAGTCCCACTTGCTCGTCTCCCAAGCGTGGGAGGACGACGTTGCGAACCACAAGAGTTATGTGATGACTAACAGCGCCTTGGACAACGCCAGCCGCCGCGAGCGGATTGCCCGGCGCAAGAATGCCAAGGTCATGAGCGAGCATCCTGCCGAGGATGTGGTTCGCGGCCTTCGCCAACTCACCTCGTTTTATGATCCTGATTCCCACAGTTTCGACGAGGCCGGCGGGCTTTTCCCGGCGGGTACGCTCGATCTTCTGGCGACTGCGGCGATGCAACCGGGCTTGCCTCCCGAAGTCCGTTCGCACTGCCTAGAAACCACCCGCGGGTTGATGATCGACTTGCTGCCGAGCGCGATGTTCGACCCGCTCGAAGGCGGGGTTTTCTCGTCGCGCCGCAGGAATTCCTGGGCGCTGCCGTCGTTCAACCGCAATTGCGGGTCACAGGCACGGGCGGCGCTGGCCTTGTTTCATGTTTGCCGGGCGACCGGTGATGCGCTGGCTTTGGACAAAGCGCTCGAGCTGATCGCGTATGCGGAAAATGCCTTCACCACTAGCGAAGGGCTGTTTTCAGTGGGAATGGGGCAGGAGTCGGAGCCGACCGCGTGGCTGTGGAGCACCGAGGAAATCGAAAAGGAACTGCCGCCGGAAGACGCCGCCTGGTGGATCAAGGCGACCGGCATGAAAGGACTGGGGAATTTGCCGTCCGAGGTGGATCCGCAGCGCGAGTTCTTCCGCAGCAACAGCCTCGGGATCGGCAAGACGCTGGCGCAGCTCGCGGCGGAGCAGGGGCAAACCCTCGAGACCTTTGGCCCTCGCTTTGAAGCCACCCGCAAGAAACTCCTCGGGATCCGCAACGCCCGGCTCGGGAAGCAAGTCCGCGACGACTGTTCCCACGCCGGCGCGACTTTCCGGATGGTGTCAACCTACGCAGCGGCCTTCGGGGTCACTGGCGAGGACAAATTCCGGGACAAGGCGATCGCCCTGCTGGGCAAGGCCCGGGCCGCCTTTGCCGACGGACCCAAGTTGCGGCTGTTTTCCAAAGATGCACCGAAACCGATCGGCGAGGGACGGGCGTTTCTCTACGGTTTGGCGATGCAGGCGGCACTTGATGTGGCGACGATCACCTCGGATGAAAAATGGCTCGTCTGGTCCGAAGACCTGGCAACCACCGCCGCAGAACTGTTCACCGATGCCGAGTTCCTCAAGGAATGCCCGGACGACGCGCGCATCATCAATCTGCCGGTGACCGATTTGATGATGTTGTTCGATGATTCCACGGCAGGTTTGATTTCCTTCGCCGCGTGCCGTCTGGCCGAACGCGGGCGCCCGCTGGTGGCGACTTTCAGCCAACTTGCGACCCCGCTGCCGACTTATGCGGTGGACCAACCGATCCTCCACACCGATCTCTTGCAAGCGACGCTGGCCCGCGAGTTCAAGGTGGACCTCGTCGTCGGAGCCGGGATTTCACCGGAGATGAAGCTCGCCAGCGAGCGGCTGTCGCTCCGGATGTTCCAGCGGCGTGCCGCGACCTCCAAGGATGAGGTTCCGGCAGGATCGGTGAAGGTGATTTTTTCAAAGGATGAATCGCGGATCGTTGCCACCCCGGAGGCGTTGCAAGAAGCGGTCTTGCCCTCGCTCAAAAAATCCTGAACCTTTCCCCCGTCAGCTTACCTCACAGCCCATGATGAAAACAAACTCCGCCGTTGCCGCCCTTTACCTGCTGTCGCTCACGCTGCCGTGTCACGCCGATACGTTCACCCTGAAAGACGGCACGACCCTCGCAGGCAAGGTCGTCAGTGACGCGGGAGACACCTATGTCCTCGAGGTCCAAGTCACCAAAAGCATCAAGGACGAGCGGCGGGTCGCGAAAGCGGATGTCGTCAAAATCGACCGCGAACAGCCAGATCTGAAAGCCTTCGAAGCGATCGGCAAACTGGTGCCCACTGCGGATCTGCTTCCGGCCAACGACTATTTGTCCCAGATTGCCGCCGTTGAAAAATTCCTGAAGAACAACCGCGGCAGCAACAAGACCAAGGAAGCCAAGGCGATCCTCGAAACGCTCAAGGCCGAGTTCACCCAGATTGACGCCGGCGGCATCAAATTCAACGGCAAGATCGTCTCGCCCGCAGATTACAAAACGAATGCCTACGACTTGGACGCCCGCGTCGAGGAAGCGAAGATCCGCCGCTTGGTGGACAACAACCAGTCCCTCGCGGCGCTCCGGGAGTTTGCCGGGTTCGACCGCGATTACCGCACCACACTTGCTTACGGTGCTTTGGCACCGGTGATCCGGCAGGTCATTCAAAACGAGGTGGCGGAGGCCATGCAGTCCTTGCTCACGCTCGATGCCCGCGTCAAGGCGCGCGGCGTGGGACTCCAACAGATGACTTCCGAGGACCGCATGGCCACTGAAATCGCGATCAAGGAAGAAACCGCGCAGATGGACGCATGCTTCAAGGCCGAGAAAGACGCGAAACAAAATTGGGTCACCACCAGCCCGTTCAACAAGGCCTCGCTCGAGGAGACCGTCCACTTCGGTGAAACGGAATTCGCCCGCCTCGCCGCAGTGAAAACAGTCCTCGGCGTGGATGGCGGCAAAGCCTACCGCGACCTCTACAACGTGGTTTACAGCGGTGGAAATGCTGCCGCCGTCACCGTCGCCATCACTGCCGCGAAAGCCGCCCTCGTGCCGCCGCGCTACCTTGCTCCGCTTGAAGCGCTCGCCAAGGGCCGCAAATAGTGGCTGGAGCATCCTTGCTCCAGACCGTGCCATGGGCCTCCCACCCCGGTTCCTCTCTCTCTTGTTCCATGTCCTCATCCCGCACCGCCAGCCGCAGCCGCAAGACCGCCGAGACCGCCATCGACCTTTCGATCAATCTCGACGGCTCGGGCGTTTCCACCATCGATACCGGCGTGCCATTCTTCGATCACATGCTCACGCTGTTTTCCAAGCACGGCCTGTTTGATCTCAACGTGAAAACCGTCGGCGACATCGGCGTGGATTTCCATCACACCATCGAGGACACCGGCATCGTCATCGGCGATTGCCTGCGCGAAGCACTAGGCACCAAGGAAGGCATCCGCCGCTATGGCTGCTGTTACCTGCCGATGGATGAAACGCTCGCCCGCGTCGTCGTCGATCTCAGCAACCGCCCGCACCTCGAGTTCCGCGCACCCGCCGGCACGCCGTCCGCGCCTAACATGCCGTTCACCCTGGTCGAGGAATTCTGCCGCGCCGTCGCCTCGAATCTCCGGGCTAACATCCACGTCGAGCTGTTGTACGGCCGCGACGGCCACCACATAGCCGAAGCGATTTTCAAAGGCCTCGCCCGCGCCCTGCGCGACGCCTGCGAGCGCGACCCGCGTGTGATCGGCATTCCCAGCACCAAGGACGCGTTGTGAAAGTCGGCATCATCGATTACGGCGGCGGCAACCTCCGCAGTGTCGCCAACGCCCTGCGCTCGCTCGGTGAGAATCCCACGATCATCGCCAGCCCGGATCAAGCCGGTGACACCACCCACTTGCTGCTGCCCGGACAAGGCGAGTTCGGAGATTGCATGGAACGTCTCGAACAGCGCGGGCTCGCCCCATTCCTCAAGGACTGGCTCGCCGCAGACCGGCCCTACTTCGGCATTTGCGTCGGCTATCAGATACTTTTCGACTCCAGCGAGGAAGCCCCGGACGCGGCCGGCCTTGGCATCATCCCCGGCACCGTCCGCCGCTTCCAGGACGAGCCGGGCTTGAAAATCCCGCACATGGGCTGGAACTCCGCAACCGCCACCCGTGGCGAGACCCGGGTTTGGCAAGACCTCGGCGAGGATCCCTATTTCTACTACATCCACTCGTATTTTCCCGTGCCACGCGATCCCGCGTCCGTCCTCGCGACCACGACCCACGGCACCCAGACTTTCGCCGGTGCCGTCGAGCGGGGCAACTTGTTCGCCTGCCAGTTCCACCCGGAAAAAAGCCAGGAAGCCGGCCTCCGCCTGATCCGGAATTTTCTCGGAGCTTGAGGGAATGCGCAATCAAGCGGCAGGAGGCGGTTGCCCGGGAACAGTTTCGAAAAACCCTGCGATTGCCGCAGCATAGCGGGCCGGTGACTTCGCGTCTGAACAACAATCTCCCCAAAATTTTCATCAGCACCTCATCTTCCACGTCAACCGGCTTCTTCGTCACTGGAGATGCATGTCCCTTGGCCAAACGATAAGTCAGATTTTTTCATTGCGATTGCGGTCGGTATTGGATCGTTCATGTTGCTCCGGCGATGGACATGCCAACAGATCTTCTCGGACGCGGGCTGCGTGATTTGCGGATTTCGGTGACGGATCGCTGCAATTTCCGCTGCCGCTACTGCATGCCGGTGGAGGTTTTCGGACCGGGATATGCATTCATGCCGCGCGAGGAGCTGCTGACCTTCGAGGAGATCGTCAGTCTCGTCGGCATGTTGGTTCCGCTCGGGATCGGGAAAATCCGGCTGACCGGGGGCGAGCCGTTGTTGCGGCGGGGGCTTGAGGATCTGGTGGCGATGTTAGCCGCAGTGGAGGGGGTCAAGGATATCGCGCTGACGACCAACGGTATTCTGTTAGCGCATCATGCGGAAGCGCTGGTGCTGGCGGGCTTGAACCGGGTGACTGTCAGCCTCGACGCGTTGGATCCGGGGATTTTCGCGAAGATGAACGGGGTCGGCGCGAAGGTCCAGCGGGTGCTGGCCGGGATCAGTTCGGCGCAGGCGTTCGGGCTGCCGGTGAAGGTGAACGCGGTGATCCAGCGCGGCGTGAACGAGGGTGAAATTCTGCCGCTCGCCCGCTGGGCCAAGTCTGCGGGAGTGGACCTGCGCTACATCGAATACATGGACGTCGGGGAGACCAACGGATGGAAACTCGGCGAAGTGGTTTCGGGAGATGAAATTTTGTCGATTCTCGGCCGCGAGTTCGAGCTCGGACCACGCGACCCGGCCTATCGCGGGGAAGTGGCGGCGCACTGGAACCATGCGGACGGGGCTGCGGCGATCGGGTTGATCCGCTCGGTGACCAAGCCGTTTTGCCGGGATTGCCAGCGCTTGCGGCTTTCGGCCGACGGGAAGATTTTCACCTGTTTGTTTGCGGCGGAGGGCCACGATCTGCGGGGGATCCTGAGAAGCGGCAGCGACCGGCAGCTTCTGGCGGAGACCGTTCGCGCGATCTGGCAGGCGCGGGCTGACCGTTATTCCGAGGAACGGGGCCGCACCGACCGGGCCAAGGCGGAGATGAGCTATCTGGGTGGCTAACAGGCTGGAGGCTGCGGGCGACACGTCCCGTGTTAGCGGGATTTCCGCAAGAACTCCAGAATGGTTGCGTATCACCAGGGCCCAGTGGATTCCAACCGACCCGACCCGATGAACTACCTCCGCGCCTCCTTGCTTCTGATCTCCGCCTGCAGCACCGCCCTAGCGGATGACGGCGGGTCCAAGCCCAGCAACGGTAAAAACCTCGATGGCAGCCGCAACCTGCCGATTCACGAAACCGCCGCACCTGAGTTGAACACGATTTCCGCCGCGGAAAAGTCCGCCGGTTGGCGGCTGCTTTGGGACGGCAAAACCAACGAAGGCTGGCGCAGCGCACACGGTCAGGACTTTCCGAAAGCCGGCTGGAAAATGGACAACGGCATCCTCAGCATCAACGAAACCGGTGGTGCCGAATCCGCCGCCGCCGGCGACATCATCACCCGTGAAAAATTCTCGGACTTCGAGCTCATCCTCGATTTCAAGATCACTCCCGGCGCGAACAGCGGCATCAAGATCTTCGTCGATCCGGAGATCAACAAGGGCGAAGGGTCCGCGATCGGCCCAGAATTCCAAGTCCTCGACGATGAGCGCCACCCGGACGCCAAGCTCGGCCGCGATGGCAACCGGACCATCGGCTCGCTTTACGACCTGATTCCCGCGCCGACCGCGAAGAAAGTCAGTCCGGTCGGTGAATGGAACAACGCCCGCATCCTGTCGGACGGAATGCACGTGACGTTCTATCTGAATGGCGCGAAGACCGTGGAATTCGAGCGCGGCTCCAAGCAGTGGCGCGATCTCGTGGCGAAGAGCAAATACAAGGTTTGGCCCGCGTTCGGCGAGCTCAAGCAAGGCCACATCCTCCTCCAGGACCACGGCAACCAGGTCTTCTACCGGAACATCAAGATCCGCGATTTCTCGAAAAAATAACCCGCCACCATCAGTTCCCTCGCGATTCCTCGCCGCGATTTCCACAAGACCACCCTCGGCGGCACTGCTTCGGATTCAGAAAGTGTCCCGACGTTCTCAGCCGGGAGCGGAAGCTTTCGATCCGACTGAGACAGCAGGACCACAATCCACTCGCGCTCACGAACCGTTCAGATAGCTCGCGTGCTTTTTCCGGCGGGATGGCTTCGTGAAAGCACAAGTGCAACATGCACGGCATCTCGGAATGAGATTGCCGACCACTAGGCATAATTACTAGGTCATTTGACTGCCTGAAGTAGATGTAATGACGACATGGATTGAGTTAAACAATTAGTGGTAACAGTAATAATATCCGTCAACTGCAAGGGTTGGCGTCAGATTTCTTGACAAGAATTCGAACGAATTGGAGTCATCATTCCCATATCCGAAGAAGTCATTTTTATTTGTCGTTGTAAGCCACTGGAATTGAGTTTCTGGAATGATAGCTCAATGCAGTTGGCATGATCTGAGCATTCACCGGTCCCGCATGTTTGTGAATTTGAAACTTGCCCAACACCAACAGAACAATATCCAACCCCATCAAAAAATGAAATCAACCCAGTCAATCGCCAGGATTGTCGCGCTTGTGGTGGTCTCCGGCTCCAGCGCTTCGGCGGCGCTGATCGATCTCACGACCGTAAACTCCAGCGGCACCGTCAACGGAGCCTTATTCAAGACCACCGAAATCCAACCCACCGGTTCGGGCTTCATCAAATCGTTCGTCCGGCTCGGGCAGTCTGGCAATAATACGACAGCGGAGGGCTATAACGCGTCTGCCCGCCCGGTCATGGATGATGTCAACACCTCGCCCACCTTCACCCACGATCTGGTGCTTTCCACGGTGTCAGTGGTCAATATATCAGGACTTGACTACTATGAGTTCCTTCTCGACATCAATCAGAAAAATAGCGCCGGCGATTCGTTGCTCTCGCTGGATAAGATCGAAATCTACACCCGCGCGACGGCGTTGACCACGGCTAATACTAAACTCGCCCTCACCACGGGTTCCACGCTGCGCTACAATTTGGACGCGGGCACGGACTCAACGATCAAAATGGATTATAACCTCAACTCGGGAAGCGGTTCAGGGGATATGTTCGCTTATATCCCGAAATCCCTCTTTGGGCTGCAAACGGACTTTGTTTACCTTTACTCTCAATTCGGCGCGACCGCGCCCTGGATCGAGAACGACGGGTTTGAAGAATGGGCGGCGAGGAATGGAACCTCGCGACAGGTGCCGGATGGTGGAGGCACTCTCGCGCTCCTTGGCTTGGCCTTGGGTGGCCTCGGAGTGGTTCGCCGCGCGACTTCCAAGTCCTAGAACAGAGGTGCTAGATGGATTCGAGTGAAAATGAAAAGGCCACCCGGGAAGGTGGCCTTTTCCATTCGATTGTTCTTCGTTGAGAGGGGAGCGGAGGTTTTGGATCCGGCTGAGACAACCGGAATACAATCCACTCGCGCTCACGAACCGTTCGCCCAAAGCGGTGTGGCGCTTCGCTTCCCACCGCAGTCCATGGGGGGATTTCACTTATCTTGAGTGCATCAAGGAGCTACCACAGTTGCTGGCGTGCGGGCTATTGTTCACTCAGCCCTGGCTCAACGCCTCTTCGAACGCCGCGATGATCGTCTCCAGCGGCTCAAGGCCGCAGGACACGCGCAACAGGTTGGCGGAGACGCCGCAGCCTTCGGCCCATTCCAGTTCGTGATAGTGTGCTAATAGGGTGTAGGGGCAAACCAAGGTGAAAGTGGTGCCGAAGCTCGGGCCCTTGCTCAGGCGCAGGGCGTCATAAACCCTGGGCGTTTTCTTCTGCGTCTTTAACACGATGGAAAGCAAGCCGCCGTAGCCGCCGCCTTTGCGCATGACCGCCTCGTAGTTGGCGCGGTTGGTCAGCGACGGATGCCAAACTTCCGCCACGGCGGGGTGATTGGCCAGCCACGCGGCGAGCGCCTGGCCGTTGGCATTCACAGTCTTCATCCGCTCGGTGTAACCTTTGAGATTGGATAGCAGGACCTCGCCGTCGCCGATGTAAAGGGGCGCGCTGTCGGTCGCATCGGCCGTTAGCGATTCGCGCAGCGCGTTGGCGACCGGCGAGTCGGCGCGGATCGACGCCATCCCGGCCATCACGTCGCCTTCGCCGGAAATCCATTTGGTGAGGCTGCCGGTGACCACGTCGGCGAAGCGCAGCGCCTCGACGTTGAGCGGGCCGGCGGCGGAATCGTCGATGACGAAGGGCGTGCCGCTGTCTTCGCAGGCTTTCGACACGCGGTGCAGATCGACCGTCCGCAGCAGGGGATTGCTGGGAACCTCGGTGAAAACCCCGGCGAATTCGCCTTGGCGGATGCGCATCAAGGCTTCGTCGAAGGACTCGCCGGTGGCTTCGTTCAGATAGACCACGCCGTGGCCGAACATTTCCTGGACCTTCAAACTATCGACATACGGAAACTCCAACTGCAGCGTCTTCTTACCATCGTGCATGCCGGGCAGCGCGCGCAGGACGGCGGTCACGGCGGCCATGCCGCTGGTGAAAATGAAGGTGTCTTCGGGAGTGGCTCCGGTGAACTTGGCCAACGAGCGGGAAATCAAATGCGACTTCGAGCCTTCCCGCAGATTGCCATCGAGGAAATCCTGGGCTTGCCGGCTGCTCACCACTTCACCGGCGAAGCGCCAGTAGGCATCCGCGTCCGGCTTGGCCTTGGCCGGCACGACCAACACCTGCAAGCCGTGGAAGCTGGCGATGCGCACTGCGGTTTCCGCCCGGCGTTCCACCCAGCGGTGGGCGCGTTGCACCGAGGCCCGCGTCGGCAGCACGATCACTTCCTCGTGTTCGCTGGCGATTTCCGCCTTGGCGGCGGCGAACAAGCGCTCGACCGCCGGATGTTTGAAAAATCTCGGATAGCCGGTGCGCATCCGTTTCACCACTTTCTCGCGGCCTTCCTCGTAGCCGACGATGGATTCCCAAGTCGGCAAGCACACCGAGCACGCGTGCGGAGAATCCGGCAGCGGCAGCCCCAGATCCTCTTCCTGCCATGCCGGATTGGCTGATAGGTCGCGCTTCACCCCCCCTCCATGCCTCGCCGGTGGACTTGAGGCAAGCCGGATCAACTTGGTTTTGTGAACAAAATCGCGTACCCGGAAATGTCGGCGCGGTGGGCTCAATCCACGATGACAATCATCGCGCGTTTGCGCTTGCCGACGATCCAGCGCTCGTATTGGCCGGAGGTTTTTTTCCGGCGGACGCGCTCCTCGATCATCTCGCGGATCTTGTCGTCAAGCGGCGGCGACGGCCCGAGGACGATCTTGATCGGTTTGACGATGGTGAACCCCTGGCGGTCGAGCAATGGCCCGACGATTTTGTCAACCGGCGAGTCGAAAAGGATGGCCGCGAACTCGGGCGACAAATCCATGCGCGGGACGTTTTCCTGCAGCCCGCCATTCTCGGCGAAGGCATCCTTCGACTTGGCTTTGGCCAGTTCGGCGAAGTCCTTGCCCTCGGCAAGCTGCTTGGCGAGACTCTCGGCCAGCTCGAGCTGGGATTCCGGCGTGGCCAGCGGATTCTCCGGGTCACCGGCCGGGATGAAAATCTTCTGGAAGGTGATCACGTCCTTGGTTACGTCGTGAAGAGATGCCTTCATCTCGTTGTATTCGTTCTGGATCTCGTTGGGGAGTGGCGGCGGCGCGTCGGCGAATTGCTTGGCCCGCATCGCTTGCACCACCATTTTCTCCTTCGTCATCTCGCGGTAGCCTTCCATCGTCAGGCGGCTGCGCTTGAGTTCCTCGCGGAATTTCACCTCGTCGCCATTGAAGAGTTCGCGCATCTGGCGCTTGATCTCATCGTCGATCAGGTTCGGTTTGATGAACGCGCCGAGCTGCTTGAACTCGTCGAGAATGATCTGCCGGTCGATCAATTCCTGGATGATGCCGGCCTTGGTTTCCTTGAACTTGGCCTCGAACTGCGGCCCACGGCGGGGAAATTGCGTCACCAAGCGTGCATACTCCGGGGCCAGCATAAAGGAGACCTGGTTCTTCGTGATCACCCGGCCATTGACCTTGGCGGCGATGCCGTTGACTTCGATCGGTCCGGCCGGACGTGGCGGCGGGGGAGGCTGCGGAGCCGCTTGTTGGGCGAAAATCCCCGGACCCGTGAGGGTTGCGCCGGTGAGCACCAATGCCAGAGCGAGACGCGGATTCATGGAAGTCATGTAGGGGATCAAAAGTTTTGGAGGAGCGTGATCGCTTCGGCGAGCTTTCCTTGAGGACTCGCGGATTGCAAGCGGGGAAACCGGCGACCTTCCAGCAGAATGTAATCGCCGTTGCGATGCAGCATCAGCCGCTGGCCATGGATTTCCACCGAGGCGATGCCCTCCGACGCAGCGAGCGCTTTGATCCGGGTGATTTCTATCAGCCGTGCCGCGGCGTCTGGGATCCGGCCGAAGCGGTCGCGCCAGGATTCTTCCAGCGCGTTGAGTGCCCGCTCCGTCCCGGCTTCGGAAATCTCGCGGTAGGCGGTGATCCGGACTTTGGTTTCCTCCAGCCACGCCGCGGGCAAAAACGCCGGTAGCACGAGCTTGGGATCTTCCCGCGCATACGCCGTTTCGCTGAACGCGATGAAGTCCGCCTTGAAACTCGTCTCGCCGCGCGGCGCGTCCTTGCGGCCCTTGAGCCGGTCCACCGACTGGCGGAGGAGTTGGCAATACAGCTCGAAGCCGATCTGCGAGATGTGGCCGGACTGCTTGGTGCCTAACAAATTTCCCGCGCCGCGGATTTCCAAGTCCTTCATGGCAATTTTGAAACCGGAGCCGAGCGCGGTGTATTCCTTGATCGCGTTGATGCGTTTGCGGGCGTCGCCCACGGTCAACATGTCGCGCGGCAGCAGCAGGATGGCGTAGGCCTTTTCCCCGGCGCGGCCGACGCGGCCGCGGAGTTGATAGAGATCCGCCAGACCGAAGCGGTCGGCGCGATCGATGATGATGGTGTTGGCGTTCGGGATGTCGATGCCGGTCTCGATGATGGTGGTGGCTAACAGGACATCGGCCTCGCCCTTGACGAAGGTGTGCATGACCACTTCCAGGTCGTCCTTGTCCATTTGCCCGTGGCCGATGAGCACCTTGGCCTCGGGCACCAACTCGCGAATTTTCGACGCCATCATGTCGATGGTCTTCACCCGGTTGTGGAGGAAAAACACCTGCCCGCCGCGCTTCATTTCGCGGCGGATCGCGTCGCGGATGATGCGCTCGTCGTAGGCGCAGACCGTCGTGGAAACCGGCACCCGGTTCGGCGGCGGGGTGTCGATGGTGGACATGTCGCGCGCGCCCATCAGCGCCATGTAGAGCGTCCGCGGGATCGGCGTGGCCGAAAGTGTGAGCACGTCCACCTGGCGGAAGAGTTGTTTGAATTTTTCCTTGTGGGCGACTCCGAAGCGCTGCTCCTCATCGACCACGACCAGCCCGAGATCCTTGAATTTTACATCGCCGGAAACCAAGCGATGGGTGCCGATCACGAGATCCACCGAGCCGTCTTCCACCCCCCGCAAGGTTTCTCTAACTTCGGACGCCGAGCGGAAACGATTCAACAGATCGATGCGGATCGGATAGTCCGACATCCGCTCGCGGAAGGTCCGCCAGTGTTGTTCCGCGAGAACGGTGGTCGGCACCAGGATGGCGACTTGTTTGCCGCTGGTGATCGCCTTGAACGCGCCGCGGATCGCGACCTCGGTCTTGCCGAATCCCACGTCGCCACAAATGAGGCGGTCCATCGGGCGAGGGGATTCGAGGTCGAGCTTGGTCTCGTCGATCGCGCGGCGCTGGTCGGTCGTCTCGGTGTAATGGAACGAGCGCTCGAACTCCCACATCCAGCGCGAATCCGGCGGGTGGGCGAAGCCGACTTCACCCTGTCGCTCGGCCTGCACCCGCAGCAACTGCGCGGCGTAGTCCATGATCGACTTCTCCGCCGCCTTGCGCGCGGTCTTCCACGCGGCTCCACCGAGTTTGTTGAGTTCCGGCGTCTTGCCACCGAGTCCGACGTATTTCCCGACGAGGTGCGCTTGCTCCAACGGCACGCCTAACAACGAGCCGTCGCGGTATTCCAAAACAAGCTCGTCGCCCTCGTCGCCCTGTTGGATGCCCTTGAAACGGCCGATGCCGTATTCGTAATGCACCACGAGGTCGCCTTCTTCCATTTCATCGATGGTGGCGCGCGCGCGGGCGGCGCGGGCCTTTTCCAACAGCGACCGCCGCGGTCCGCCGGGCGTGCGGTAGCGGCCGAACAACTCGGAAGAGGAAAGCACCGCCAGCTTGGAAACCGGCACCGTGAACCCCGCTAACAACTCGCCGCGGATCGGGATCAGTCCCAGATCGCGCTGCAAATCCTTGCCCGCCAGTTCGGAGAAACGTTCTTCCTCACCCTTGTTGCCGAAGACCATGGCGATGTCCCAGCCGCCGCGTTGCCACTCGTTGAGCTGGCGGAAAAAGTTTTCCCGCCGCGTTTCCTCCAGCACGAAATCGCCCGCCTCGAAAGTTCCTAACGGACTACCGAAGCAGGCGAGGGTGAAATCTTCCTCGCTGTTAAACTCGGCGGCTCCTTCGAGGATCCGCACGTCGGGTTTCTCGATATCCGCACCGAAGGAAATGATCAGATCCGTTTTGCGCCGGTAGTCGGCGACGGTCGCTTCGGACGACGGCTCGGCCAGCAGCAGGTCGGACTCCAGCAACTTGAGGGTGGACGCCTGGGAATCGAGGTCGAACTCGCGGATCGATTCCAGATCGGTGTCGAAGAACTCCAACCTCAACGGCTTCGCGGCCTGCCACGCGAACAGATCGAGAATCCCGCCGCGCACCGCGAATTGGCCGCGGCCGGTGACGGTGGGAACGCGTTCGTAACCGTGGTCGGTTAGGGATTGTGCGAGTTCGCCGGGATCGAGCGCGGTCCCCGGCTTGAGCGGCGTGCGGCTCGCCCGCAGCGCGGTGGGTGAGGGGGCCTTTCCTTCAAACGCGTCGCTGCCGCAAATCACCGCGCAGCTTTCCGAGCGGGCGAGGATTTCCAACACCGAAAACCATTCCGCCGCCGACTCGGGATCGGCGATCGTGCCATCGCCCGTTTCCACCGGCCCGTCCGGCAACACCAATGCCGTGACGCCCCAAAGTTCTAACTCTGAAGCCAGCCGCTCGCGATGCCGCGGCATGTCGGAAATCAGCCACAGCCGCGACTTTTTCCGATCCTTGGCGGCGAGCGCGACCACCGCTGCTAGAAACGCGTGCGCTGCCTCGGCGGACTGATCGAGCACGACCTCGCGCTCACCATTGGCTAACGGGGCCAGGCGCGCGGCGAAATCGGGCTGAGTCACGGCGCGCCGGAGCCAGCCGTGGGTGAAATCGTCCGTGTGGGACACGCGGGAGGCATAGTGCGGATATCTCAACCCCGCAAGGTGGAACAAATTTGGAAAAACGGCGCAATTTCCAGTAACGAATCCCGCGCTTTGCTTCTGAGAAAGGTATGGACACAATCCGCGCCAAGGACCCGATGCAAAACCCGCCCCAAATCCCGCTAGGCGGCCTCGATCCCGCGAATCTCCTCAAGCAAGGCGTGGCGGAGGACACTTTCATGGATGGGGCGGCCAGCCCTTTCAACCCGCCGCCGATCGAGGAACTCTCGGCAATTTTCCCGCAGTTTGAAATTCTCGAAATCATCGGCCAAGGCGGCATGGGTGCGGTTTACAAGGTCCGGCAAAAGGATCTCGACCGCATCGTCGCGCTGAAAATCCTGCCGCCCGCCATCGGCCAATCCCCGGAGTTTTCCAAGCGCTTCACCCGCGAGGCCAAGGCGCTGGCCAAGTTGAATCACCCCGGCATCGTCACCCTCCACGAGTTCGGCCAGCAGGACGGACTCTATTTCATCCTGATGGAATTCGTGGACGGCGTGAATCTCGCCCAACTCATGAAGAGCGGTCGGATCTCGCCACGCGAGGCACTCGCCATCGTCCCGCAGATTTGCGATGCCCTGCAATTCGCCCACGACCAGGGCATCGTCCACCGCGACATCAAGCCGGAAAATCTCCTGCTCGACCGCCTCGGTCGGGTGAAAATCGCCGACTTCGGCATCGCAAAAATCGTAGATCCCCACTCTTCGTTCGTAGTCCCACCTTCAGGCGGCTCTTACGCGGAAGACCGCCTGAAGGCGGAACTACCTACCTTTACCGAAGCCGGAAAAATTATCGGCACGCCGCAATACATGGCTCCCGAGCAAATCTCCCATCCCTCCGAAGTCGATCACCGCGCCGACATCTACGCGCTCGGCGTGGTCTTCTACCAAATGCTCACCGGCGAGCTACCGGGCAAACGCCTCGAAGCGCCGTCGAAGAAAGTCCACATCGACGTCCGCCTCGATGAGATTGTCCTGCGAGCGATGGATAAAGACCCAGAAATGCGCTATCAGCAAGCCAGCGTAATGAAGACGCGGGTGGAAACAATTGTTGATCGTTCCAATTCACCGGACTTCCGCCCAAAAAGGAATTCGCCTATTGTGAAAAAACTTTCAACGCTGAGCATTTTTCTGATAGTTTTATTTTGTGTCTTTACACTGATCCCGGCGTTCGTGGGGACGGTTGCATTCTTTTGGTATCGGACCACGGAATCAAAGACAGGGAATCATCTCTCATCACAAAATGGTGACGTCCCCGTATCGAGAATCTCTGGAGCTACAAACGTAAGTGATCGGCTCGATATGCAAGTTGACCCTCCGCTTCTCATGACCGAGTTCGGTGAATTCAAGTCCGAGCAAAGTCCATGGAGCATCCGTGTGTCCGCGCAGGATCGAACGTTGCACATCAGTCGGCAGCCGGACGCAGGTGGGATCGGCACCCGTATTTCTCCTGAAAAATGGCGTGCTCTGGATGGTTGGTTCGCCTTCATCGAGGATCAAACTCACGCTTGGACGTATGATGGAGATGGAAAATTGATGCTGATGGAGGTGACTCCCGAGAAGAGCACGCTCTATGAGACCGAGACGATTAACCGCCGTGTGCCTGAAGCCATCATTTCCAGAATCAGCCAAGCGACGCGGGGGAAGATCGGGATCGAGGCCGACAGAAATGAAGGGGCGAAAGCTCTCCTCAAAGCCCAAGGTGAGGCACCCGTTCAAATTCCTCTCAAGAAAAATCACCAGCAAGTTTTCACAAGCTATAGTCCAGATCGTGTGATACTGGCATCGCTCACTCCCTGGGGATTCATCGCGGATGTTCCCGAGAGTTTTGAACTCACTCCTCAGAATGCATGGGCGGAGAACTTGAAAAAAATTCCTGATGTGGACATCCATGATGATGTGGGATCATCTGGAATGAGCGGGATGATGCTGAGAAAGAACAACCATGGGGCGCAGGCCCATCAAGGATTCATACAGGACTTCGCGAGGATCAATTTTTTCAGTGAATTCAAGGATGACTCGTTTCATTTTCGGGGAGAAATCAAAGAAGGGGAGGATTCCCGAGTCACCGAAGTTCAAGGGAGTCTTGCAATCGATGAGCGGATGGTCGTCAAACTAGGGGCTGTCCCGAAAAAGCGACTGCGATATCTGGTTTTCTGGGTTACATGCGCGACCCACCATGTGAAAAAATCTCCGGAGCAGATGGAGAAAGATCGTGAGCACGCATTGGAATGGTTGGGCCTGTTGGATCGAGGTGACTACTCCAAAGCGAGTGCAACGGCAATGGATGATAGCTTGTTTCTTGGTTTGAATGAAGTTGAATGGAGTGTCGCTTTGACGGAAATCAGAAAGCCTCGCGGGGCGGTGATTTCGAGAGTCTTTAAAACAGCACTTGAGCCCGGAGGCATTGTGGGGGCGCAATCCGGGGAATACCGATTGATGCAGTTTATAACGGAATTTGCCGATGGCACCAAGGCAGTCGAATCTATAACCTTCTATAAGGATCGTGACTATACTTGGAAAGCGGTGGGATACTTCATTGATCCTGCGTCCGGTGCCAAGATCCCCATTGCGGAGCGATTGGGCGGCCCGGAAATTGGGGTTCTGGCGGGGACATGGCTAGCGGGAATCGACGCTGAAAAGTATTCTCAGAGCTGGAAGAACTCGGCGCAGTTTTTTCAGAAAGCGATTACTGAAGCTGGATGGAGCGACGCGCTCACGAAAGTCCGCAAGCCGCTGGGTGAAATGAAGTCGCGAAAGCTGCTGGATGCAAAGAGCGCCAAATCCCTTCCCGGCGCGCCGAATGGCGAGTATTTCGTCATCCAGTTCGACACAACCTTTGCCGCGAAGGAACAAGCGGTGGAAACGGTGACGTTCATGTTGGAGCTCGACGGCTCTTGGAGAGTCGTTGGCTATTTTATCCGATGACATCCATGAAAACCTATCAAGCCCCATGGGGGAAACCGCTGGTGATTTGCTCGGGCCTTCTCGTTGCCCTGGCGGTGGCATGCGTTATCGCCGCAGCCTTCATGCGGTCGTATATTACCCCGGTTTTCCTTGTGCCGTTCGCGCAATGGCTGCTGCCGGTGATCGTTCTGGGCTGTCTGCCATTCATGATTCGTGGCTATGGCATCACGGAGGATGCGATTCTGATCCGGCGCTTGTTCTGGACGACGCGGCTCGATCGCAGCGGTTTGAAATCGGCTGAAGTGGTTCCCAAGGCGATGAACAAGAGCTTGCGGACCTGCGGCAATGGCGGCGGGTTTTCGTTCACCGGGTGGTATTGGAGCAAGCCGCTCGGGTTCTATCGGGCGTTCGTGACGGATTTGAACCGGACGGTGGTGTTGCGGTTTGAAAAGCGGACGGTGGTGGTTTCGCCAGGTGAGCCGGAGGATTTCGTCAAACATCTCAACTTGCGATGAGCGCCTCCGATGGCTTCTTCGCGACGACGCGCTGGACGCTGGTCCGGGCGGCGGGAGCATCGGCGGATGATGCTTTGGAAACCTTGTGCGCGGCGTATTGGTTTCCGCTCTATGCTTATGTCCGGCGGCATGGATTTTCGAAGGAAGACGCAGAGGATCTGACACAGGCGTTTTTCTCGAAGCTGCTCGAGCGACAGGATTTCTCGCGGCTGAAGCAGGAGAAAGGGCGCTTCCGGGCTTTTCTGTTGGCGGCGTTGAAGAATTTTTTATCCAACGATCGCGACCGGGCCGGGTGTCAGAAACGCGGCGGAAACATCACCCACTTTTCGCTCGATTGGCAAAGTGCGGACAGCCAATTCCAAGTCGCGGACGGCGGGCAAATCCCGCCGGATGCGGCGTATGACCGCGAGTGGGCGGTGGCCCTGTTGGAGCGGGTGATTTCTAAACTCCGCGCGGAATCCGTGGCGGAAGGAAAAGCGGAGCGCTTCGAGCAGTTGAAGTCGTATCTCACGGTGGGCAAGGGCGAAATCCCGTATGCCACCGCCGCAGCGACGCTCGCGCTGGACGAGGGCGCGGTGCGGGTGGCGGTCCACCGGCTGCGAAAGCGCTATCGCGAGCTCCTGAAGAATGAAGTCGCCGACACACTCTCCGATCCGGCGATGGTGGATGAGGAGTTGGCGGTGCTGCTAGGAGCTTTTGAGTGACGGTCCCAAGACCTGAGACGCTTCTTTTTATCCGATCAAATGCGCACCGAGCGAAGGCCGCGAGGCGAAGATCTGGGGCTTGATGCCGGTCGCCTTTTCGTATTCGGAGGCGAGCGTGCTGGCGATTTCTGCCGATTTGCGCGATTCGCAGAGGGTGACGGTGGAGCCTCCGAAGCCACCGCCGGTCATGCGGGCACCGATGACACCGCCGTTGCGACCGATCTTGCGGGCGATCTCGACCATGATGTCGAGCTCCTTGCACGAGACTTCGAAATCATCGCGCAGCGAGTCGTGGCTTGCGGCCATCAGCGGGCCTAACGTTTCGAAATCATTTCTAGCAAGCGCGGCGGCGGCGGCGATGGTGCGGGAAATTTCCCCGACGACGTGGCGGGCACGGTGGTTGATGGGATCGCCGAGTTTCTCCCAGTTGCCCTGCACGTCGGCGGCGGTGACGTCGCGCCATGAGGCCTTGCCGAGGATGGCGAGGCCGTCTTCCGTGTGCTTGCGGCGGGCGGCGTAACCGCCGTCCGAGAGTTCGTGGTGGACCATCGTGTTGGAGATCAGGACGGTTAGATCGGGGTTCTCGAACGGGACGAGTTCGGGTTCGCCGGTTTGGCAGTCGATGAGGACTAGGCGGTTTGGTTTGCCGAAGGCGGAGGCGAACTGGTCCATGATGCCGCAAGGGACATGCGCGAAATCGTGCTCGGCTTTCTGGCAGAGCAGGGCTTTCTCACGGGTGTCGAGGACGGTGTCTAGCAGGCCTTCGAGAAACGTCGCCATCGCGCATTCGAGCGCGGCGGACGATGATAGACCCGCGCCGCCGGGGACGGAGGAAAGGATGTAAGCATCGAATCCCGGGATGTGGTGGCCGCGATCTTGGAAGCCACGGATCACGCCGCGCAGGTAGTTCGCCCATTTCGGCTCGCCGGGTTCCTGGGGAGCGGTGAGATCCAAAAGTGCGATATCCTCGCCGATGGCTGAAGTGATGCGGGCTTGCGAGGTGCCGTTGGCGCAACCGGCGATGACGATGTAGCGGTCGATCGCGAACGGCATCACGAAACCGTCGCAATAGTCGATGTGCTCGCCGATGAGGTTGACGCGGCCCGGAGCGGCGGCGGTGATGGTGGCCTTGGCTTGGAAGCGCTCGGCAAGCCCGGCGGCGGCGTCAGAAACAAGGTCGCTGAGGTCTGGATTGAGCTGGAGCATGGGAATGACGGGTTAGCTGGATTCGACGTTAGACGGTTGATCGAGGCGGCGGCGATAACTTTCGACGGCCTGGTTCCAGACGCCGTGCATGCCTTCCGCCGGGCGCAACCAGACGGCGCGGTGCATCATGAGCATCGCGGGGGCGTGGTAAAGAAGTTCGGAAATTTCGTTTTTGGAAAGTCCGGCCGGCCCTTCGCTCAGGCAGCGCTCGGCCAGGGTTTCATCGGCGGCAGTGATTTCGGAATTGTCCAGCAGGGAAACGTGGACGCCGTTGACGTAGGGATCGACGACGGCGGCAATCACGCCGCGGCGGGCGGCGATGGACGCGTCGAGCGCCGGATCGACGGCGGCCTTGGCGGTGTCCGCGAGGCGGATGATACTTGGGGGATCGAGTTCCTCCGGCGTGGCTAGGATCTTGCGCCGACGCAGGGCACGGCCGTAACGCGAGCGGCTGGTCCAGACAGACACCGGGGCTGATAGAAGAAGACCGATCAGGATCGGAGTCATCCAGAGGGCGAAGGCGTATCTCGAGGTGAAATCGCCGGGGGCTTTCGAATGGTAGCCGATGTTAATGGCGACCGCAGTCCAGACCATGCCGAGTATCGTCTGCACGGCGTGGAAGCGGAATGCATCGCCCCAAGCGGTGCCGTCGGTTTCGCGATTCTGGTTTCCCCAGCCGACCGCCCGCCCGAGGATGATGCTGAGCACCATCATCGAGTGGGCGACCATGATGCAGGGGGCTAGCAGCATCGAGACCATGGTTTCAAGCGTCGCGCCAACGACGATCGGAATGACGCCGCCGAACGAGCGGCGGATGGACGGGGTGAGGATCGCGCCGGTGACTGCGAGGATTTTGGGCAGGAACAGCAGGGCGAAAATGACTGCCGTTAGGATGATGCTCTGTTGGATCCCGTCGATGTGGAACCAGCGGGCGGCATAATTTTCAAAGGGAAGCTGGCTCAGCTCGCTGGAGTAGCGGTCCCACGCGACCCATGTCCCGAGGACGAGAAACACCCCCCACAGTGGGCTGCCGAGGTAGGCCATGATGCCCATGAATAGATGCATCCTAACGGAAAATGGCAGCTTGCGGGCGAAGATCAGCCACATGTGCTGAAGGTTGCCCTGGCACCAGCGGCGGTCGCGGATGAGGTGATCCACCAGCGTCGGCGGCGCTTCCTCGTAGGTGCCCTCGATGTCCCAGGCGAGCCAGACTTCCCAGCCCTGGCTAACCATGAGAGCGGCCTCGACGAAGTCATGGCTGAGGATCCGCCCGCCGAACGGCTCGCGGCCGGGCAGGGCTGGCAACTCGCAGAACTCGGAAAACGGCTTGACCCGGATCAACGCGTTGTGCCCCCAGTAACTGCCGCCGCTGAGCTGCCAGTAATTGAGTCCGCGGATGAACAGTGGGCCATAGAGCCGCATCGCGAATTGTTGGAGGCGGGTGAAAACGGAATTTCCGCGGATCAGTTTCGGCGGCGTCTGGAGAATCCCTAACCGTGGATAGGCTTCCATCACGCGGGTCATTTTCACGATGTCCGCGCCGTCCATCAGGCTGTCGGCATCAAGGACTAACATCGCTTCGTAACCGCCGCCCCAGGTGCGGACGAAGTCGCCGATGTTTCCCGCCTTGCGGTTTTCGTTGGTCTTGCGGCGGCGGTAATAGATCCGGCCGAAGCCGTCCAAGCGGCGGCAGAGATTGGTCCACGCGGTTTCCTCCATCACCCACAGGTCGAGATCGCGGGTGTCGCTGAGGATGAAGAAATCGAATGAGTCGAGGTTGCCGGTGGCTTCGATCGACCGGTAGATCGCCTCGATACGGGCGCAGACTTTCACGCTGTCCTCGTTGTAAACCGGGATGACCACGGCGTGGCGCTTGAGCAGCGGGCCGGTATGGCCGTCGGCGAGCTTGCTGATTCTAACGGAGCGCTTGCGGCCCAGCAGCATGTCGAATGCGCCGAAGATCGCGTGGAATGAGCCGAGGACCAGCAGTCCGTTCAAGACCACGAAGATCGCCAGCAGCGGGTAGTGGGCTTTCTGATAGCCCATCCGCCAGAACAAGTCCGCCAGCCACAGGCTGGCCGCGACATTTACCACGAAGATCGTGCCGAAAAACAGCACGCGGCGCAGCACCGTCCGGAACCGGCTGAAAAATCGCGGGGTGGAATCGCGGGGGGGTAAATCGGGATTTTCCATTAGAAAAGGATGAACCACACGGTGACCACGAGCAGCACCAGCAGCAGACCGGTGAACATCAGCCGGATGATCGGGCTGCGATCCATCGTTTCCCACCATTGGGCGGCACCGCTGCCGATGGCGTTGAGCTCAAGCGGCTTTGGAACCATGGTCAGCGCGGCGAAGCGCGGACCCGCGGCGAGGTAGGATTTTTTCATCGCCTCGACGAACTCGGGTGGCCACGGCGCGGGTGTTAGGAAGACTCCTTGCCAGTGGCCCGGCATGTCGGCGAGCAGCAGCGCGAGGCGGCCCCGCGCGGCGAGGCGGCGGTTTTCCAAGGGCACATCCAGCACATCCTGCGTCCACTCGGCCACTTCCGACAACGCTTCCTCCATCGCCAGCAAGCGGGCGGGCTTTTCCGGCTCATCGACGCGCCGGGCGGACGCCCGCCAGAGGATGCCGCGGACCAGTTCGGCGACGAGTAGGCGGTTCCTCAGGCGCAGCGCTTGGAGGTAGGCCTCGACGGCGGCATAGGCTTCTTCCCACTCGTTGAGTTCACTCTCGCTGAGCGGCCGCAAGGTATCTAAGGAATGACGCGGTGGACCCATGTTTCGGTGAGGAAATTTTCTCCGCGTTTGATGCAGCAACGAAGTTCGACGGGACCGATGTCCGCCAGCTTGCCGTCTTCCGCAGCGGGGGCGATCTGGAAGGCCACGCGCCAGCGGGCTTCCGGCATCGACTGGATGGTGACGCCTAGGATTTTCACCTTGTCGGCACCGGGGCCGACGGCTTGGACCAGCGGGGTCAGAGGCGTGTCGCCCGGTTGGCCGAGGGCATTTCCCGCGAACTCCACGATCATCATCCGCAGTTCCTTTTTAGGGTCATGAATGCCGGTGCGGGTGGCGACGACGTGGCCGTCCGCCATCGAAGGATCTTCATCCGTGGTCCAGTGCTGGCGATAGGCAAACTCCACGCGATCGCCAGGCTGCGGCGTGTGGGCCGGTTCCCACATCGCCACGGTGTTGTCGTCATGTTCGGTTGTGGTGGGGATTTCCATCAGAGTGACCCGGCCAGGGCCCCAGTCCGAAGTCGGCTCGACCCATAGCGACGGGCGGAGGTGATAGGCCGCCTCACCGTCCTCGTAAGCGGAGAAGCGGCGGTCGCGCTGCAGCAAGCCGAAGCCGTCACATTTTTCCATGTCGAAAAAGCTGAATTCCACTTTTCCCGAGTCGTTGGAGATCGGCCGCCACAGGCGCTCGCCAGTGCCGGTGCGGATCGCGAGGCCGTCAGAATCATGGACCTCGGGGCGGAAATCGTCGAAGCGCCGGCGCGAGTTTTCGCCGAACCAGAACATGCTCGACATCGGCGCGATGCCGAGCCGCTGCACCGCGCGGCGGGCGAACAGCACGGCTGTGACCTCGACGATGGTGGTGTTGCCGGGGCTGGCTCTGAACTGATAGGCACCCGAGTAGGACGGCCCGTCGAGCAGCGCGTAAACGACGGCCTGCGTGTCATTGGCTTCGGGCTTGCGTAGCCAGAACTCGCGGAAGCTTGGGAATTCCTCGGTCGCGCCATCGACCCCGGTATCGACCGCGATGCCGCGTGAGGAAATCCCATAGCGTTGGTTTTTCCCGAGCGCCTTCCAGTAGCTCGCGCCTTGGAATACCGCCAGCTCGTCGAAATAATCCGGGTTGTTCAGCGGCGCGTGGAGCCGGAAGCCCGCGAAGCCGCCGTCGGTCGGAAGATCTCCGTGCTTGAGGATGAGCGGGCCGTAGTTGAAAAACGCTTCCGCCAGCCGAATCGTTTGGTCGTGGGTGCTGGTGAATTCGTTAAGGGTAACCGGCTCTCGGAACAAATAGCCGGGGTGGAAAAACATCGCGCGGAACGGGAGTTTCTCGGCCGCCCACAGCGCTTGGCTTGGATTGAAACGGATGTCGCGATACTGGTCATAGGTCAGCTCGTTCATCCAAGCCGGCAGGCTATTGTGGTTCGGCGCCACGTATGGTTTGTTCGCGAGGTCCCGCGCCCGGCTCTGGATGCTTCCGAAGCCGATGTCCTCCCGGCCCCAGTCGATCTGGCACAAGGCGGAAGTGGTCAAAGTTCCTAAGATTGCGAGCGATATGAAATTCCTTGGCACAGCAAGCGTCATAGGGCCTATCCGCCCCTTCCGTCAAGAATGGCAATTTGGAATTCTTTCATAAAATCAGCCTTTTATTGCCAAGCGGGTCGCGTGGTAGGTTAGAACCCCGTCGAAATCAATGCGATCCGGATCCGTGACCGCCCGCCCGGGATCGAAATCCACGAAAAACCGGTCCAGCCGGAAGCCACAACCCGCTAGCAGTGAAACGGTCTCGGCGTGTTCGAACCAGCGGATCGTTTGCCGGGAGTGGTGGCTCAGCGGCGGATTTCCCGAGAGCGAATAACGGTGCTCGCGCTCGAGGAGCTGGCGCTTCCGATCCAGTCTGTGCCGGGTTTCCAACAGCCCGTTGCGGCCATCGGCCAGTGTGACCTGGTGGTCCTCATACCACTCGTTTTCCGGCAGGTCGCCCAGCAGCTCTGCATACGGCATGAAAACCGTCAGATAGAGCCCGCCGTGGTTTTCCAACAGCCGGTGCCAGTGGCGGAGCGTTTTTTCCGGATCAGCCGCGAGTTGCAAGGTGAACGCCGGGGCCAACAGCGCGGCGAACTTCCGGCCATCGCTCCAGTCCGTCATGTCGCCCTCGTGCATCACCGGCTGGATGCCCATTTTCCCGGCCCGCGCCTTGCCGAGTTCCAGCATGTCGCGCGAGAGTTCCAGTCCCTCGACCTCCAGCCCCATCTGCACCAACGGAAACATCAACCGCCCCGAGCCAGCCCCGATCTCCAACGCCGGACCCGGGAATTTCTTGAGAAACGCCGCCATCAGCCGCACCTCCGACCCGTCATCCTCCGCCTCCCAGAAGGCATCATGCAGTTCGGCTTCGAGCGAGAGATAGGGTTGGGACATCGGCCCGAGCCATAGTTGGAAAGGCCGGCGAACGCCAGCCTAAGGAGGGGCGACCTTCGGTCCACCCGCGAACGGCAACGCCAGCAGGTAAAAGAACACCAGCGCGATTCCTTGCATCGAGAGCAGATACCACGGCCACGGCCCGAGGTGGTCGATGAGGCTCGGATTCTCCGGCGGGTGCGCCGCAAACGCGAAGTTGGTTCCCAACACTTTGTTCACAGTCATCGCGACGATCAGATAGATCACCGACCAGAAGTAAACTTCCAGCGGCGCTTTCCACAACGGTTGCCGCGGTCGCCAGCCTTCCACCATCGGCAGATAGAACGCCGCCGCCACAATCGCGAAGTGCTGCACGAAAAACATCACGAACGCCATGTGCGGGAACCCGACCGTCAGCGCGGGTGTTAGCAGCGCCTGCATCGTCGCGGCGAGTCCCCAGAAATACGTCAACGCGCAGAGCAGCGGGCGTTTGCTGATCAAGGCGAAACCCGCAGTGAGGGTCGCGATGTCACACAGTTGCAACGGCAGGAAATTATCCAAAGACTTCGGTGCGTTGATCGTGGACCAAGCGGCGAGACTCAACGGGAACGCGCTCAGGTTGATCAGCGCCAGCACCGCCGTCGTCCGCTTACGGCTGTCCCCACCTTTTTTTCCCGCCATCACGAACGCCGCCACCGCCGCGAAGCCGATCGCAACAGTGATGAAGTGCTGCTGGGTGAATGGCTGGAAAGGATGAGGCATGGGAGGGTGAAATGCTGAAATGAAGAGGAAGATTTTTCAACCGCAGATGAACGCAGATAAACGCAGATGGAAGATGGGATAAAGAGGAGGAGTGAATCTCTTCATCTTGCCATCTACTATCAAGTTCTTCTCTTATCTGCGTCCATCTGCGTTCATCTGCGGTTAAAATTCTCTTCTCTTCATCGATCCCCGATCTCCGCCATCGCCGGCTGCTTATCGTGGAAAATCTCGCGGGCGATCGCCTGCACGTCAGCGTCGGTCACCGCCATCACCTTGGCCCGCCAATCCGCCGGCGCGGGGACGTGGCCGAAATCCAGCACGCCTTCACCCGCCCACCCGGCGTGGGAGCCTGTCGATTCGAACGCGAGCTTGCTCTGCGCGATCGTTAGACGCTTCGCCCGGTCCAGCTCGCCGGCACGCGGGCCATTGGCCACCAGATCGTTGATCTCCCGGTGGATGCAGGCCAGCGCTTCATCGCGCGATTCGGGGTCTAGCCCGGCGCTGATTTCAAACGCCCCGGTCTCGTCGAAAAACGTCACGTCGCTGCTGACCTGATAGCACAGCCCGCGCTCCTCGCGCAGTTCGAGAAACAACCGCGAGCTCGCCGACTCGCCTAACATCATGCTCAACATCCGCAACGCGTGCCGTGATTCCGCATGCCGCCCCGGCGTGTGCCAGGCGAGCGCGAGCTGGAGCTGGTCCGTCTCCCGCTCGTCCGTGACGGTCTGCGGAACCGCAGTCGCTCGGTCAAACGGCAGCGCCCGTTCCGCCGCATGGAATTCACGCGCTGGCAGCTCCGGCAAAATCATCAGCTCGATCTCGTCGATGGTGAACGGCCCCGCCGCCGCGATCACCACATCGCTGCGGAAATGATGGCGATCCCTGAACGCTAACAACGTCTCGCGGTCGATGGCCGCGATCGACTCCAGCGACCCGGAAATCGGGCTTCCCAGCGGATGATCCCCCCACAGCGCGCCCGAGATCAGATCGCCGATGTGATCCGCTGGCGACTCCTTGTACATCGTGATTTCCTCGCCGATCACCTCGCGCTCCAGGCCGATCTCGCTCTCGGGGAAGATCGCTTGCCACACCATGTCGCACAGGATTTCCGCTAATAGCGGCATCAGGTTGGCCTCGCCGCGGCCTTCGTAAACCGTCTGGTCTTCCGAGGTGCAGGCGTTGAGTTGGCCGCCGCCGTCTTCGATTTCGAAACTCAGCTCGCGCGCACTCCGCCGCTCCGTGCCCTTGAACACCATGTGCTCCACGAAATGCGCCAGCCCCGCCGGCAAGTTCGATTCATCGCGGCTGCCCGCCGGGATGTAAATCGACAACGCCGCGCACTCGGAATCCGCCACCGTCGCCACCGCCAGCCGCGGCCCATTAGGAATCTGCCTCCATTCGTAAATTGCCTTGCTCATCGTAAAAGTGCTTCCGCCAGCGCCAAATCTGCCGGTGTCGTGATCTTAATGTTAGGGTGCAGCGATTCCACCAGTTTCACCCGCTCGCCGATCGCCTCCAGCGCCGAAACCTCGTCGGTCACTGCGATTCCCCATTCCGCCACCGCCTCGCAGGCTTTCTCCAACAACGGGATTTCAAAAACCTGCGGCGTCTCCATGAACCACAGCAGCTCCCGCGAAACCGCTTCCGCGCTGAAATCCTTTCGATCGGATCGCTTCAAAGTCTCGGTCACCCGCCGCGCCAGGGCCGCGGCCCGGTGTTCGCCCGCCGCCGCCACGCAGCGGTCGATGTCCGCCGGTGAAATCAACGGCCGCGCGCCGTCATGCACCGCCACGTAGTTCGAGGAAACGACCGCCAGCCCGGCCGCCACCGAGTCCTGCCGCTCCGCCCCGCCGTCCACCCGCGTCACCGGTTTCGAAAATGGTCCGCCGCCTAGCAACTCCCAGCGCTCCTCCGGACAAACGATCACCACCTCCGCGATCGAATCCGCCGCCAGGAACGCCTCCAGCGTCCGCCGCAACACCGGCACCCCGCCCAGCAACGACGCCAGCTTGTCGAACCCCATCCTCCGGCTCGATCCCGCCGCCACGAGGATCGCGGAGCAAGTGAGGGGGAGGGGAGCGGCTGCCATGCGTTGAGTATTAGCAGCGGCCCTCCCGCCACGCAAAGTGCCAAATTCAAGCTCGCCGCCCCGGTGGCGCAAGCCCACTCTGACGAATTCCTCTCCATCCCGGCGGGATGATAGAAATTAGCTCCGCGAGCTCGACAAGAAGCTCTGGACCTCTGCCGACAAGCTCCGCTCCAATCTCGACGCGGCCGTTTACAAGGTGCGCCATGCTCACACTCACCGTTTACGGCCTCATCTGCGGAGCCGCCGCCGTCAAAGCCATCTGGCAGAAATGCGCCCCCCTCGATCAAAACCAGCGCCGCGCCATCGGCCTGACCAAGCGCAACCAGAAGACCTGCCTCCTCACCATGCCCGGCTACGGTGCCCTCAACCACAGCGTCAACCGCATCGACCCCACCCCCCACAGCGCCCTCCCAAACTTTTTCCTCGTCCTCCCGCCCGCCCTTCCCCCACCCTCCCGCCGCAATGCTCAAGGCCGGAATCGTAGGACTACCCAATGTCGGTAAATCGACACTCTTCAATGCTGTGACCCGCACCCGCAAGGCGGAGGCGGCGAATTATCCCTTCTGCACCATCGATCCGAACGTCGGCATCGTCAGCGTGCCCGATCCGCGGCTGGCGGTGCTGTCGAAGATTTCTAGCTCCCACAAGCTGGTGCCGACGGCCATCGAGTTCGTCGATATCGCGGGGCTGGTCAAGGGCGCGTCGGAAGGCGCCGGCCTCGGCAACCAGTTCCTCGCGAACATCCGCGAAACCGACGCCATCGTGCAGGTCGTCCGTTGTTTCGAAAACGACGACATCATCCACGAACTCGGCTCCGTCGATCCGATCCGCGACATCGAGATCATCAATTCCGAACTGATCCTCGCCGACATGGCGTCGCTCGAAAAACGCCGCCATTCCCGCGAAAAAAAGGCCAAGGGCGGCGACAAGGAAGCGAAGAAGGAAGTCGAGCTGATCGACATCATCATGCCGCATCTCGACCAAGGTAACCCGGCTCTAACGATTGATTTCAGCGACGACGACAGGGCGATCGTCAAAGAGTTTTTCCTGCTTTCCTCGAAGAAGACCATCTACGCCTGCAACGTCGCCGAAGACGAGTTGGCCGGTGCGATTGAAAACCCGGACTCGCACGCGCAGGTCGCTCGCGTCCGCAAGTTCGCCGCCGAACACACCGGCTCCGAAGCGGTCGTCATTTCCGCCCGCATCGAGGAGGAACTCAGCGACATGCCGGTCGAGGAAGCCAACGAATTTTTGGCCGAAATGGGCGTGACGGATTCCGGCGTCTCGGCGCTGATCCGCGCGGTCTATCACCTTCTCGGCCTGCGCACCTACCTGACCACCGGCGTCCAAGAAACCCGCGCCTGGACGATCATTGCCGGCGACAAGGCTCCCGCCGCCGCCGGCGTGATCCACTCGGATTTCGAGCGTGGCTTCATCGCTGCGGAAATCGTTCACTACGACGACCTCGTCGCCGCCGGCAGCATGAGTGCTGCCAAGGTCGCGGGGAAAGTCCGGATCGAAGGCAAGCAATACGTCGTCAAGGACGGCGATGTGGTCGAGTTCCGGTTCAACGTGTAAGTGCGCCGCGCGGAATCTTCACGCGTGCCTTGCCATGGGAAGCTGGCGGCGTATGGTCGCCCCCGAGCCTGTCATGACGCCGTTTTTAAGGAAAATCCTCGGGATGAATTGGGTGCTCGTGCTGGTGATGTACGGGCTCCTGATTTTCGGCGTGTTCATGATCGAGAGCGCCGCGCGGCATTTGCCGGTGCCCAAGGCGATGCTCGAGCAGTATGGCAGCGCCGGGGCCTATTTCGCCGCCAAGCAAAAGTCGTTCATCCTGATCGGGAGCATCGGCTATTTCCTAGCCGCCTTCGTCGATTACCGCTGGATCCGCTGGCTGGGGATCCCGTTCTATCTGGTGAGTCTGGGACTGATGGTCGCGGCGATGGTTCAGAATGACGATGTCTATCAGTTACGGCTGCCGGGCGGGTTGTTGTTCCAACCGGCCCAACTTGGGATCACGTCCGGGATTCTATTGATCGCGTGGCTGGTCCAAGATTTGCCCAAACTCCACCGCTGGTTCGGCGCGCCATTCATCCGCATCGGGATCATCGGGGTGATCGCGGCGGTGCCGTTCCTCATGGTCATGAAAATGGGCGACATGGGTTCGGCGCTGGTCTGGATTCCAGTGTCGATCGTCGCCTTGCTGATCGGTGGCATCCCGTTCCGCTATCTTTCGTGCATGGCTCTCCTCGGCGTCGGTGCGCTGCCATTGTTGTATTTCATCGTCCTGCCGCTAGTGTCCAAACGGGGGCCGGAGCGGATCGACGTGTGGCTGCGAATGATGAACAACAAGGAGGTGGATATCCTCGGTGATGCCTATTCGCCCTATTATGTGTCGATGGCCGTGGGCAAAGCCGGATGGAAGGGTGTGGGCTACAAGGCACCCAAGGAAAGCGGATCCCTGCTGGCGAAGGGATTCGGTTCAAAAACCACGGCGCACAACGATTATATTTTCGGCGTGATCGGCGAGGAACTCGGTTTCCGAGGCAGCCTCCTGCTGCTAACCGCCTTCGCGCTGTTGCTGATCCAAGGGCTGTTCATCGCGTTCTACAGCCGGGATCTGACCGGACGGCTGTTGGTCTGTCTGGTGGTGGCGCTGTTTTTCGCCCACATTTTCGAGAGCATCGGGATGTGCGTGTTGGTCATGCCGGTCACCGGCATTCCGCTGCCGTTGATCAGCTACTCGGGAACCTTCGTGGTGATTTGCATGTTCCTGCTAGGGCTGGTGCAAAGCGTGTGGATCCACCGGAACAGGAAGCCGGAGATTCCGGTGAAACAGGCGGAGACGTGAGGAATGTCGCGACTCCTCAAACACCAGGCAACGCCTCAGCCATCTTTGTCTTCCGACGAATTCCCTCGCCGACCGGGATGAAGCCGTTAGTCTTTCCGGAGGGGGCCGATTGTTCCGACGGGCAACGGTTCCTCCCGCCCTTCACCCTTTCTCAATGGATCACGCCACCCACAATAAAATCGTCTCCTTCATCTGGTCCATCGCGGACGACTGCCTCCGCGACGTCTTCGTCCGCGGGAAATACCGCGACGTCATTCTCCCAATGTTCGTCCTCCGCCGGATCGACTGCCTGCTGGAAGATACCAAGGAAGCCGTGCTGGCCGAGGTGAAGTTCCAGAAAGTCGAGGCCGACATGGCCGTGCTCGATCCGGACTGCCTGCGCGAAGCCTCCGGCCAGGTCTTCTACAATACCTCCAAGTTCACCCTCAAGAGCCTGCTCGGAAATCCCACCCAGCTCGAAGCCAACTTTAATTACTACCTGGACGGTTACAGCGACAACGTCCGGGAAATCATCGCCAAGTTCGATCTCCGCAACCAGATCCGCAAAATGGGCGAGGCAGATGCCCTCCACGGCGTCATCGAGAAATTCGTGGCCCCGGACATCAATCTCTCCCACCACGACGCCATCGGCCCGGACGGCCGCAAGCTCCCCGGTCTGACCAATCTCGGCATGGGCTACGTCTTCGAGGAACTCATCCGCAAGTTCAACGAGGAGAACAACGAGGAGGCCGGAGAGCACTTCACCCCGCGCGAGGTCATCCAGCTCATGATCCACCTGCTGTTTGAGCCGGTGAAAAAGAAGCTCCCGCCCGTCATCACCATTTACGATCCCACCTGCGGTTCCGGCGGCATGCTTACCGAGGCGCAGGACTTCATCATCGATCCCGAGGGCTCCATCCGCTCCAAGGCCGCCATTTACCTCTACGGCACCCGCTTCGACTTCATGCTGTCTAATCCGCCCTATGGCAAGAGCTGGAAGACCGACCAAGGCCAGATCCTTGAGAAAAACGGCGCGAACACCGTCATCATCGATCCCCGCTTCGAGGTGAAACTGCCCGACGCCTCCGGCGAAATCCAGACTGTCTCCGCCGCGCCCGCCGTGGATGACGGCCAGCTCCTCTTCCTCATGGAAATGGTGAGCAAGATGAAAACCCTCAAGGATTCCCCGGCCGGATCGCGCATCGCCACCGTCCACAATGGCTCCGCCCTCTTCACCGGGAATGCCGGCGGCGGGGCCAGCAACATCCGCCAATACCTTATCGAGAACGACCTGCTCGAAGCCATCATCCAGCTTCCGAACAACATCTTCTACAAC
>JANMJJ010000204.1:0-3858 GCA_031371325.1 Akkermansiaceae bacterium | reverse complement strand
GCGCCACGCGGGCCTTGAATTCAGGGTCGTGTCTTCTTCGTTTGCCTTTCATTTTGTGTGTGTTCGGTTCGGTTTTAACGCCGCTCCCACACACCACAATCATAGCTTAGCCACTGGCCTGATTTTCTGGGGCCGCCTCAGTCCGCGGCAGCTCCGGCGGCATCGAAATAGGTTTCGCCGGTGATCGAGCATTGCTTGACCCGCTTTTGGATCGCGCCAAGGAACTCATCCGGGACATCCCTTAGATCCTCGTGACCTGCGGCCTCGATCCGTTCGCGTCTGCGGTAATGGAGACGCGGCAAGGACGAGAGAGGATACTGGGGAGAGACCTTATCCCGGTTGCAGTAATCACTATACCCGCAGGTGAAAGGGCTATTGCAATGCGGACCGGTTGCGATTTCCGGTTCATCCGTTAATGCCGCGACAGCTTGCGCAGCATCGATCCATTCCTTCACCTCGTCCCCGCGGGAAATGGCTTCCGCAGTGAGGTCGTTTTCTTTGAGGAGACCCTGGTAATCACCATTGCCTGGATAGACGAAGGAGTTGTCGATGTGCGCCAGTGAAATGGACGACAAGCGCACTCCGGCGGTGGCAGCGATGTGGGCCTGCACCGCGATGTCATCCCGCTGGTAGGCCTTCACGCGGGTCGAGGATTTCACCTCGATCATTTTCCAGGCAACCGCATCATCTTGCGGATCGGGCAGCATGACATCCGCGTAGGCCAAAGCGCCGCCAGCGGCCATCCCGGCCTCGAATACGGGAACCTCACCAGTTTTCAACAGCACCGCGCTGCGGGCGAGGGCTTCCTCGTGGCCGAGACCATTGATGTCGATGAACTCTCCATTGCCATCGAGGTCGTAGATGCTCCGGGCCATGTCGCCGACCTGATTGCCGATCTGGAACACCATTTCAGAGGCGGAGTCATCACGCAGGTCGGCCTTGTGGATTTCCAGCCACAAGCGCTTCGGGCACTGGCGATATGCGATGATCTTGGATTTGGAGAGGTTGCGCATGAGGATGAGGATAAAGTCAGACCGCGACAGAACGCGTCGCGCTCGAACAGGCGACGCATTTGCACGTATGATGGATCAGGTTTCCTTGTAGTGGCTGAGGCTGGATTCGAGGGCAGCGATGATTTCCTTCCGCAAAGAAACCGGTTTAAGCACGGTGATCGATGGGCCTTGGGAGAGGATCCAGAAATGAAGCTGCCAGGATTCCTGGACGGTGGCAGTGAGCGTTTGGACGCCGAAGCGTTTGGTGATTTTTTGATCGTTGGAAATCGGAGTTTCTTCCAACAGGCGGGCGAGGTCATCGGAAACCCGCGCCTTGAGCACGATTGTGCTGCCACTGCCGAACTGTGCGCCGCCGGCCGCGAGGAAGGCGTCGAGGGAAAATCCTGCCGGGCGCAGGGCCGGTTCGTCGAGAACGGTGGCGGAGGCGATCCGGTGGATGGCGTAAAGGTGCGGTTGCTCGTAATCGAACGCAGTGGCTACGAGATAGGATCGCGCCCCCTGTTGGATCAGTGAGAGTGGATGGAGGGCCTGCTCCTTGGCGGCCGTCGAACCGGCGCTGAGGTAAACGACCTGCAATTTGCGTTGCCTGAGCAGGGCTTCCTGAATCGCAGGCAACACTCCCGGGGCCATGGTGGGCGGAGTAAATGGCAGGCCCGGCGGCACGTAGCGGACGAGGTCCGTCCAGCGGGCGTGCGGGATTTTCGGCAAGGCGGCGAGTTTTTCCCGTGCGAGGGAAAACTTGCCTTCCAGCGCGGAGAGGAACGCGGGAGGCATGATCTGGCGGAGCACATCCTCCATCAGGCCGAGCGACACGGCTTCGGATAGATCCATACCGAGGATGTCGACGTGGGCGTTTTCCTTCCAATGCCAGCCGTAGGGTATCGACACTTCGTTGCGGCGAATCGGAAAGATGCGGGACAACTCCCCCATGTCGCGCTCGATGGTGCGCTTGGTCACATTGTGGCCGGCTGCTTCCAGAAGGTCGCGGAGTTGGAGCGAGCTTTTGCCGGGCTGGCGGGAAGGACGGTGGTTGCGCAGCAGTTCCCACTGGCGGGCAAGGGTGGTTTCGTGGTCGGAGCCTGGCATGGTTGGATGAAATTGAAATTACTGGAAACCGATCCGCCGGGTCCGGTTGGTTTTGAGTTCGGATTCCGCGATCACCGCCAACAAGAGGCTGTGGGCATCGCGGAACGGCTGGAACCGGTGCTGCCTCGCAATGGCGGCGAAATCCCCGGGCGCGGAAACATCCATGGTGGCGGCCAACTCCAGATCCGCAAAGGTCGGCTGCGGGAGTGCGAGATTCTGACAGTAGGAAACGAGCAGGCGGCCAGCTTGAGCCGGGAGGAGGTAGCCGAAGTGCAGTTTGATGTCGAATCGGCGCATGCTCGCGGGATCAAGCTGATCGATCAGATTGGTGGAGGCAATCAGGATGCCGGGGAAAGATTCGATCTGGGTGAGCATTTCGTTGATCTGGGTGACTTCCCAGGAATGCCGGGCCTGCATGCGATCACGCAGAAACGAGTCCACCTCATCAATGAGGAGCACGGCACCATCCTGTTTGGCCTTTTCAAACGTGCGGGCGATCTTCTGCTCCGTCATTCCCACGTAGGGGCTCAAAAGATCAGAGGCCTTCTGGAGGAGGAGCGGTTGGCCGATTTCGTTGGCGAGCCAGTGGCCGAACGAAGTTTTGCCGGTGCCGGGCGGACCATACAAACAGAGGCGGGCACTTGGATTTTTCCTAAGATTGGCGGCGATCGGCGGGAGATCGGCGGAAGTGTTCAGGTGGTCGATGTCATATAGCCCGGGCTCAACCACCTGGATGGTCGCCCTGGCGGGGTCGGGATGGCCTTGGGCCTTCAGGATTCCACCGATGACATGGGTGAGCGCGGCGTCCCGATTGTCTTTCGGGATTTCCCACCTGATGGCGTGGACAACATTCCGGGCGCGGGTGACCACGGCGGGTGCCAGATGTTCGATACCGGCGAGATTCTCGATCAGTCCGGGCGAAACCAGTGTTCCAGCCTTTTCCCTGAGAATTCTGCCGCGCTGGGCTTTCGGCGGAATGGGAACCTCCAGAATGAAATCAAAGCGGCGTGCGAAAGCCGGGTCCAGCGTCTCTATCGAGTTCGAAATCCAGAACACCGGCTGGCGGTTGTTTTCCAGCATCTGGTTGAACCAACCCTTGTGGGAATTCGCCGTGCTGCGGTGCATGGGAGAGGGAGTGAGAATGTCCTCCGCCTCGTCGAAAACCAGCAGCACGGTGGGATCATGAAAATACGTCTGGGCGAGATTGAGAACGGACAATCTTCCACAGGCACGCAGCGGATCACCGTCGCTATCCGCAGTGTCGAGTTCGAACACGGGAATGTCCAAGACCTGGCCTAGAACCCGCACCAATTGGGATTTTCCCGTGCCCGGCGCACCATGAATCAGCACGTTGACCCCGGCTTTGCGCTTGGCCTGAACCGTTCTCAGGTAAAGCAGCAGGAGGTCCAGGCTCGCCTGAAGATGCGGGAAGTCCACAAGACCGAGCTCCGGTGGCGGAGGCGTGACCACGCCAAATAATTTCAGTAACTTTCGAGGATCGTAGGCTTCACGGAGCAGGCGAATCGCCAATTCTTCGGAGTGAAATTCCAGCGTGGCGATTTTGGCAGGGTGCCGACTGCTCTTCAAAAGACCGCATTTGATCAATCGACCGCCAGGAGCCAGAGCCTTGGCCACCGCGTGGCGGGGAAGGTCGAGGACGCGGGCCAGAAACCGTGGAGCCTCCTTCCCGATGATTTTCCTGACTAGACGCCCCGTGTCCACGAGCGGAGCCTCAGTTTCCATACAGGCGAAGAATTCG
>JANMJJ010000200.1:0-10617 GCA_031371325.1 Akkermansiaceae bacterium | reverse complement strand
GGATCATTGGCAACATGGCCCTGCTCACTTGCGGCGAGTTGGGCCAGAAACGATTCTTCGGAGATGATCCTGATGTCGAAGCCCGCCTGTTTCATTTCCAATGCTCTCTCAAGCTTCCGCCCAAGTTGGCGGGATGCCCAGGCAAGCGAGCCATTCTGCCCGGCAATCACCAGCGAGGTGCTGTTAGTCGGCGCGGCATCGCGAGGCAACGCCCCCAAATCGAGCAGGCGGCTCATGACTTCGGCTCTGGAGAAGTTCGCGAAGTTGCCGGTGACGACAACCTCAAGGCCACGGAATGAAAGGGGCTCGTCAAGATCGTCAAAGATCAGTTTTGACGGACGCCCGGCTGTTGCTACCAAATCGGAACTGTCGGTTTCCGACAGGGCTTCGTCCAATCCCACCAATGCGCCAAGGAGTTTGGCGAGTTCGCCGAGGAACTCGGGCGGCGCTTCAGCACCGGACCGCAGCACATTGAGCTTGGGAACCAACTTGATGAGCACGAACTCCGGCAGTGATGCCGCATGGCGCATGATCCAATCCCGCAAGAACTCAGCTTCCCGGCTGTTGATCTCGCCATCGGCCAACACGCCGAGACACAACCCGGCCAAGACATCGATTGCTTTCCTGCCCTCCAGCTTTTGACTAAGCGAAAAGGTCGGATTGCTTTGGGGGCGATGAAGGATGTAGGTTCTCATGAAATTCAATGAGTTTTCGAAACTCGGCTTCGTCGATGATCTTAACGCTCTTCAGACTCTCCGCCTTCGACCTTTTCGAACCGCCGCCTTCGCCGCATAACAGAAAGTCGGTTTTTGCGGAAACGGAGCCACTGACCTTGCCACCATTGGACTCGATCAAGCCTTTGATCTCATCTCGGTCGATACTGAGCGTGCCCGTGATGACAAAAGTCTTGCCGGCGAGTGGGAGATTTGCAGCGTCGGATAGAGCCACCGGATCGGGTTTCAGCTCTGATTTCGGGTCGATTCCAAGTACAGCCATCTGCTTCATGAATTGGCTACCGGTGTCAGAGTCGAAATATGTCACGCAGGATTCGCAGGCCGATGGGCCAACTGGACAAATGTAACTTTGGAATTCGAGAATGAGACGATTACGAACTCTGCGATAATTTTGGCCTCGCGTGGCTTTTTGGAGTTGAACTTCAAGTTCTTCCGACAGGTCAAAACAATCGCTTTTCAGCCGATCAATTTGGACTTTATTCGTTTTAGCTCTCTTTGCTTGTTTGTATGCATTAAACTTATTCTCGAGTTGGAAAAATAAATCTTTCAAATCGGCATTTTCAAAATCATCCAGTCGCCGCTTGAAGGCACTAATATTTTTTTCTTTGATTTCCGGAATGCTAGGTTTGGCTAGCTCGATAAAGCTGTATTTCTCAAGATTGACCAAGAGTTCTTTGTGCTCCGAATGGTAATGATCAACCTCATCCTGCATTTTGGCTTGATTTGCATTTTGGGCTAACCTGAACAACTCTTCGAGCCGCAGGAGTTTTGTCATCAAAGAGGATTTCTTTATCTCTGCAAAGTTGTAGTGGAATTTACTGATCTCCTTCGCGACTTCCTCTCCGACCTGAGGGATGCCCATGGCAATCAGCCAACGATGAAGGGGCTTTGATCTGGCCTTTTCGAGTGATTCAAGAATCTTGGCGGCATTGGGCTCTCCGAAGCGCCGCGGAGCATCTTCGGTGCCGAGGTTGAGGTTGGCGAGCGTGTCTTCGGTTAGATTGAAGAGATCGAGCGGGGTCTTGCAATGGCCATGGCGGACGAGCGCATCCGCCACGATTTCGCCGAGGCCTTCCAAGTCCAGCGCCTTGCGTGAAGCAAAGTGGGAGATGCGGGTGACGGCCTGCGCCGGGCATTGGAAATTCGTGCAACGCCAGGCAACGAAACCTTCCTCCTGAGAGATCGGCCCGCCGCACGACGGGCATTTTCCGCCGACGCTGTCATAGAGCGAAAACGCGACCGCGCCCTCGGTATGGCGGATCACCTTGACGATGGCCGGAATGATTTCGCCGGCCTTTTCGATCAACACGGTGGCTCCAAGACGGATGTCCTTCTTGGTGATCTCGTCTTGGTTGTGGAGCGTGGCACGGGAAACCGTGGAGCCGGAAATGAGCACGGGTGTCAGCTCTGCGACGGGCGTCAGAACTCCGGTGCGGCCGACCTGGATGTGGATGTTGTTAAGCGTGGTTTCCTTCTGCTCGGGCAGAAACTTGTAAGCAGCCGCCCAGCGCGGCGCGCGGGAGGTGAAGCCGAGGATCTCCCGCTCCGCGCGATCAAGGACTTTGATGACCGCGCCGTCAGTGCCGTAGTCGAGGGCGTGGCGGTCGCGGTTGATTTTCGCGACGGCGGCTAACAATTCATCGAGATTGCTCGCGTTGAGAATCGGCAGGTTTTGCGGGATGCCGAGGTTGCCTAGCAGCTCGTGGAACTCGTGTTCGGTTTCCAGCGGCGGGCCGTCGTAAGCGCCGAGGCCGTGGGCGAGGAACGCGAGCGGACGCGAGGCGACCTTTTTCGGGTCGAGCTGCTTGAGCGTGCCGGCTGCGGAGTTGCGGGGATTGGCGAAGGTGGGCAGGCCGGCTTCGTCGCGCTCGGTATTGAGCGCGGCGAAGGCTTCATTGGGCATGAAAATTTCCCCGCGGATTTCGAGGAGGGCGGGGATGGGGGATTGGGGATCGGGGATCGGTGCGAATGCGTCGCCTTCGTGAAGAACTTGGAGGTCGATGGGCACGAGTTCACCGTCCCAGATTTTGATGAGATTGCCAACGTGGGCATCGGCTATATCCACGCCAGACTCGTCATTTTTCCAGCGATTGTGTCCTGTGGAATGATAGCCGTTGGACTCAAACCAAGCGGCGACTTCCTTAGACGTCGGCACGGCACCGATGACGAACGGCTGGGAAATGATCAACGCCGGGCCACGCTTCGTTTCCAAAACTCCGTGGAGCAGGATGTCATCGCCGAACACTTGGTTCGCGGCTTCCAGATTGTTCAGGTAGTCAATCGCCCCGCCTTGTGCCCCGAAGTTGGGAGGCAGCGTGAACTTGATGACCCGATTCTTGCTCTGGATGTGAAAAACGGTATGTTCCGACTGACCGCCTAGCTGAGGGTAACGAGCGGCGAGTCGTCCGAATCGTTGAGGGTCGAGGAGTCGGTTTGACTCTCTGGCCCACGATACCACGGATTGGGCTTCCTGTCGGATCCGTTGCGAAACATTTGTTCCATCGCTTCTTCCGAGGTCAGCGAGAAGCCGGCGCGCCAAGCTTTGTCCCGCGCTTTGCGGAGACGTTCGGCGAGGAGTTGCGTTTGATTCATGGCTGGGAACATAAGGAAGAACGTCATCCACGTCAACCGCCGGGGTGGATTCGGCCGTTCCTTGGAATTTCAGCTCCAGCGGGATGCTCCGGATCGTCCGCACGTTGTGGCTCACGTCGTCGCCGGTGCGGCCGTCGCCGCGGGTGGCGGCGTAGGCGAGTTTGCCGTCCTGATAGAGCAGGGACACTGCCACGCCGTCGATCTTGGGCTCGATGGTGACGGCGATGGCCTCGCGTTTCAGGTTCTTCTGGAGTCGCTGATAGAATTCGATGAGTTCCTGCTCCGGCCGGTTCGCCCCGGACTTCGCCATCGCCTCGGCACCGAGTTCAAACACGTCGTCGATGCTGAGCATCGGCACGGCGTGCTGGATCTGTTGGAAGCCCTCGATCGGTGCGCCGCCGACGCGCAGGGTGGGGGAGTTCGGGTCGTGGAACCCGGGATGCTTTTTCTCCAACTCCTCCAGCTCGCGGAACAGGCGGTCGTATTCCGCATCGGAAATTTCGGGCGTGGCCTTGTTGTAGTAAAGCCGGTTGTGGTGATCGAGCAGGGTGCGCAGCTCGCGAATCCGCTCCTGCGGGTTCGGGGCGGGTGAGAAGAGATCAAGCTCGGCCATGGGCGGAGTTTGAGTCTTGGGACGGGGTTTTCAAGACCGGAAGTCGGCTATGGGATCTCCACCACGCCGACCTTCTTCTGGGTGAACCGGACGACGATCTGATATTTGTTAGACTCGCACGCCGCCCCTAGCAGGGCGGAGCCGCCGTGTTCGAGGGTCCACAGGTGGGAGGGGGAAAACGAGCCGTTGGCGATGCTTTCCGGCTGGGGCAACGGCCCTTTCTGGACTGGCTTGCCGTAGAGCATACTGAGCAGTTCGACGAATTCCTTCCAGCTCGGTTCGAGGTCGGACTTGTAGGCGGTGGCGGGGAGGGATTCGGTTTGCAGGGTGAGTTCCTTGAGTTTTCCGGCTTCGGTCCAGTCGAAGTAAAGGAAGCCGCTGAGGCTGCCGATTTTCTGGCGGGTGCGGAAAATCCCGTTGATGCCGGAGCGGCCGATGAAGGTTTCGTCGGAGGTCATTTCGACGATCTTGCTGGCTTTGAGTTTGGCGAGGGTGGTCTCGCGCGTGTCGTCAAAGGTAAGATTGTCGAAGAACGCGGCGGGATCCGGCGCGGGAGCTGCGGCGACCGGAGCAGCGAGCGAGTGGTTGAGATCCAGCCACTTTTTTTCGTCCGGGTGGAGCTTGCTGAGGTCGATGGTGAGCTCCTTGCCGCCGTCGCTGCGGATGGTGACGCTGGTGGGGTCGCGCTTGATGTATTCTCCCTGGACGGTCCGGAGGCCGTCGGCGCTTTTCCAAGGCCGGGTCTCGGCAAACAGAGTGGACGCGGACGCGATGGCGAAAATCAGGGTGATGGCAATTCGGGATGGCATAAGGGAAAATAGGAGCAGAAGTGATACACGAATCCGCCTGCTGGCGACGGCAGCCTCGGAAATCAGGATGTCTGAAGCTGAAAGCGACCGGTGAGAGGGGGAGGCACTGCTGGAAACGCAAAATGGGCCACCGTCCGCGCTCCCGCTTCAAAAAAAAGCGGCCCGATCGATAATCCCCGGGAAAAACCCAAAACCCTAAGGGAAACTCAATCGGGCCGCCTATAGTTTGTCGCGACGCGCGAAATAAGCACCGTCGTGGAAGCGGGTCAACCGATTTTCGGGAATTTTTCACCGGCCGAGATGGGCTCAATCCATGCGTTGGAAAGCGGACGAATCGCTAGATTTTTCTCCTAGCTCGCGGCGCAATCGTCCTTACTCTGGCGGCGGCAGAGTTCACCGATGAGCTTGCCCAGTTTTTCCAAGATCGCATCGAAATCCCCATGAATCTGACACTCAAAGTTTGGCGGCAGACCGGACCCAAGGCCAAAGGCAAAATCGAAACCTATGATGCCAAGGAGATCCCGAGCGAAGCTTCTTTCCTCGAAATGCTCGATATCGTCAACGAGCGGCTGATCACCAAGGGCGATGAGCCGATCCATTTCGACCACGATTGCCGCGAAGGAATCTGCGGTTCGTGCTCCCTAACGATCAACGGGATTCCCCACAGCAAGGAGCGCGCGACCGCGACTTGCCAGGTCCACATGCGGAAATTTACCGATGGTGACACCATCTGGATCGAGCCGTTCCGCGCCAATCCGTTTCCGGTGATCCGGGATTTGATCGTGGACCGCTCGGCCTTCGACCGGATCGTGGCGGCCGGCGGCTACATTGACGTCCGCACCGGCTCCAGCGTGGATGCCAACGCGATCCCGATTTCAAAACACGATGCCGACAGCGCCTTCGACGCCGCAGCGTGCATCGGCTGCGGTGCCTGCGTGGCATCCTGCAAAAATGCGTCGGCCATGTTGTTTGTCGCGGCCAAGGTTTCGCACCTCGGGCATCTGCCGCAAGGGCAGCCGGAGCGCAACAAGCGGGTGCTCGCGATGGTCCGCCAGATGGATGCCGAGGGCTTTGGAAATTGCACCAATCAATACGAGTGCGAGGCGGCTTGCCCGAAGGAAATCAGCGTCGATCACATCGCCCGCATGAACCGCGACTACGCCAAGGCGGTGCTCGTCGAACAATTCGTCTGACCGATGGACCTCGGGATGAACTTCGACGCCGCTCCATTTGCGCAAGACCCGGCTGCCGCCCCAGCATTGGGCTGGATGGGCGAGGGACGGTGGCGCAAGGCGCGGGATGCGGCCAAAGAGTTGTGCAAACGCGACCGCGGGCGCTACTTGCCGTTGCTGTTAGCTTCCAATGTCGGTTTGGTCCGCGAGATGCTCGGCAAGGGCTTGCCCAAGGAGGCCACCACGGTCATCGACTACCTCGAATCGTTCGCTCCGGCGGCGTTGATTTCCACGCTGCGAGCGGAAATGTCGGCCCCCGTGGTGAAGCGGACCCCCACGGATTCGGTGAAGGGCGATCGAGCTGCTTGGTGGGCCGTGGCACTGCGCGCGGATGCCGCGAAACAGGAGATTTCCCCGGCGGATTTGGCGGTGATCGATCTACTGGTCGCGGATGCCTACACGCCGCCAGTGACGGTTGGAGACGAGGCGGTGCAGCGGCTGGCGGCGGAATTGGCGGCGGTGCGGGCGGCGTGCGACGCCACCGGGGATGGGCGCTGTGACGAGGCCCGCGAGCAACTTCGTGGCTTGCCGCGGCAGTCGGTTTTCCGGCACTGGCGGTTGTTCCTGCGCGGTGTCCGGTGTGTTTTCGAGGACCAGTGCGAAACGGCGCGGCAGTGCTTCGCTGACTTGCCGCCGGACGGTGCTTTGGCCCGGGCGGCACGCGCATTTGATGCCGATTTAGTGGCTGCCGGACCGTCCGCTCCGGCGAGCGCACGAATCCCGTTGTATTTGGCGGCGACCGGCCAGCCTGCCGCGTGGGGCATACCGATTTTGGCGTCGTCCGCCGCTTGGAAAGCGGGCAAGCGGGTGAAGGCGTTCGAGGAATTGCAGACCGGCATGAAAGGCTCATTTCCCGCGAATCAGCCCGGCCTGGCTGCCGTCTTGACGGAGGCAGTCCTGCCTTACCGAGTGCGGATGGACGATGAGGACTTCGATCACGCCGACGAGCTGGCCGATCATTATGGGTTGGATGGCGGGAGAAAAAGCCGTCACAGTCCTGACTCGATGCTGTCCGTGCTGCGGCCGATGTGCATCGTCGATGCGGATGATCTATCGCCGGGTGAATTGGACCGGAGTTGGCGCACGGTGATCGACTTGTGGAACCGCAGCGAGGGAGCCGATCCGTTGCGGGATTCGGTGGCTTGGCAGTGGCTGGGCGAAGCTCTGGCCAAGGCAGCTCCCGAATCCTTCGGCAGAACATCGTATTTTCAGGCTTCCGCCGAGCCGGACCTCGGTAAGGCCCGCAAGGCCCTCGAAAAATCGGTGGATTGCGATCCGGGAAACGATGCTGCGTGGCTTGCATTGCTCTCCCTGCTGGCGCGGCAAGGTGATGAAAAATCCCACAACCGCTTGCTGGGCGAGCTGGTGAAACGTTTTCCCCGCAACAAGACGATTCTCGTGAAAGCGGGAATGCACGCCCTGGATCGCAGGACTTACGACAAGTGCCTGGCGGCGCTGCGTGCCGCCTTGGCGCTCGATCCGCTCGACAAGCAGGTGAAGCTTACCGTGCTGGTCGCCTTGGTCCAACAAACCCGCGAATACCTGCGCAAAGAACGGCCTGTGGCGTCGCTGTGGGCGGAAATGGAGCCACTCTTGGAAGATCGTCCGGGGCGCGAGTATTTGATGCTGGCGCGCTGGATTTCGCGGCTGCGGCAGGCGCTGCTGGACCCCGCTTCCGATTCCACGGGACAAGCGATGGCGGATGCCGGGCGGATGGCACCGGCGCTTATCGAGAGGCTTTTCATGGAGGATTCGTTGGTCTCAGTTTACCGGCTGGAATTGCGGCAGGACTGGCAGCGCGAGTGGATGGAAACCTTGGCTGGCACCTCGTGGGGCTGGCGGAGTTTCTCAAATGCCATGGATCTGATGGCGTTCACTTCTCAAATCAAGGGTTGGGGCTGGCGGGAAAATAACCGGGCCGGCATTGGATTGTTGGCCATGCTCAAGGAGTTGTTGGGCAAAAATTTGAGCAAGGATCTCGACGGCCTGCTGGATTTCCTCGATCACATCGAATCGCCGCAAAAGGGGCTTACGGAACACGCCAAGCATCTGTTTGGGCTTTGTACCAGAGATCTTTCCGATGGACTGGAGCAGGCTGTCCGCAGCGGCAAGAAGAAGCTAGACCCACGCCTGAGCCTAGCCCACCTGATGCTACAGATCCGCAGTGGAAATCATTTGTACGCGTCAAATGACCGAGTCATGAAGTCTCTCCAGGCGGTGGCGACGACTGCCACCGACCTTGGGATGCCCGCCGTCGTGGCGCGAGTCGCCAAGCTGTGCGAGCGACTGGCGCAGGCGGAAGGAAACCGGGCTTCCAATCAATTGGACGATCACTGGGATGAAGGTGACGATGATTTTGAGTCGGCATTTTTCGCCGACGCCGACGAAATTGAGGAACGTGCTGTCCGCGCCGTGCGCGATGCCTTGATTGGCCTTGGCATGACCGAGGAAAAGGTGGATGAAGCCATGGAAAAGGCGCTCCGCGGAACGAACGCCCCGCCGCCGCCGAAACCCACCACTGGGAAACCAAACAAGGTGCCGCGTCCGCCGCTGGTGGACCCCGCCCAGCCCGACCTTTTTTAACGTAACGCCATGAATCCATTCCTTGTTCTCGATGTGGCGACCGGGGCTTCCGACGCGGAAGTCCGCGCCGCCTATCAGCTTTTGTTGCGGCGCTTCCCACCGGAGCAACGGCCGGAGCAGTTTCAGGTCATTCAAGAAGCTTACCAAGCGTTGCGGACCGCCCGCGACCGCTGGAACTGGCGCTTACTGCACATGAAATCCGAACACACCGGGCCGCTCGAAGCGTTGGAAAAATTTGCGCATCTGCCGGGGCGGATTCGTCCGCCCGGAGCGGTCGCGTTGCGAGGCTTGTTGCGGGCGTGCGGCGCTGCCGCCATGCGCGAGCAATCGACTTGCCCGCCTCACCAACGTTGAACCACCATCCCGCCCGTGACATTTCCTGATTCCATTCCCAACCGCGACGATGACCCGGCGACTGCTCCAGATGACGCCGAAGACGATGACTCGTCCGGCATCACTTTGGACGACGTCCACGAGGAGTTGGCCGCCGCCTCCAGCGAGGCCCGCCGTGGCAACCGCCGCACGCTCGATGTGCTCAAGAATTTCGGCTCCGTCTTGGATGCGCTATCCGCCACCGTGAACGACACCCACAAGGCGGTGCGGGCCATCCCGGCGGCAACCGCCCGCCAGCCGGACGGCGACGAACTGTCCCGCGAATGGGCGCTGGCGCTGGTGGAATTGGCCGATCGCATTGGCCGTGTGAGCGACGGATTTTCCCGCCCGCCCGCCGCCGCGTCCGGCTGGTGGCCGGGTGCCCGTAAGGCGCTGGGCACTTGGAGTGACGCATGGTCGATGCAGGCAGACGCGCTCGGGATTCTCGGCAGCCATCTGGGCACCTTGCTCAGTCGCGCCGGTCTGGAACGCCTGGAAGTCGTCGGTCAGCCCTTCGATCCCGGCACCATGACTGCGCTGGAATCCGCAGTCGATCCGGGAAAAGCCGACCACACAGTGCTAGCGGAATTGCTTCCCGGGTGGCGGCATTCCGTGACTGGCCAACTCGTCCGCCCGGCCCAAGTCCGGGTTTCCCGGGTCGTCGCCCGCTGAAAATTTTTCCCCGATTTTTCCCCATGAAACCAGATTCACAATTCGTCGTAGGCATCGACCTCGGCACCACCAATTCCACCGTCGCCGTCGTCCAAGATGGCGTAATCACCATCATTCCGGTCCACGGCCAACTCACCATGCCGAGCGCCGTCGGCCTCGATCCCGCAGGCAGGCTCGTCGTCGGCCAAGCAGCCAAGAACCAAGCCGTTTCCGCTCCTGAAAACACCGTGCTCTCGATCAAGCGGGCCATGGGCACCGACCAAATCGTGGAACTCGGCGGCAAATCGTATCGACCGGAGGAAATCAGCGCCCTGATTCTCGGCGAACTGAAACGGGTGGCCGAGGCGCATTTGGGCCAACCAGTGACCCGCGCCGTGATCACCGTGCCCGCGTTTTTCAACGAGCGCCAGCGCATCGCCACCCAAGACGCCGGGCGTCTGGCCGACCTCGAAGTGCTGCGCATCATCAACGAACCCACCGCCGCCGCCCTCGCCTATGGAGCCGGTCAAGCGACCGCCGGCCGCCTGGAAACCCTGCTCGTCTATGACCTCGGCGGCGGCACCTTCGACGTCTCGGTGGTCCGCGTGGAAGATGGCATCGTCGAGGTCCGCTCTAGCCATGGCGACATCCACCTCGGCGGCGGCGACGATTTCGACGAAGCACTGGCAGTGCTTGGCGAAGAACGCCTTGGCGAAAACGAGGGTCCGGGCGTCGGCCCGCTTTCCGCGACCGCCCACCGCCGCCTCAAGAGCGCCATGGAAACGGCGAAAATCCAGCTTTCCGACTCCCCCTTCGCCAGCGTCCGCGAGGAATACCTCACGCCGACGAGCCACCTGGAAACTGAAATCGCCCGCGACGACTATGAGCAGTTGATCGAACCCTGGCTCCGCAAGACTCTCGATTGCCTCCAAAGTGCCCTCGCGGATGCCGGTGTTACGGCCGGTGAACTCGACAAGGTCATGCTCGTCGGCGGGGCCACTCGCACTCCCTTCGTGCAGCAATTGCTGATG
>JANMJJ010000183.1:0-52889 GCA_031371325.1 Akkermansiaceae bacterium | reverse complement strand
ATCGCCCACATTGCCCGCTTTGAATTGCCAGATTCCATTGAGATTTAACCAATTGGAGCGAGTCATCTGCGGCCGAGGGTATTCGGGCAAGGGCGCTGCCGGGTCCACCAATTGCGCCCACGGCGACATCACCGGCGCTTGTAGCAGCTGCCATGCTTCTGCATGATTTGCGGTAATGAGCGAAAGGACGGCGGCGAGAAGGAGGCCAAAACGGCGGGGAAGGGTCATGATGAAATCTGGCTGGATGGGTCTTTGACTTCCTTTACCAAGCGACAAATCCTCCTAATGTCAACGCGGGACGTCGCTCAATCACTCAAAGCCAATGCGAGGCGGAGGGCACCGGACTGCAGGGAGATGTCCCCGCTTTTCACGGGCCGACATGTCGGCCAGTAGAAAGCTCCGACATGTCGGAGCAGTCCACGTCCCCCCCGACCTGCGGTCTGATGACTTTGCGGGAAAGCAGTTGCAGGTTTCCCATGCACTGTCTTAGCCTCACTCCTCGCAGTAACGCCAACTCATCTGGCAATGCCACGCCGAGATTACCACCGCCCACAGCACTTACACAACCATCATACTCAACTCGCCACACGATCCCGCCCATCTGTTGTGATGACTTGATGCAGTCTTGCGAATTCCCAAATGCGATCTGCGCGGCACCCGTCGTAGTCCCTTCCATCAACCAAGCATCAGCGGCATCCAGCACCTCCTTGCGTCTATGGCCCCTTGGACTACCGCGAATAGCTTGCCATGTTAGAGAGCTTCGACTGGATTCTCTCCGCCTCGGGCTTGGAACAGGATTTCATCAACTTCGCGCTGGTCGGCCGCAAGAGCGCCACCGCCGCCAGCAGCACCAACCGCTTGGAGCGCTTGGAGCGTGTTAACACTCCGCGACACTGACAAATTGCCTGTCACTTAGTCCTGCATCCCCTCACGGCTCTCCATCGACAATGCCATGTATCTAAGTTCACTTGGGAGATTTGCGAAGGAACAGAAATAAGGCACAGGCAAATGCCGTGATGACAACGAATAAGCACACGAGCCAACTGCGCGAACTTATTTCATCTGCCGTGGCTGATGTTGCCGACTTGGGCTGTGGCGCTGGAGATTGCTTTACTTTGGGCACATTGGATGACGGGTCCAATTGATTGGATGCACTGCCGGGATTCTTCCTTTGCTGTGTGCTCGCGGCTTCCATTGCTCCGGCTTTCACCAGAAGCGGCATAATCTCGCGGATTTGCTGGTCGCGGTCAGGTTCAAACACAGCATCCCACGCCCAGCCAGGATCGCCACGCTTGATAAGTCCTTTCTTTTGCAGCCATCCCACGAGCTTGCCGTGGGCGGAGTCGCAAACACGAGGGATGGAACCGATCAAGTCTTCACCAGGCTTTTCATAAAGGCGGCGCTTGTCGTTTAACAGTGATGCAAAGTATTTTGGCACCCGCGGGTCGTCATCGTAATTTACAAGGAAGAAAAGGTATTCCTTCAACGTCGCTGGTTCGAGTGAATTCTGTTGCGCACGATCCAGCAAAAAAGTGCATGCGAAGGTTGAGGTGCACTCGGCAGTTGGCATTGGCGACCGGAGATGAAATCTGTGTGCTTCCTACAGCTTTCACTGCGCGTATTCGATATTCGTAGTTTCGATTGGCAACTAGGCTGTTGTCCTCGTAAGTGGTCGCGGCTCCGGAAACGGTAGCGAGTTGTTGCCAGATATCGTTATCATAGCGCCGCTCAATGATATAGTTTGCCGGATTGTTCGAAGATGCTCCCCACCTAAGCTCAGCGGTGGTCTAGTCAACCGCCTGCCAGTCCGGCTCCGGTGATTCGTTTTGTTCGTCCCAAGACGGAACGCCGACGTAGAAGCTGCCGGGCGCACTCGGGTCCGGAATCAACGGATAAAGATCGCTCCCGTCGATAATGCCATCACCGTCAGTGTCCGGATTGTTCGGATTCGTGCCTGCCTCGCATTCATCCAGATTGGTGAGTCCGTCGGTGTCGGCATCTTTGTTTGCAATATCAGGATCCGTGGGATCCAGGTCATTGGCGATCTTCCACGAATCGAGTATGCCGTCCGACATCGTGGCACTAACTCCAAGTAACAAATCATTGTCGAAAATTTCTTGCAAGGTAAGCCCGTCGTTGCCGGGCATGGTTTGGTTGGGATTGTTCCCCAAGATGCCGAAATGAGATCATAGGCGAACTCCCATCCGTCCGGCATCCCGTCGGTGTCCGTGTCTGACAGATACGGGTTGCTGCCGATCTGATGTTCCTCGGCGTCGGTTAGGCCGTCGCCGTCGGTGTCGATGTCCGTCACGGCGACGCGCCAGAAGCGCTTGTCGGATTCGTGGATCTCGAAGCCATAGGTGACTTCACTGCCGCTGCCGATGAAGGGCTCTCCGACCGGAATCCAACTCCCTTCCGCTAGGTCCGGCGAGAAAAGCAGGGTGTATTGTTTTCCAACAAGTGTCGGCTAGGTGACGGTGACGGCTTCCGGGGTGATGACGGCCGGAGTGCCGTTTTCATCGGGCGCGCCAAGGACGGCGGGCAGATGCACGATATCTGGGCGGATCAGTCCGTCGGGCGGATTCGGATCGAATGGATTGGTTCCGGCGGCGGCTTCCTGGACGTTGGTCCAGCCGTCGCCGTCGGGGTCGGCCTGAAGATCGAGGTCGGTGAGGAGTCCGCCGTTGTTATATTGTTTTTCCCAAAGGTCGCTGGCACCGTTAGTGTTTTGATCAATGATGGCGGGGGCGGTGGGAGAAACTAGCAGCCAGAGGCCGGAGACCAGAAAGAGGAAGACGGAGCGGGACGCTCCTGGCACGGTTTGGAGCAGGATGCTCCAACCACGTTGAAGAAAGCGTTTCATCGGGCGGCTCCTCCCTTCGCCTTGGATGCTGCCGGATTCTCGGTGCGCCAGTAGTTGAGGGTGATGTCTTTGGGTTTTGGCGGGTGGGCCCTGAGATATGCCTCCTGTTGGAGACGCGCTTGTTCGCGGCCCTGCCAGGCGGCTAGCAGGCGTTCGTGGTCTTTGTTGTAGAGATCGTGGAGCGATTGGATAACTGCCAGGTCTCCGACGGCGGGTTGATCCCCGATGATTTGATAGGTGGCTTTGCCTTCGGGGAAATCAGGCAGGGCCGGCTCTCCTTGATCGAGACCTCTGGCGGTTTGCAGGTCTTTCATGCGCCCGACCTCCACGTTGCTCCAGCCCATGAGCAGATAGTGGGTGTCACCAGCGGAATCCACGAAGGAGTTGATGCCTCCGGCGATCAGCGCGAAGTCGGAGGAGGACCAAAGGGTGATGGCCTCACCTTTTGCTTCGGGCCAGTAACGGACGAGTGTGCGCGGTGGGCTGTCCTTGGATCGGAAGACCGTGGCCCCGAGAAAAAAAGCAACTCGTTCTTGGGATGGGCCTCGCGGTATTCGGCGAGGCGTTGGCTGAATTCGGCGTCTACTTCGGCAGCGGCTGGCTCGACCGGGGCTGGCGGAGGCGGCAGGGCGATGGGTTTGATTTGCCGGATGGTGATCGTCCGCCCGCCTTGCTCATGGGTGGTGGTGTCGAGAATGTCCCGCTTGGGAATGCGGAACTCAGGTTTCGGCGGCGCGGGTGGTGGCGGCGTGCCGTCCGGGATATTGCCGAGGATGCGGGCAGTGGTAGGAGTCACCAGAGCATCTGTCGACTCGCGGGAAACCGCGCTGAGGTCGTCCTGCGAATGTCCCAGCGTGGCCGCGGCGATCAGGACTGGGAAAATTCGTAACAATGGTTTCATGGGAAGGCTGGATGAAGTCCTTCCTAGTGGACGTTTTGAGACAGCGCCAAACACGGAGTTGTGGCAAGGCTGAATTCGAATAAGCGAAAAACTTCGCGTCCCTCTACGATCTTTGGGTCCTTTGCGGGAATAGACCCGGCTAGCGCTTTTCCGCTTTCCGAGTCCAACGCCAGTCATTAGAAAGCATCCACGATGCTTGAAACCCAACGCCACCCCGGAAAATTGATGGCCGCCAATCGCGGTGAAATCGCCATTCGGATTTTCCGTGCGGCTAACGAACTGGGTCTGCGGACCGTCTCGATCTTCGCCGAGGAGGACCGGTTTTCGATTCACCGTTTCAAGGCGGACGAGGCCTATCAGCTCGACTCCTCGAAAGGTCCGGTCGGCGCGTATCTCGACGTGGAAGGCATCGTGACCCTGGCGAAACAGAAGGGCGTGACGATGATCCACCCCGGTTATGGATTTCTATCCGAAAACGCCGCGTTCGCCCGGGCCTGCGCGCGGGAGGGCATCGTTTTCATCGGCCCGTCGCCGGATCTGTTGGAAAACATGGGCGACAAGACGGCGGCCCGCGCACTCGCCCACAGTTTCAACGTCCCCACCCTGCCGGGCACCGAGGAACCAATCACCGATCCTGATCAAGCGTTGACCGTGGCGCACCAGATCGGCTTCCCGCTGATCATCAAGGCCGCGTTCGGCGGTGGCGGGCGCGGCATGCGGGTGGTGGAAAAACCGTCGCAACTCGCCGGCCTGTTAGCCGAGGCGCAGAACGAGGCACTCAACGCGTTCGGCAACAACGCGGTTTTCCTGGAGCGCTACATTTCCCGCGCCAAGCACATCGAGGTGCAGATCCTCGGCGACCAGCACGGCAACGTCGTTCATCTCCACGAACGCGATTGCTCGGTGCAGCGGCGCTATCAGAAAGTCGTCGAAGTCGCGCCCGCCGTGAACCTCGATCCGAAAGTTAGAAAAGAACTCTGCGACGCCGCCGTCGCGCTGGCGAAGGGCATCGGCTACGACAACGCGGGCACCGTCGAGTTCCTCTACGACATGGACCAGAACGACTGGTTCTTCATCGAGATGAACCCGCGGATCCAGGTCGAGCACACGGTGACCGAATGCGTGACGGGCATCGATCTGGTGCGCTCGCAGATTCTGGTGGCGCAAGGCCATTCGCTGTTCAGCGACGAGATCGCGATTCCGCCGCAAGAACAGATGCCGTGCATCGGCTTCGCGATCCAGTGCCGGGTCACCACCGAGGATCCGGAGAAAAATTTCTCACCCGACTATGGGCGAATTCTCAACTACCGCTCGGCCGCAGGCTTCGGCATCCGGTTAGACGCCGCTTCGGGTGATGCCGGGTCGGTGGTCACGCCCTACTATGACTCGATGTTAGTGAAAGTCACCGCGATGGGCCGGGATTTCCCAATGGCGTGCCAACGGATGGACCGCGCGCTCCGCGAGTTCCGCATCCGCGGGGTGAAGACGAACATCCCGTTCCTCGAAAACGTCATCGCCGACGAGACGTTCCGCAGCGGCCAGGCGCACACCAAGCTGATCGACACCAAGACCGAGTTGTTCCAATTCAAGCGCCGCCGCGACCGCGCGACCCGCACACTGTCCTATCTATCCGACATCACGCTCAACGGCAACCCGACCGCCAAAGGCTGGAAACCTGCGGCCGCGATGCCCAAGGCCGTGGTCCCGAACTCGCTGGTCATCGAGCACCAGGCCAAGGTCCCCAAGGGCAGCCGCGATGTCCTGCTAGAGCTAGGTCCCGAGAATTTCGCGCAGTGGATCCTCGCTGAAAAGCGCCTGCTCATCACCGACACCACCCTTCGCGATGCCCACCAGTCGCTCATCGCCACCCGCATGCGCAGCTTCGACATGTTGCGCGTGGCCGAGGCGGTCGCCCACCGCGTCCCTCAGCTATTCTCGCTGGAAATGTGGGGCGGCGCGACCTTCGACACGGCGATGCGCTTCCTCAGCGAGTGCCCGTGGGACCGCCTCCGCCGCTTACGCGAAAAGATTCCTAACATTTGTTTCCAGATGTTGTTCCGCGGCTCCAACGCCGTCGGCTACTCGAACTACCCGGACAACGTCGTCGCCGGTTTCGTCAAGCACGCGGCCGACTCCGGGATGGATATTTTCCGGATCTTCGACTCGCTCAACTACCTGCCTAACATGCAAGTCGCGATGGAAGCCGTCCGCGACCACGGCAAGGCGGTGTGCGAGGCGGCAATCTGTTATACCGGCGACATCACCGACCCTCGACGCGACAAATACTCGCTCAAATACTACGTCGAGAAAGCCAAGGAACTCGAGCGGATGGGTGCGCACATGCTTTGCATCAAGGACATGGCCGGGCTGTGCAAACCGCACGCCGCGTTCAAGCTGGTCACCGCGCTGAAGGAGGAAATCGGCATCCCCGTCCATTTCCACACCCATGATACCTCGGGCATCAACGCCGCTTCCGTGCTCGCCGCGTCCAAGGCCGGCGTGGACATCGTGGACCTCGCAATCTCGTCGATGTCCGGCTCCACCTCGCAGCCGAACCTCAACTCGATTTCCGCCGCGCTCGCCAATACCGAGCGCGATCCCGGGCTGGATTTCAACTCACTCAACGAGTTTTCCGACTACTGGGAGCACGTCCTCGGCTTCTATCAGCCGTTCGATTCCGCCCCGCGCTCCGGCACTGCGGAAGTGTATGAACACGAGATGCCCGGCGGCCAATACACCAATCTCCGCGAGCAGGCGAACGCGATGGGACTCGGCCACCGCTGGCGCGAAATCGCCCGCACCTATGCCGAGGTGAACCAGCTCTTCGGCGACATCGTCAAGGTCACGCCATCGTCCAAGGTCGTCGGCGACATGTGCATGTTCCTCGTCACCCGTGGCATCAAGGCGGCGGATGTGCCTAAGTTAAAACCCGGCTCGATCGACTTCCCGGAAAGCGTGATCGACATGTTAGCCGGTGGTCTCGGCCAACCCGACGGCGGTTGGCCGGTCGAGGTGCAGAAGGTCGTGTTAGGAAACCGCAAACCCACCACCCGCCGCCCCGGCGAACTCGCGGACCCCATCGACCTCGAGGCGACGCGTGCCGAGCTAACAACGAAACTCGGCCGCCCCGCGAACGACGATGACCTCTACTCGCACCTCATGTATCCGCAGGTCTTTGCCGACTTCATGGCCTTCCGCGCGAAATACGACGACCTCAGTGGCTTGCCGACGCCCGCGTTTTTTTACGGCTTGCACATCGGTGAGGAAATCGAGATCGAGATCGATACCGGCAAGATCCTGATCATCCGGCTCATCTCGATCGGCGAGGCGGACTCGGCCGGTCGGCGCGCGTTGTTTTATGAACTCAACGGCATGCCGCGCGAGTCCGTGGTGGCAGACAATTCCCTCAAATCCATCTCCAAGGCCGCCCGCGCCAAGGGCGACCCTGCCGATCCCGCCCAAGCCTGCGCACCGATGCCCGGGATGGTCACCGAGGTCGCGGTATCCCTCGGCCAAGAAGTCAAGGCGGGCGACAAGCTCATCATTCTCGAAGCCATGAAAATGCTAACCACCGTCAGCGCGAGCACCGACGGCACCGTTTCCGAAGTCCTCGTCAAAAAAGGCGACCAGGTGGACAGCGACGACCTGCTCCTGAAGCTGACCGTGGCTTGATCCGCAGAAATGCTGAGCGACTGCACACAATCCACTTGCTCCGGCGGCGTCATTGTCTTACAGAATGACACATGAGTAACACAATCACGCTGCGACTGCCCACAGACTTGGTTCAATGGCTGGAGGAAGAGTCCCGTGTCACCGGTCTTCCCAAGGGGCGGATCGTGCGGGAGCAACTGGAACAATTGCGCACGAAAAAGGCACGACAGCCGTTTCTCGATCTGGCGGGAAGTGTCGAGGGTCCATCCGAACTCAGCCGCAAAAAGGGCTTCGAAGCATGACAGGCATCGCCGACACGGGCTTCCTGGTTGCCTTCGCGAACCGGAGGGACAGCCATTTCCCTTGGGCTTTCTCAATTGCCGAACACATTCACGAGCCGCTGCTCACCTGTGAGGCGGTCTTGGCCGAGACCGCCTATCATCTAAAAAACAGTGAAGTGGTCCTGCGGATGATGGAAACGGGACTCGTCCGACTGGCTTTTGAAATGGCGAACCACCGTCCTGAACTCGCCGCATTGGCAAAGCGCTATGCCGACCGCCAGCCCGACCTTGCCGACCTCTGCCTGATCCGCATGAGCGAACTCAATCCGCAACTCCCGGTCATCACAGTCGATGGCGACTTCCGCATCTATCGCCGCAACCGTCGCGAGGCGATTCCCGTGATCATGCCGCCGGGCGGTTGAATGAATGTGGATGTTGGTTGCTTCGCACTTCCCGATCTTGCTAGAGTTCCTAAACTCCGACATGTGCCCGAGCAGCATCTGATCGAACTGTATCCTACGGTGATTTCCGCCACGCTCCTCCGGCAATTTCCACATCCACCTTCATCCCGATCGGCCAAGGTAGAGATTCTTCCATCTCGATTCTAAGCTCCAGGATTTGAAGATCCATTCATTCCTGACGGCACTTGGTAACCTTTCGCAAGCGCACGGCGCACGATGCCAGTGGGATAAGCTATCCGATCCGGCCAACTGAAGCTGACTCCCGCCTGATTGAATTGACGGCCCCTGGGCCTGCAAATATCGGGCTTTTATTTTCCCGGGGTCCGGTTATTGCATCCGCGTCCACGCCCGATCGCATGAAATTTCACCCGCCCACCTCCACCACGGTCCTTTCATGGTTAGCACTTGTTACGGCCGCGACCGGCCTGTTTGCCGCCTGCTCGCCGGTCAAGTCGGCGACGAATATTGCCGCAGCCGCTACACCAAATCAGGCGATCTTGCCCGAGTTCATGGCCGATCCGTTCGAGCCCGTGAACCGCGGATTGTGGGGCGTGAACGACGGAATCCTGGTGGGGGTCATGCAGCCTTCCGGCAGGGTTTACCGAACACTCGTCCCGCCGCCGGCGCGACGCTCGATCAACAATTTCACCCGCAACATCACCTATCCGGGTCGGCTCGTGAACAACGTCCTCCAGGGCCGCTGGTCCGGGGCTGGCGACGAATCCCTGCGCTTCCTGTGCAACACGACCGCCGGCGTGGGCGGGCTGTTCGACGTGGCCAGCAAATGGAACATTCCGAAATCCAATGCCGACTTCGGCCAGACATTCACCCGCTGGGGTTGGACACCGAGCGCGTATGTCATGTTGCCGGGTCTCGGCCCCAGCGATAATACCCATGCCATCGGAACCGCTGCCGACGAATTGTCGGAACCATGGAATTATGAAGTTCCCTATATCTATGGTTCGTATGGCACCACCTACAACCGGCTAACCGACCAAACGGAGGATGCCGTGCAATTCATCCATACCGAGGCCGATCCCTACGTCGGCGTGAAAAACATTTGGACCTATATCTCTAAAGACTCACCTCCAAATTGGCAAGCCCCGGGCGCGAAAGACCCGGCAACCTTGCAAACCCTCGGCGTGGCCTTGATCAAACCCAAGGAGCCGGAGTTCCTGCAACGCGGGCGGGTGATGAGCGTGCACTTGTCATCCACCGGCCGGTACATGCGGTTCAACTATTGGCTCCAGAAATCCACCGCGCCCCTCGTTTATATCTCACCCGGACAAGGGTTGCACCGCGAATCAAACGCGACCCTTGCCCTGGCGGAGATGATCTATCAGAGTGGCTTCTCGGTGGTGACCACCACCGGCGTGTTCCATCCGGATTTCATGGAAAACGTCTCTACTGCGGATCTTCCCGCTTACCCGCCTGTCGATTGCCATGACATGCTCGTCGAGTTCACCGAGTTCGACCGTGCGCTTGAGAAAATGCATCCGGGCCTGTTTGGCAAGCGTGCGCTGGTGGGCTTTTCGATGGGAGGATTCCAAGCACTCTATCTAGCCGCCCGTGAGAAGAAAGCCGATCCCGGCATGCTGCGCTTCGACCGTTATGTGGCCATCGACACCCCGGTGGATCTTCATTACGGATTCAAGTCCATCGACAAATGTTACAATGCACCCGAGGCATGGCCGACTGCCGCGCGCCAGGCGAATATCAACAACGCGCTTCACAAGGTCGCGTGTTTGGGAAGTCTGCCACCTGGTGCGATGGCGGATCTTCCGTTCGATGGCATCGAGTCGAAATTCCTGATCGGGATGTCCTTCCGGCTAACCCTTCGGGACACCCTCTTCAGCAGCCAGATCAGGCATAACATGGGCGTCCTCCAAACTCCGCTCTCGAGTTGGCGACGGGATCCCTGTTACAACGAGATTCTCCAATATTCATTCACTGACTATTTCCTCCGCTTTGTCATTCCTTACTACAAGCAACGGGGTATCGGCCTAGATGATATTACCCGCGAGGTGAACCTGCGGACCTATCAGGAAAGCCTGCGCTCCAACCCGAAGCTCCGGGTCATGGTCAACCAGGATGACTTCATCCTCACTCCGCGGGATGTTTCCTGGCTAAAATCCACCTTCGGTCCGTCGCGTCTGACCGTTTTCCCGCACGGCGGCCATCTCGGAAATCTGACAAGCCCTGCGGTCCAGAAGTCGGTCATTCGGTATTTGGACGGGCTGAAATAAGCGGCTTCCTCTTCGTAAGTAGTTCAACCCTTTAGGATGTCTTCATTGCGCCCGAAGACACCCTAAAGGGTTGAACTACGGACGAAGAACTCCGGCAATACCGGGCCAAATGAATCCTTGGCACCACGCCCCGGACGGGTATTCTCGCGGGTGAAATTTCAAACGGCCATCCCCCGGCCATCCCCCTCCCCGTGCCGGGACATTCCCATGTCCAGGCTCCCTAAAATGCCAACGCTTGTCAAAATGAAATACCAAACGACCTCCCATCCCGATTTCACAGATGGCCGCTCCTTGCCAGACGACAGACCATCGGAAATGTCCTTGAAAACCTCGTCCCCCGGCGTGACCTCGATTCTAGCGGATGCCGGGATCCGCATCAATCCGGCCAACCCCGACCCGTGGGACATCCTCGTGCCGGACGAACAACAGTTTGCCAGCCGCGTCCTCTCGCCATTGAAAAACGGACTCACCGAACTCGGGGACATGTATGTCGATGGGATCTGGGAATGCGACGACATCGCCGGATTTTTCCACCGCTGTTTGTCGTCGAGGCTTAACGCCCGCTTTCACCACTCCCTTCCTAACGTGCTCCAATACTGGGCGGGCCGGTTATTGAACCGGCAGACCAAGCCCCGCGCCGCCCGCGACATCGCGAGCCATTACAACCTCGGGCCGGTCTTCGAAATCACGCTCGACCCGACGATGGCTTACACCTGCGCCTATTGGAAAGAAGGCGTTGCCAATCTAGCGGAAGCCCAGTTGGCAAAGCACGATCTCGGCTGCCGCAAACTCGAACTCGAGTCCGGCATGAGCGTCCTCGATACCGGCTGTGGCTGGGGCGGCTTTTTGAAATTCGCCGCCGAACATTATGGCATCGGCCATGGCTTGGGGGTTTCGCTCTCGAAGGACCAGGTCGCGCTCGGCATGGAGCGCTGCAAGGGCCTGCCGGTCTCCCTGCTCTTGCAGGATTACCGCGATGTCCAGGGAACCTTCGACCGAGTCTCCTCGTTCGGGATCTTCGAGCACGTGGGGCCGAAAAACCACCGCACCTATTGCGAGAAAGTGCATGAAGTCCTGAAGCCCGGCGGCCTGTTTCTGCTGCACACCTTCGGCAACATCAACCCGGCACCCACCTTGCGGACCCCGGAGGTCGAGTGGGTCACCAACCACATTTTCCCGGGCCTCGTGAATCCCAGCTTCGGCCAGATCGCCGCCGCCACGGACGGGCTGTTCACCCTGCTCGACGTGCAAGAATTCGGCGCTTACTACGACCCGACGCTGATGGCATGGCATGACAATTTCGTCAACGGCTGGCCTTCCATCAAACACCTCTACGACGAGCGGTTCTATCGAAAATGGCGCTACTATCTGCAAATCTGCGCAGGTGCCTTCCGCTCCGGAAACTTCCGCTTGTGGCAAACGGTTTTCGGGAAAGACTACGCGGGAGTTTACCGGACGGTCCGGTAAGGTGCCACGAGAATCAGGGTTCCGGAGCGATGAATCGACTTGTCGTCTTCGGGCTTCCAAAAATCCACCGCCGCAGGTAATTTCCCCGCGTTGATGACGAAATTCGCCCTGCTTCTCACCTTTTTCACCAGCCACTGCTTGTGGGCGCAAGACGCTGCCGTACCCCCGGCTGCGGTTCTTCCGCCAGCCGAAGGTCCGGCCATTCCCGATGACGGGGTCCGCGTTTCCATCATCGGTTACCACGACATCGCCGAGAACCTGCCGGAAACGGCGATGCGCCTCCACACCTCGAAATTCCGCAAACAGATGGAAGCCATCCGCCTGCTCGGCATCAAGGTGATCACCCTCGATGAATTCACCGCTTGGAAAAATGGCGAAAAGGCAATCCCCGAAAAATCGATTCTCATCACCTTCGACGACGGCTGGAAATCCGTCTATACTGATGCTTTCCCGATCCTCAAAGAGTTCGGTTTTCCCTATACAATCTTTCTCTACAAGAACTACATCGATGGCGGCGGCAAGGCCCTGACCACCCCGATGATCCAGGAAATGCTCGCCGCCGGCGGCCTGTCGATCGGCAGCCATTCGGTGAGCCACCCGTATCCCCTGACGGTGAAGAGCTATCGGAAAAAAGGTGCGAATGTCTTCGACGCCTATCTGCGCAAGGAGATGGGCGAGTCCAAGCGGTTCATCGAGTCCAAGTTCCCCGTGAAGGTCACCACCTACGCTTACCCCGGCGGCTACTATACCGAAGAGATGCTCAAACTCGGCGACGAGTTCGGCTACGATTGCATGTTCACGGTGGTGCCGGGAAAAATCAAACGCACGCAGCCTAACGAAACACTGCCTCGCTATATCATCCTCGGGAACTATGACAAGATTTTCGAAACCGCGACCACCTTCCGCGAAGGGCGTAACGCCACCGAACCGGGCGGCGCGACTGCCGGTCTCGTCCAGACGACGCCATACCCCGTGGTCCCTGAAGCCGGTGCCATCATCAACTCCCGCCTCCCGGAAATCTCCGCCGATCTATCCAAAGTCGAGAACCTCGACCTCAAGACGCTCTCGATGAAAGTCTCCGGCTTCGGCGAGGTCCCCGTCACCTTCGTTCCCGAAACGCAAAAGCTTTCCTGGCAAGTCAACCGCCGCCTGCGCCAACCGAGCTGCCAAGTCGCCGTCACCTGGAAAGACACCGCCGGCAAAGCCCCCGAATCCCCGCTCCGCTGGTCGTTTCAAATCGACCTCGAATCCGCCTACCTACCCGACGGGGAATAAACCGTGGCGGCGATCACCTGTCGCCGCGAATACATTAGAGACGGTATGGAATGAGCAAGGCATATTGCTCCCCCTTCCCGCCTGCCCGTCTAGCCTCCGGGCAATTCATGAGTTCCCTCAAAAGCATCCTCGCCACCACCGATGCCAAGCGCCTCGCCGTGGAAATGCAGAATCGCCACGACGCCCACCACATGTGCGTCGTCTTCTCCACCTACCATTCGCTCGATGTCATCAGCCGCGCCCAACAGCCGCAACTCCGCGCGATTCGCATCTCCAAATTGAATCGAATAGTTAGCCGGATTTCGTGATGTCCATTGTGCGCAATACTGAAAATAGACCTCCGATCGCCCAAGCCGATGAAAAGCCAATGTGATGAGGCTAACCGCACTTCATTGCCACCTCATGGACCCGGCGGTCGGATACCGCCGCTCCTTGGGTTTCGCGCGGGTCTAACCGGGATTCGGCTTGGATCTCTCCGGCAGATGCCAGAACGGGTTTTCACTAAACTGCTGTTTGATGGAAGGGAATGCTTTGGCGTTCAGTTCGAACGTGTAGGGGGAGATAACGATGATTTGCAGCAGCAGCGCGCCCATGTAGAGAGCCACCATCGCGACGATGCGGACGGGACTGAGCGGGCCGGCGGTCACGCGGTGGCCGCCGCTTTGGTCCCACAGGGTGGTGCCCAGCCGTTTGGCGGTGAACACGCTGAGCGCTTGGCAAAACAGCGCGAGGAACGGCCAACCGAAGCCGACACCGGTGAACATGACCCGCAGCGAGCGGCGGATGGCGGCGGCGAGATCGAGCCGCGAGCCGTCGTGGTTGCGGACCTCAAGATCGAGCAGCCACTTGCCCGGCGTGGTGCCGAAATAGTGCAGGAGCAGCGGTTCGAGCGCGAACCACGGCACGTATTGGAGGAACATCACCCAAGGATTGAGCAAGGCGGCTTCGATGTCCTGGCGGGCGGCCCACATGCTGATCCACCAGATGCCCGAGTAGAGCGTGAGATCGAGCCAGCGGGCCCAGAAGCGTCTCAGGTAAAAGGTTTTGAGCGGCAGCGGCGGGGCCGTGGGCGAGTCAGGCAGCGGAGGATTTTCTGGAACCACCGGAGCCTGCTCGCGGGTTGTTGCCGCAAGTTCGAATTCGCGGGTGAAGATCCCGATTTCTATCAGCGGCTGCCAGCCGTCGAGTCCCTCGTGCCACGCGGGAGTGGTGGCGGGCAGCTCGCCGGTTTCGATTTTCCGGCGGACTTCGAAGTCGTGGATGGGGCCGACTTTCTCGCCGTCGCGGATGATCCAGATGTCCATGAGTTAGAGGTTGCGGAGGGATTTGGCCGCATCGCTGCGGGCCGCGAACCAAGCGGGTACGAGCGCGGCGAGCGAGCAGAGGATGAAGGCCATGAGGGCGAAGACGGCTTGCTCGACGGGGTTGTTGTGGGCCGGCAGGATGGTGAAGCCGGTGAACGACGAAGTGAATGGATCGAAGCCGAAGCTGCGGAGGACGGATTGGAGCTGCCCGCGGAAATGGATGACCACGCGGCCCAGGCCGACGCCGAGGATGGCTCCGAGCGTGCCGAGGATCATGCCCTGATAGAGGAACACGCGGACGATCTGGCCGGGTGCGGCACCGAGCGCTTTCATGACGCCGATTTCCCGCCGCTTCTGGATGGTGACGGTGAACATGACGGCCATCATCGAGAACGCGGAGATCAGAATGATGAACGAGAGCATGAAATACATCATCGCCCGCTGTTGTTCGATAAGGGTGAAAAATGGTTTGGCTTGCTGGCCCCAGGTGATGAGCGACCAGTCCGGCCCCAGGGTTTTGCGGGCTTCTGCGGCGAACGACTCGGCCCGATAGGGATCGTCGAGGCGCAGGGCGATGCCTTGCACCGCCTGCTCGAGGCCTGCTAGGTTCTGGGCGAGCGGGAGCGGAACAAACAGATCGGGGGTGACCGCCATTTGCGATGCCTGATAGACTCCGGAGACCACGGCTTCCTTGGGCAGGACCGCTTTCTTCATGCCCTTGAACGCCTCGTTGTTCATCTTGTCCACGTCGGTGGCGTTGAGACCGGCGATGGCTTTTTCCACCTCGATCTTGGCGGCGGGTTCGAAGCGGAACTCCGTCTCGGTTTGTTCCGCAGTATCCATGGCACCGAGCAGATCGCCTAGCAGCTCTTGTTCCGGCTCGCGGATGCCATTGCTTTGGATGCCCTCGTCGTAGATCGCGACGAGCGCGGTGTAAACCTCCCGGTCGGTGGCGGCGGGCAGCACGAATTTCCCGCCGTCGGCCTTCCAACCGGTGTGGAGTGCTGCCGTGGATTTTTGCCAGGCCTCGGCGTATGCCTCCCGCAGCGGAGGATTCTCCGTCGCCTTGTAGGCCCCCATGATTTCCTTGATGTTCTTGGTGGAAAGCAGCCGGATTTTGTCGCCGACACCGATTTTGAATTCATCGGCGAGCAGCGAGGAAATCACCACCCGGTCGTCGAGCCCGAGATCGGCGCTGGAGCCGGGATATTTTTCGAGATCCAACATCTTGGTGACGCCAGCCACTTGGGCCGGATCCGTGGTGTCGATGCCGCGGAACATCACCGCGCGTTGGCCGCGTTCCTCGACATCGACCATCACGTAGTCGTAAACAAAAGCGGTCGCGGACTCCACATGGGGAAGTTTGCTGGCTTTGGCGGCGGCGTCCGCCCACTCGACCATCCGGCCGTCGGGCGAGTCCGGGAAGTTTTCGTTGAGCAGGACGTGCGGCGTGAAGCCAAGCAGGCGCTCTTTCACGTTGCGCTCCAAACCGGCGTAAACGGCCATCACCACGACCAGCACCAGCACTCCGAGCATCACGCCGACCAGCGAAATGAGGCTGAACGAGGAGAGCATCGAGCGGCGAGGATTGAGATACCGCCGGGCGAGGAGAAGGCTGAAGGAACGTCGTTTGATGCCGCTTGCTAAACCGTGACGGGCTGCGGGGCAAGTGCGAGTGACGAAAGAATCCTCTTCCCGCCCGGCGCGAATCCCGCTTCTACATCGAGCGTCATTTTACTCCCCATGAAACTTCCCACCATCCCCACCGTCGGGTCGGCCGTTTTGGCTGGCATCTCCCTCGTCACTCCTGCCTTGGCGGTGGTGAACATCGACTACGTCACCGTCGGCAATGCTGGCAACGCGAACGACGCGGCGACCGGCAGCGTCTATGGCGCAGTGGCCTACGCCTATCAGATCGCGAAGAACGGAGCCTACACCTTGCTCGGCGCGATGAGCGGCATCATCTCGAAAAACGGCGGGGCCAAGGCGTGGATCCCGAGCGAAAGCGAGTGGTATAAGGCGGCGTATTATGACCCGAACCAGGGCGGCGCGGGAGTGGGCGGCTACTGGCTGCATGCCAACCAGAGCAACACCATGGCGGGCAATACCATTGGCGTGGCGAATTCGGCGAATTATAATGACGGGGACTATGTGGGCTATCCCGGTGCGGCCCTCACCGTCGTCGGCGCGTATGGTCTGAATTCTGACAGCGCTTATGGGACCAACGACCATGCAGGCAACGTCTGGGAATGGAACGACGCGGTGATCTTCGGCTCGTCGCGCGGGCTGCGCGGGGGCTCTTGGGCCAGCCTCGAGAACGACCTGCGCGCTTCCGGCCGCTTCGTCAACGTCCCCTCGGACGAGAACTTCCTCTTCGTGAGGTTCCGCGTCGCCAGTGTCCCTGAACCAACGTGCCTAGTCCTAACGATGTTGGCCAGCGGAGTGATGTTGATCCGCCGGAAACGTTAGTTCTTCCCTTTGATCCTTTATCCCTTTGTCCTCTTGAATAGGGAGGGTGGACATTTCTGTCCACCAAGCAAGCCAATGAGAGGAGCAAGGGAAGTGCGAAGCTCTTAAGACTTGCTCCCCCATTGGCAGCGCGACAGGAATGTCGCGCCTCCTTATTTCGCCGCTGACGAATGAAGGCGGACGAAAATTTATTCCTGCAATTTAGGTGTTCCGTGCCTTGCCTTGCCAGTTTCGCCCCCTATCATGACTCCATGACACTCAAAGCCATCGTTCACGATGCCGAAGAAGGCGGATTTTGGGCGGAAGTGCCCGCCTTGCCCGGCTGCTTCACCCAGGGAGAGACGTTCGCGGAACTGGAGGCGAATCTCCGCGAAGCCATCGAAGGATGGTTGCTGGCAGCGGAGCCGGAAGGCGGAAGGTTGTCCGAGCGGATTCTGGAAGTGGCGGTATGAAAGGCGTCTCGGGAAAGCGTCTGGCCAAACTAGCGGAGGAAAAGGGGTGGCGGCTGGCGCGGGTCAACGGCAGCCACCACATCCACACGATGGAGGGCAGGACCGAGCGACTGGTGATTCCCATACACGGTAACCAAACACTCAAGACCGGCCTCCAGCGTGCGCTGATGAAGCTTGTTCCACTGACAGAGGACGAACTCTGAGCAACCGCAAACATGAAGCAACCCGCCAATGACGCGCCACTCGTCCTCGTGAAGTGGTATGCCTACGCCAAGTGGATTCTCGAACGCGTGGAGAGCTTCCCGAAGAGCCAGCGCTTCATCCTCGGCCAGCGGCTCTCGAACCACGTCATGGACGTGCTGGAGACGCTGGTGAAGGCGAGCTACGCCAAGGACAAGACCGCGCTGCTGATCCAGGCGAATGAAGGCATCGAGATGACTCGCTGGGTCGTCCGCATGGCGAATGACCGGAAACTGCTGGCGCCGAAGCAATTCGAGTTTAGCGCCCTCCAACTCAACGAGTGCGGCCGGATGGTCGGTGGTTGGCTGAAAAGCCGTGGCGGCGCTTCCCAACCGCCAAGCCCAGTTTGAAATCCTACAACAACCTCCACCCGCAAGTCTGCGCGCTGGAGAACGTGATGGCTGCCGCCCGCAGCGCGATGCAGGGCAAATAGAGGACAGCTATGCCTGCCGGAAAGGCAAGGGCACTCATGCCGGCGTGCGGCGATGCGCGGAATTTTCCCGTAGGTTTCCCTACGTCCTCAAGTGCGACCTGCGCCGGTATTTCCCGAGCATCGACCATGAAATCCTGCTGCAACGTATCGGCAGGACCATTGCAGACCGGCAAGTAATGGCGCTGATCCAGCGGATCTTGGAAACCCATGAAGACGGTCATCGCATGGAGTGGGGCGAGGATTTGTTCGACTGCCACATCCGGCGGCATGGTTTGCCCATCGGGAATCTGACCAGCCAGTTCTTCGCGAATGTCCACCTCGACGGCTTCGATCACTTCGTGAAGCAGGAGCTGGGAGTGAAAGGCTACGTCCGCTACGTGGATGATTTCCTTAGAAAAGTCCGGCTCGTCGCGCGGGTCTTGGAACAACAACGAGAACAACCTGCGCGCATCCAACCGCAACAACAACGACCCCACGAACGAGAACAACAACGTGGGGTTCCGAGTCGCCAGGCCCTTGAGGGTGCGTTGCCTTCCCATCGGTGAGATCATGGCGGTGTGAAAATGCCGCCATGCAGTGCCGGGTTCAGGGACCAGCAGGATGTCGCGAGCGGTGCCGGAAACGCGCATCGGTCGAATAGGAAAAACGCCGGAGGCGGCTGGTAGCGCAAGCGAAGGCCGTCTCCGGTCAGAGGGCCTTCATGCGGAGGAAAAGAAGCGGAGATGCCGGGGGCAAGTGCGAGTGACTGATAAGATCAATCGCCGCCCGGCAAGCCGAGCAGCTCGATCAGGCGTTGCAGGTCGTCATCGCCGTAATACTCGATCTCGATCTTGCCCTTCTTCGAGGAATGCTGGATGGCGACGTGGGTGGCGAGGTGCTCGCGGAGCCGGTTGGTGATGGCGCGGACGTGGATGTCCACCTCGCGGGCGGCAGGGGCTTTTTTCGCGTCGCCGGCTTCCTGCGGCGCGTCGTTGAGGAACGATTGGGCGAGCTTCTCGGTGGCGCGGACGGTGAGAGCGCGGCGGATGATTTGATCGGCGATGAGAAGCTGGGCGGCGTGGTCTTTGATGGCGAGGATCGCCTTGGCGTGGCCGACGGTTAGGCGGGCTTGGGCGACGAGCATCTGGACATCCACATGCAGCCCGAGCAGGCGCATGGCATTGGCGACGCTGGCGCGGGACTTGCCGACGCGGGCGGCGATTTCATCCTGCTTGAGGGTGAATTCCTCGGCGAGGCGGACGTAGCCGGCGGCTTCTTCCATCGGGTTGAGATCCTCGCGCTGGAGGTTTTCGATGAGGGCCATTTCCAGCACGTCGCGGTCGGATGCCTCGCGCTCGATGACGGGCACGGTGGCGAGGCCGAGCTTTTTCGAAGCGCGCCAGCGGCGTTCGCCGGCGATGAGCTCGAGCTTGCCATTCACCGCGCGGACGATGAGCGGTTGGATGATGCCGTGCTGGCGGATCGACTCCATCAGGTCGTCGAGCGGCGACTCGACAAACACGGTCCGCGGTTGCAGCGGGCTGGGGATGATCTGGTCGAGCGGCACATCGCGGACCCGTTTGAAATCGTCCGGCGCAGCAAGGGCATCTGCCGCCGCTGGAGCGACACTTTTTTTAATAAGTGCGCCGAGTCCTTTTCCGAGTGCCTGTTTCGCCATGAGACGGCGAGGATTATGCAAAGCCGGCGGACTTTCCAAGCGGAATCCGGCAGCGGTCGGCGCGATTGGCTTGGATGAAGGAAATTTTTTAAAAAACGAGGAATCGAAATCCCGAGTGAAAGGGGAATCCCGACATTTCGTCGATGGCCTCGTACCTTTGAACCAAGGCCATCAGACAAAAAGGCTTCGCGACTGCGACTCACGATGGTAGCTTGTTTCCATGCCAACGGTCCTGCGCATTGGATCATTCCGGTTTCACTTTTACTCCGGTGAAGGACACGAACCCGCTCACGTCCATGTCCGAACCCCTGACGGCGAATGCAAATTCTGGCTCGAACCGTCAGTGGTTCTCGCAAGCAACCGGGGGGTAAAGCCGCAAGATCTCCGCAGCATTGAACAAGTGATTTTTGGACACCAACAAGAACTGAAGAAGGCCTTCGATGAACACCTATCCCGCTGAATATCCTGTCACCGTTGAAGCCGCCGCAATCCGCGCGTGGAGCGAAGGTCGAACCATTTATATGGAACTTCACGATGGCCGGGTGGTCGGGTTTCCGGCGGATCGATTTCGAATTCTAGCCCTTGCGTCGGAAGAACAGCTTTCGAAAGTCGAGCTTGAAGTCAACGGCTATGCTTTGCGCTGGGATGAATTGGATGAGGATATTACCGTGCCGGGAATTCTGGCAGGACGTTTCCAGTTGCCTCCAAAATAGCGGGGCGGCACTGCGGAAACGCAAGGTGATGTCGGCAAAGGTGCGAACCGAATTGACATGCATTCCAAAACCAAGCGGTGCGGGCTTCGGATCGAAGCGGGGCTGTGTAAAACGGTTGGTATTTGATGATCGGATTCACCTAGACTTGCGCCAAGCTTGACGGGCGCGAGGACAGAAGCCATCCCTTGCCGCGTGAAAATGTCGTCATTTGTTTCCTCGCTCGCAGCCCTCGCGCTGGCTGGTGGTGGTCCATCCGCCCAGGGTGCGCCGCCGTTGGCACCGCTTCCGAAGATTACCAAGGAGGATCCCGGTCCCGCAACCGCTTCCGCCTCCGCCGCGCCCGCCGATGTGGTGGCCTCGGCCGTGACGGCGGTGGCCGCCCTCGGTGACGAAGTGGTGTTAGGCCGCTATCAGGTCGCGCTCGAGCGCATGAACCCGCAGTGGAAGGAGCGCACCGCGAAGCGCATGAATGGCGGGATCGCGCAGTTGGAAAAGGAGCTCGCCGGGGTCGCGAAACAGATGGTGCAGCAGGGGATCAGCATGATTTCCTTCAAGCCCCAGGGATTGCAGCGATCCTATGAAGTCGGGCCCGGCCGAAAGGTCGAGAAGGTCAACGGTCAAGACGTCGAGAGTCTCGTTTTCAGCAAGTGGCTGGTGATCATTCCGACGGTCACGAAGTTCAGGATCATCCGTCCGGGGGACGCGAAGGCCGTGGTCATCGAGTCGATCGGTTTCCAGGTGGCGATCTCCGACAAGGGCAAGAACGACTGGACCTTCATCGACGGTTCCGGCCTAACGGTGAACGACCTGCGCGGCTTGTACGTGAATTTGCCGCAGGATTTGCAATTTCCTCCTTTGGAAAAGCGCGAGTCTCGTTAGAATCAAGGCCATGTCAGCGAAGAAGAAGAAGGCGGTATCCGATAACAACGTGTTGCACCACAAGCTCCTCGAGCTGTGGAACCGCGGGCAGAGCCAGTTCTGCGAGGTCCGCGGCTCGGAAATCCACGGCCGCGGGGTGTATGCGACGAGTTTCATCCCCAAGGAAACCAAGATCATCGAATACGTCGGCGAGCTGGTGGACAAGGACGAGAGCGGCCGCCGCGGAATCTCACAGCACGCCAAATCCCTGAAGACGGGTGACGCGGCGGTTTATATTTTCACGCTGTCCAAGCGCTTTGACATCGATGGCAACGTGCCCTGGAACACCGCGCGGCTGATCAATCATTCGTGCTGCCCTAACTGCGAGGCATGGATCGAGGGGCGCAAGATTTTCATCCATTCCCTAACCGACATCCAGGCCGGCGACGAACTCACCTTCGACTATGGCTTCGATGTCGATTGCTACGAAGACCATCCCTGTCTCTGCGGCAAGGAGGGCTGTGTCGGCTACATCGTCAGCCGCAGCCAGTGGGCGGAACTGGAAGAGCGCTTGAAAGTGAAGGCCTGAAGTCTCTCAGCCTCGCATCAATTTCATGCCCCACCAGATCAACGTGCCGGTGGCGGTTAGCAGCAGCAACAGCAGCAGGAAGCTGCGGCTTTGATCGCGCAGGATATTGGTGACCTGGCCTCGGGAAACGATGTCCTCATGCTGGCGGCGGAGCCGGCGTTCCTCGATTTCCGCCAGTGGCGGCATTGTGCATTCCCGTTCCTTGAGTTCGAGGGCGAGCTTGCGGGGGATCTCCGCGCATTCCTTTTGGAGCAGCAAAAGCTGTTGTTCATCCTCGCGGAGTTGGTTCAATTCCACGTCTTCTTTGAGGAGTGTGCCGCGGCTCATGAGGGTCTGGGGTGAACTATTTAATCAGGTAAACGGCGAGCGCCAAGCCGCCGAGGATGAGGATCGGCAGATTGAAGGCAAAACCGTTGCGGAGGTTCGTGCTGAATTCCGAGCTGCCGCCGCCGCGGTTGCTGGCATTGCGGTTGCGCTTCGAGGGCCGGCCGAAGATCGCGCCGCTGCGGCCGTTCACGAAATGCGCGGCGGCCTGGTCGTATTCATCGGCGGCGATGTCGATGGCCATCGAGGCTTTTTCGAGTTTCTCGGAAAGTTGCTCGCGGGTCCAGTTCTCGGGGTTGAACTTCTGGATCTTGTCGAGGTGCGCGGCGAAGCAGACCCGGCATTGCTCGAGATCCTCGGACTCCTTGCGCATTTCATACAGCTCGCGGTCGATCAGGGTGAGCGACGAGGTGAGCCGTTCGGTGAGTTCGACCTGTTGGGAAAGGAAGGCACGCTTACGGCCGGTGAGTTCTTCGAGCTCGCTTTTTTTGCGTTCGAGTTCCTCGCGCTGGAGTTGGAGCCGGTCGAGTTCGTTCTGCGCGTCCTTGAGCTTACGATCGTAATCCTCGTCGCGGTTGGAGCCTGCGGCGGACGCCATTTCCATTTGCGTCGAGCGGATTTTGATGTGGTGGGTATGTTCGGCGGAGGCGGCCATGGGATGAAAAAGGTTGAATAAACAGGAATCCCTTACCTTGAGCGGATTTTTTTTTCCAGCTAAATATTTCAGGTTTGTTGACAATTTCTCGAGGTCGGTGGGTGATGTCCGGATCTGGGCGATTGACGCTCAAATGTGAAACATCGGGTCGCCCTGGCTGTTGGCCAGGCTTTCCACCGTGATTTGATCCAGCGATTGCTGGAACACCCCGGAAACCTGTTCCCAAGCGCGCCTCACCGCTTGCCCGGAATCGCCGTCCCGGGTGACCGAACATTGCAACAGCGCCGGGTCCACCGCATCGACCACTTGCCGCAGGGTGATCTGATCGGCACTCCGGCCTAGCAGGTAGCCGCCGGCTTTGCCGCGGCGGCTTTCGATCAGGCCGGCGCGGCGCAGGTCGTTGAGGATTTGCACCAGAAAGTTGCCGGACACGGCTTCGCGTTGCGCAAGCTCCTCAAGCCGTGTAAGAGTCCGCCCGTCATGGTATTTCGCCAGTTGGGCCATTGCCCGGCAGGCGTATTCCAATTTCTGTGAAATCTTCATGAGCGAATCCCAACAGGCCGGACTACTCCCGGCGAGCAAGAATACGGCCAAGCTGTGCGCCGGCAAGGTCGTGGATATTGAAAACGTCTGGGACACCCTCCGTAGCGAGGCCCGCCGCGTGACCTTGGAAGAGCCGACACTCATGCATCTCGTCCACGATGTGATCCTTTCCCGCGACACTCTCGCCGCCGCCCTCGGGGCGCGGCTTGCCCGCCGGCTTGCCCGCGAGGACATGCCACGGGGCAGCATGGAGCCGCTGTTAACCGGTGTTTTCGAGGCCCATCCTCATACGGTTCACGCGGCCGCGCGCGATTTGCAAGCTATGTTCGAGCGCGATCCCGCGTGCTTCTCCCCGCTCGAACCCTTGCTTTTTTTCAAGGGATTCCTCGCTCTAACGACCTACCGCGTCGCCCACCAGTTTTGGGCTGACGGTCGCCGCTGGCTCGCGCTGTATTTTCAAAGCGTGGCCAGCGAGGCCTTCGCCGTGGACATCCATCCCGCCGCCCGCATCGGCTGCGGTATCCTGCTAGATCATGCCACTTCCTTCGTCGTCGGCGAGACGGCGATCATCGAGGACGACGTTTCCATCCTCCACGAGGTCACCCTTGGCGGCACCGGCAAGGCCACCGGCGACCGCCACCCGATCATCCGCTCCGGCGTCCTGCTAGGCGCGGGCGCGAAAATTCTCGGGCGCGTGGAAATCGGCACCGGTGCCAAGGTCGGTGCCGGCAGCGTCGTCCTCAACGACGTCGCGCCGCACAACACGGTCGCCGGCGTTCCTGCCGTGGTCGTCGGCGTTTCCCGCGAGGAAAATCCGGCCGTTGAAATGAACCAAACCCTCGACTGCTCCGGCTACATTTGAACCCATGAAACTCCATTACTTCCCGATCCCGCTCCTTTGTCTCGCCGCGATTTCCTGCGACAAAGCCAAGAATTTCGCCCACCATGCACGCTCGGCGGTGGAGGGCGAACTCGCCAAACACGTCGGCCAATCCGGCGACAGCAAGCCCGACCCCGAGCTGCAAAAACTCGTCGATCAAACGCCCGACGGCGTCATTTTCCGCAAGGATCTGCCGTTTCCCGCAAGGGTGGAGGTCAAAACAACCCGCATTGAGGAATTCTCGGGGCGGAGGTCGGAGAGATCGGAACTCGGAAACCAAGTGGGTGTCCTCAAGGGCACATTTACCAACGTGTCCAAGCTCGAGCGTGCGGATGACAAGGTCACTTACACACTCATCCAATCGACCTTCACGGAACCCGTGATCAAAGGTGCGGATGATTCCAAGAAGCCCGTCATTAAAGAGCTGTTCCCGCCTTCGAAGCCCATGGTCTTTATGAAATCTGGATCTTCCTGGAAGCTCGCGGTCAATGCGGACTTCCATACTGCCAGTCTCGCCAAGTCGATCACTCCCGTTTTTGATCAACTTCTCGTGGAAGGCACGGTAAATCCACGCCCCCTCTGGTTTGCCAAAAAACGTCTCAAGATTGGTGATAAGATCACCGTGTCGGAGAAGTCTCTGCCGATGCTGGTCACGGGCGATGCCAAGGGCAATCTGACGCTGAAACTGGAGGCCTTTGAGTCGGTCAAAGGCCATCCGTGCGGAGTATTCAGCACCACAGGCAGCTTCAAGCGCAACCAGTTTCCCGATTTTGATGGCAGTCTAACCGACGAAGATGTCACTGTTGAATCCGGCAGGTTGTGGCTCTCTCTGCTGCATCCACTTATTCTCAAAGAAGAGACGGCGGTAATTCAAACCATCAGCAAGGGTGGTCAAGGCGGCCTCACCACCCGCATCCAAAGCTCGTCCAAGGTCTCCGTCATCCGCGAGTGGAAGCAGCTCTGAGCTCCGCTCCCCATGGAGGAGGCCTTCCCGCACTCCGCCCCATTGGAAATCCCCTGCCCATTCTCCACTTGCGGAGGCCGGGGGACTGCACCCATGCTCCGGCGATGACCCAAGAAAACTCGTTATGGAAAGGCAGCCCCTCGCAGTGGCTGAACCTCGGCCCTTTCACCGCCGCGTTGTTAGCCGCCGCCGGGATTCTAATTGGTGCCATCGTGAGTGGACCCTTTTTCCCGCTCGTCCTCATCGCCCTCGTCCTTCCCGCCGGCTACATGCTCTGGCGCTACCTCGTCGTCCGCACCCAGGTTTTCGAGCTCACCAGCGAGCGTCTCCGCGTCACCCGCGGCGTCATCAACCAGAAAATCGACGAGATCGAACTCTATCGGGTCAAGGACTCGCAAATGATCCGCCCGTGGTGGATGCGCCTCACCGGCCTCGCTTCCATCGCGCTGGAAACCTCCGACCGCACCATGCCCCACCTCGCCATCCCCGCGATCCATGGCGGCGAGGATGTCCGTGAGCTGCTCCGCAAGCACGTCGAACTCGAGCGCGACCGCAAGCGCGTCCGCGAGACTGACTTCGACGAGGTCGGCGGCGACGGTTGTGATCACGCTTGAGCGTTCTGGCACGTCCGCCGGGTTATTGATGTTGATCTGCCAGCCGGGATGCAACCGTCCGATTGGCTCAGTTTGGTCAGCTGGCGGCATCTCCCGGATCCGGGAAATTGCGGGCCGGCAACTTCGCCTGGAGCAGCTTGTCCACGTATTTCGCCAGCAGATCGACTTCCAGATTCACCGCTTGGCCGATGTCGGCGAGATGGAGATGGGTGTGCTCCCAAGTGTGCGGGGTGATCCAGAACACCGCGCCATTTGCCGTCAATTCGGCGATCGTCAGGGAAATGCCATCGACGGTCAGCGAGCCTTTGTCGATGCAGAGCCGGTGGATTTCCGGCGGCAGGGAAACCCCGACGATGTGGTCCTGGCCGCTGGCTTCGAGCCGCGTGATTTTCCCGGTGGCATCGACATGACCCTGGACGAAGTGACCGCCGAAGCGCTCGCCGACCATCATCGCGCGTTCCAGATTCACGATCGCTCCGGCGGTCAGTCCGCCGAGCGAGGTGACGTGCAAGGTCTGGGCTAACAAATCGAACGCAACCCCGCCGGGCGCGAGCTCCGCGACGGTTAGGCAGCAGCCGTTGATGGCCACCGAGTCGCCGAGCGCGAGTTCGCCGGCGAAGGGGATTGCGAGAGTCAACCGCGCTTGCTCTCCCTTCGATTCAAGGCCGCTGACGGTGCCGAGTGCTTCAACGAGTCCGGTGAACATGGGTTTCAGGGTGTGTTGATTTTGATTTCCGGCACCGGAGCGAAGGCTTCATCGATCCCGCGGTCGGGAAAGAACATCATGCAAAGCGCGACGATGATCGTCGGCACCAGCGCCCCCAGCACGAGCTTGAGCGGGGAAACGCCCTCGCCGAAAAATTTTCCTAACAACGCCTGTCCAGCCGGGTTCGGGGCATTGGCGATGACGGTGAGCCCGCCGCCGGTGACCGCGCCCGCGAGGACGGCATATTTCAAGTGCGGGGAAAGTCCGGAGACTTGGCTGGCGAGGAAGGTGATGGCGGCGTTGTCGTTGAAGGACGTTAGAACCGTGGAGCCGAGGAACAGCGGCCACTCGCTGAGGCTGGAGATGATCGGCGCAAGCCACCAGCCTTGCAGCCCGCCGTGGATGACGAGGCCACCGAGGAAGAAGCCGACGAGGATTGGTCCCCGCAGGTTGATGTCATTCTGGTGGTGGGCGGTCGCTTGCGAGAACGCGAGGAAGAACAGGAAGCCGCCGATGAACAACGGCGGGTAATGGGCGAAGGCCACGGTCCACGCCATGAACGCGAGGTGCGCGAGCGTGATGAACAACGGCACCGGGCGGTCTTGGTGGATCAGGTCGCCCTGGCCGTCGCCATCATGGTCGCCCGCACGCTCCGCCATGGCCGCCAGCTCCTTGCGGAAGAAAAAGTAATAAATCACGCTGGCAACCAGAATGGAAACGACCGCCTTGTCGCCGAAGTGGGTGAGCATTTCCACACTCGTAAGACCCCATTTCCGGGCGACCATCAGGACCGGCGGCGCGGCGAAATTCGTCAGCACGCCGCCGACCGAAATGTTGACGAATAACAGCCCGAGCGTGGCGTAGGCAAAGCGGGGCGACGGCTTGAGTTGATAGAATTTCTTGGCCAGCAACATCGCCGCGATGGTCATCGCTCCCGGCTCGGTGATGAACGAACCGAGCAGCGGCGCGACGATCAGGATCGAGAGCCACCAGGCGGCCGGAGTTTGTTTCCCGAAGCGGGCGAACAAGCGCAGACACGACTCGGCAAACCGCAGGATCGGCCGGGTCGAGGCGAAGGCCATGATGATCACGACGAACAACGGCTCGGTGAAGTTCACAGCCATCATGTAGTCCTTGACGGTCGTTAGATCGTGAAACGCGAACATCGCGGTGAGCAGCACCAACACCCAGATCCCGAAGATCGCCTCCACCTCACCGAGGAAATGCAGCATGGTGGCCTTGAAGCTCACCATGTCATCGGCGACCGCCGGGATGCCACGGGTGGTTTGCAAGCGGCGGATCTTCGCGTCGTGTTGGTGCTGGACTTCGTGGGAGAGCTTTGTGATCGGGATCGCGAAAAACGTGTGGACGATGGCGAGGATGAAAATGACCGTGGCCACCAGCAGGAACGGTTGCTGCTTGGCGCGGAATACCAACTTTTCGCCGATGCTGTCCAAACCCTTGGCTTTTTCCTGATCGGGAAATTTCGCCATCGCCGTGACGAACGCGGGTTCGCTGGAATGATCTCCGGCGGCAAAGATTCCGCTAGGAAGCAGCAGGAACATGGCGGCAAAAACGAGAAGAAGTGATTTCATAGTGACTCGGGCCGGAACCCGCCGGAGTCTTAGGGATGCCATGGATGAGGAGCAAGGGAAACCGCCTCGCTTGATGTGGGGCATGGACGTCCCGTCCATGCGAAGGGAGGAGGCCACCCTTCCCCCTATGCAGGATTTGGCACCAGCCATTTCTCGCGGCGGAACCAGGTTTCCTGGCGCTTCGCGTACTGGCGGGTGGCGGCGTTGATGAGTTCCGCGCAGGTGGCGCGGCCGATCTCGCCGGCTAACAACGCGCGGATCTCGCGGAAGCCGATGGCTTTTTCGCAGTTCGCGGAAACGTCAGGCAACGCCGCGACTTCCTCCAGCGCGCCGCCGTCCAGCATCGCGCGGGTGCGCTGCGCAATCCGGGCGTGAAGATCGGCCCGGCTGCGTTGGATGACGAGACCGCGCAGTTGCGAGGAAATCCCCGCGGTTTTGGCTTCCCATTGGTCGCGGAGATCGGATGCTTTCCTCCCGCTGAGGAGGCAGATCTCCAGAGCCCGTGAAACGAAGCGGCGGTTCTGCAAGGCGGTGCGCGCGGCTTCCAGCGGATCCAACCGCTGGAGTTCCGCGACGAGATCCTCCAGCGGCCGGGCGTCCATCTCCGCCCGCAGCGCGGCGTCGGCGGTGGGCAGCGGGGCCGCGCCGTGGGTGAGGAATTTCAGATAGAGTCCGGAGCCGCCGGTGATGATCGGCGTCTTCCCGCGGGTTTGGATTTCCGCGATGACAGGTTGCGCGAGATTCACATAACGCTGGGCATCCGCCGACTCGGTCGCCTCTAACACGCCGTAGAGGTGGTGGGGTGCTTGGGCGAACTCCTCTTCTGATGGAGCGGCGCTGACGATTTCCAATCCCCGATAGAGTTGGAAGGCATCGGCGTTGACGATTTCGCCGTCGAGCTTCTCCGCCATTTCCACGGCGAGGGAAGATTTTCCCGAGGCGGTGGGGCCGCAGATGTAATAAGGTTCCGCTTTCAAAACAGAAAAGATCGACCGCGAATGGACGCGAATGGACGCCAATCAAGAAGTGAAATCAATTGCTCCGTTTTGAATCTGAATTCGCGTCGATTCGTGTTCATTCGCGGTTAAGTGTTTCAGAATGGGAACTTGCCGCCGCCGAGCCCCTTCATCATGTCTTTCATGCCGCCGGCACCGCCCATTTGCTTCATCATCGCACCCATCTTGGTGGGCGACTTCATCATCTTGCGCATCTCGCCGAACTGTTTGATGAGCTGGTTCACCTCCATGATCGAGGTGCCGGAGCCGGCGGCGATCCGCTGGCGGCGCGAGCCTTTGATGATCTCGGGACGGGTGCGTTCCTGCATCGTCATCGAAAGCACGATGGCCTCGGTGCGCTTGATTTTCTTGGTGTCGAAGGCTCCGGCGGGAAGCTGTTTCTTGATCTTACTGAAACCGGGCATCAGGCCTAACAAACCTTCGAGCGGGCCGAGGTTCTGGATCATCTTCATCTGGTCGAGGAAGTCGGTGAAATCGAATTTGCCTTCCTGCATGCGCTTCATCGAGCGCATGGCGTCGGCTTCGTTCACCTTGTCGGCGACCTGTTCGACCATCCCGACGATGTCGCCCATGCCGAGAATCCGGTCGGCCATGCGGCTCGGGTGAAACTCGAACAACTGGTCCAGCTTCTCGCCCTCGCCGGCATACTTGATCGGCTTGCCGGTCACGGCCCGCATCGACAGCGCGGCACCGCCGCGGGCGTCGCCGTCGAGCTTGGTCAGGATGATGCCGGTGATGCCGACGGCTTCGTCGAAGTGCCGGGCCACGGACACCGCCTGCTGGCCGGTCGCAGAATCGGCGACCAACAAGGTTTCCTTCGGGTTGAGGAAAGCATGCAGGCGCTTGAGCTCGGCGATGAGCCGCTCGTCGATTTCCTGGCGGCCGGCGGTGTCGAAGATGAGCACGGTGCCTTGTTGTTTTTCCGCCCAGACGAGTGCCTCTCCCGCGACTTTGACGACATCGGTTTCGGTGGCTTCCGGCGTGTAGCACGGGACGTCGATCTGTTTCGCCAACACGGCCAACTGGTCGATGGCGGCGGGCCGATAGAGATCGCAGGCGATGAGCAGCGGACGGCGGCCTTCCTTCTTTAGGCGGTTGGCGAGCTTGGCGGAGGTGGTGGTTTTGCCCGCTCCATTGAGTCCGCAAATCAGGATGCGGGCGGGCGGGTTGAGATCGAGCGGGGCCTGGTCGCCGCCTAACAACACTTCGAGTTCGTCATGGAAAATCTTGACGATCTGCTCGCCGGGCTTGATCGACTTGAGCACGTCCTCGCCGAGGGCTTTTTCCTTCACCTTGGCGATGAAATCCTTGGCCACGCCGAATTCGACATCGGCCTCGAGCAGCGCGATGCGGATTTCGCGCAGCGCGTCGGCGATGTTTTTTTCCGAGATGCGGCCCACGCCACGGAGGTTGCGGAAGGTCTTGTCGAGACTGTCGGAGAGTGATGAGAACATAGGGGTAAATGCTGAAAACTGAAAGACTGGAACGGAGAGGCTACCCGCCGGCGAGAAGAAAGGCGAATTTGCGGTTGCGTTCGCTTGGTCCCTGCTGCCAAGCGAAATGGCTGACATGGATCGGCCAATGATGCAAGAGCCATAGACCCGCCTGGAAATTTCGACGGATTCCCTGACGACGGATCATGTTTTGGCGTTACTTGCCCACGCGGTTTGGAGTCACGCCGCCCTTGGAGACGTCGAAACCGTCGCCAGGCGGTTCGTTGAAAGCATCGAAGGAAGTGATCACGGCTTTGTCCTTGTTGGTGCGGACCACCACCAGCCGGGCTTTGGTGGTGCTGCGACTGATGATTGGACAGACGAATTCCGCGCCGATGCCCATGCCGTTGAAGCAGTTGATCCAGCGGGCCTGTTTGTGGTCCCAGCATTCGATCGCATAGCGGGCGACCGATGAGGCGGCGTCTTCCTTGATCTTGAATTCATTGATCGTCACCGGGCCAGCGAAAGCGAGTTGGAAAATCTGCTTTTCGCCCTCGGTGGAGGAGATCATCCTGGCAGAATGTTTCGGCAAGCGGCAGGCGTCCTTGAGATCCTTGAGGTAACATTTCGTGAAGATTGATGCCTTCACGCGCGGCTGGAGCGGTCGTTTGGATTTCGCATTGATGAGGCAGTTCTCCATGACGATGCCTTTGTTCGGATTGCCATCGGAGGCGTAACAACAAAGCAAAAATCCGGGACCATCGGTGTCGTGAAAGCTGCAATTTTTCATCGTCATGTTGTCGCAATTGCCCTCGAAGTCAAATGCCTCACCGTCGCCGCTGCCTTGGCCGATATCGATGAAACCCCATTCGCAATTTTCAAAGACCCAGTTCTTGCAACGGAAGAACATGCTGCCGGCGACACCGTTGAAAGATTTTAGGTTTTGCAGGGTTTCGTTGGCGCAGAGGTTGGCGTCGTTGGTGGCGAGCACCTCTTCCACCACCACCGCCGGGATGGCAGGCCACCGTCTCATACTCCAAATGCCAATGCGCCACTCGCGCCCGGCTTGGGAGAAGGCGCGGAACAAATGGTCGAGGAAGTCGGCGGACTCGCCTTTCTCGTCGCCGGTCAGGTGGGTCTGGACGTAGCTGACGAATTCGGCGAGCGAGGTGGAGAGGTGGGACACGCGCAGAAGATAGAAGGCGGAAAGCGGAAAGCGCGGCGGGAAGGTTAGATCGCGCGAAACTCAAGGAGCGGCGGAACGTGTCCGCCGTGCCCATGGGAAACCAATGAAAAGCGATCATCGCTTCTCATTGGCACTTCATGGACGTGGGCGATCACGTATCGCCCCTCCTTGTGACGATCCCCCGGTTAGGCACGGGTAAGCCAAGACCATGCCCTGAACTGCGGACTTGCTATAACATGCGAAGTTATCTATCCCTGCGATTGCCTATGAATCTGGAAGAAAGACATTGGGAACGCTTGCTGGCGGATATCCAGGGCCGGCAGGTGATTCCGGTCATCGGCCCCGAGCTGTTGATCCTCGAGGTCGAGGGCAAACCGATCACGCTCCACCGTTATCTGGCACAGCAGTTGGTGGGGCGGCTCGAACTAGACCCCAAGAACCTCGCGCCGGGCTATGGCTTCTATCACGTCGTCAACGAGTTCCTCGAACAGCAGCCCCATCACCCAAAGGGCTATGAACGCGACGAGATTTATTACAAGATCCGCGAGATTCTGGCCGAGCGCACATGGCCGACGCCGGAACCGCTGAAGCAACTCGCCGCGATCACCCACTTCGATCTGTTCGTTTCGACGACCCTCGATTCGCTGTTGGAGCAGGCGATCAATCAAGTCCGCTTCGCCGGCAAACCGCGCTGCCGGAACTTTGCTTATTGCAAGAAGGAAAAGGTCGTCGATCTCCCCAACGACTTCCAACCCGAGGAGAGTCCGACGGTCTATCATTTCTTCGGCGCGCTCAATCCGATGAATGATTTCGCGGTGACGGACGAGGACATCCTACAGTATGCGCACCGGCTGCAATCGCGCGACTTCCGGCCGCACAACCTGTTCGATCAGTTCCGCGACAAGCGCCTGTTGACGCTCGGCTGTAGTTTCCCCGGCTGGTTGACCCGCTTTTTCCTGGTCGCGGCCAAGGGCGACGAGTTGTTCACGGTGGGTGTCCCCGGGGTGCTGGCGGATGATCTATCATTCCAGGACCGTGAGCTGGTGGGATTCCTCGAACGCAAGAAAACCAATGTTTACACCCAGGGCGACGCCGCGAAATTCGTCGCCGAGTTGTACGCTAGGTGGATGGCGAAGTTCGGGCAAGCCGCCAAAGAAGAAGACCCCGCGACGGCGGCGGGCGACGATGGCCTGCCGTCCGACATGGAGCCGGAATCCGTGTTCATCAGTTTCCGCAGCGAGGACCGCGACATCGCCCGCAACATCGCCGGCCGCTTCCGGGATGCCGGCATCGACGTCTGGTTCGATGAGACCGATCTGGAACCCGGCGACCGCTACAAGGAGAAGATCGCGAATCATATTTTCAAGTGTTTCGCCTTCGTCCCGCTGATCTCGCGGCATTCGATTTCCACCGACCCGAAGCCGTGGTTCTACCGCTTCGAATGGAAGCGGGCGATCGAGGCGGCGGAATTCCGCTTCAACACCCTCAAGTTCATTTTGCCGCTGGTGATCGATGACACGTCGCCCAAGGACGAGGCGATCCCGGCCGAGTTCCGTGAGGTCCAGATTTCCCGGTTAGAGAATCTCGCCGGGTTGGTGGCGGATACCAAGGAACGCATCCGCGACCAGCGGAAGGAAAGGAGAACGGTATGAGCACGCCTGCGGCCGACGCCGGGATGCAGCCGTGGCTCGGGCTGCTGCCCTACAGCGAGGACGACCAGAATCTGTTTTTCGGTCGCGAGCAGGATGCGCTCGATCTGCTACGGCTCGTCCGGCGCGAAGTTCTAACCGTGCTGTTCGGTCGCTCGGGCACCGGCAAGTCATCGCTGTTGAAAGCGGGGCTTTTCCCGAAGCTGCGTCAGGAGCAGTTCCTGCCGGTGTGGATCCGGCTGGATCACTCGGGAAAAACGCCCTACGGTCGCCAGGTCCGCACCGAGATCGAGAATGCCATCTCCTCGCGCGAGATGGAGGTGGAGGTTCTCAACGAAGCGCTGGCAGACGAGAGCAATGACGTGTGGGAGTATCTCCACCGGGTGGTGTTCTGGGATTCAAAGAATCAACCGGTCACGCCGGTGCTGGTGTTCGATCAGTTCGAGGAGTTGTTCACATTGGGCCGCAACCGCCCGGAGATCGTTGCAATCCAAGAGGAGTTGGCCGCCGTGGCGGAAAACCTGATTCCCAAGCGCATTCGCGAGCGCGTGGTTTCCGGCAGCGCCAAGCTTCCCGCGCCTTACAACGAGCGCCACTACAAGCTGATCATCAGCTTGCGGGAGGATTTCGTTTCCCGCCTCGACAGCCTGAGCAAGGACATGCCCTCGGTGATGTACAACCGCCACGCGCTGACCCACATGACCGGCGAGCAGGCGCTCGAAGTGGTGATGAAGCCCGGCGGCAATCTGGTGGAAGAAGCGGTCGCCCGCAAAATCGTCCGCTTCGTAGCCGCCGCCAACGAGGTCGAAGCGATCATCACCCAGGAAAGCGCCGGAGTCGAGCTGCAGCATTTACGGGTGGAGCCGGCCCTTCTCAGCCTGGTTTGCAGCGAGCTGAACCTGCAACGGATCAAGGAAGACCGGTGTGAGATCACGCTTGAGCAGGTGCAACGGTCGAGCGACCAAATCCTCGATGATTTCTACAAGCGCAGTCTCGAAGGACTCGATTCACGCGACCGGGCGTTCATCGAAGACCGGCTGGTGACCGCCTCCGGATTCCGCACCACGGTGCCGGTGGAAGAGGCGATCCTCGCCGACCTAACCGACGAGGAGATCGAATGCCTGGTGGATCGCCGCCTGTTGCGGCGAGAGGACCGCCTCGGCACACCCCACATCGAACTGACCCACGACGTGCTGACGCGGGTGGTAATCCGCAGCCGGCACTTGCGGCAGGAGCGCGAGGAATTGGCGGCCCGGAAGCACAAAGAGGACCAGCAAGAAGTCGAGCGACGGCAACTCAAGGAGGCCCAGGACATCGAGAAAAAGCGCTTGCGGCGGATGCGCAATGCGGTGCGAGCGGTCTGGGCGGTGATCGCCGTTTCCACCGCTCTCGCGGTGATGGCGCTGGTGCTGTTCCGGTCTAGGTCTGAGGTTCAGAAAGCCGAAAAACTGGCGGTGAAAGCCCGGGAACAGTCCGAGAAAGCCCGCAATCTATCGGATGCTCGCGCGCGGGCGCTCAATGCAATCAACGTGGGCAGCCAGGATCCGGAGTTGGCCTTGCTGCTGTCGATCGAATCGGCGGCGGCAGCGTTTCCTAACAAAAGCCCCCGCGAGGTGGTGCCGCCAGAGATCGAGATGGCGCTGCGCACCGCGACCCGGGAATCGCTCATCCGCAAGCTCTATCAGGGCCATACCTCCAAGGTCTATAGCGTCGATTTCGATCGGGAGGGCCAGCGCCTTGTGACCGGTGCCTGGTCGCAGGACGGTACCGCCCGGATTTGGGATGTGGATGGCGGCAAGGAAATCGCGCGGCTCGACCTCGGCGCGATGCCGGGAGGCAAGACGACGGTTTCCTGCGCCCGTTTCAGCCCGGATGGCAAACGCGTGGTGACCACCACCTATCGGGACGACGGAGCCGTGTGTATCTGGGATGTGGAGTCGCTGCGCGGACCTGCGAACGGTGCTCCCCGCGTGCTGACCCGGCCGCTCGTCACGTTCACGGGCCATCACAATTGGACCACCTCGGCCGCCTTCAGCCCCGACGGCAAACTGGTGGCCAGCGGCGGCTACGACAACCTGATCCGGCTTTGGGATCCGGCAACAGGCAAGGAGCTCGCGTCACCGTTAGGCAGCGGGCGGGTCCACCACACCAAGCGGATTCGCAGCGTCGTGTTCAGCGCCGACGGCGGGAAACTGCTGTCGGCGTCCGATGACGGGATCGCGATTCTCTGGGACATCAAATCGGCTTTGCAGGGGGGGAATCCCGGGCCGGTAGCACCGTCGGGGATTTCCGCCCCCGCGCTGCCGCCGGAAGTGCTCGGAAAGTTCGTCGCATCTAACCACGAGACGCTGCACGATGCCGATCTCAGCCCCTCGGGCAAATACGTCGCCACCGCCGGCAACGACCGCCATGTGCGGATCTGGGATGCGGCCACCGGCATGCAGCTTGCGGCCCAAGGGCACCCCGACGCTGTGATGGACGTGGCCTTCATCGCTGACGATCGCCTCGTCACCGTTTGCAACGACTCGGCGATCCGCTTCTGGATCTTGGGCAATGCGGCGGACGAGTCTATCGGCTCCTATTATCCCGATGCTAAATCCGTCCAAGTCCTGCGCTTGTTAGCGAATCAAAAGGGCCACAAGGGATGGATCCGGGACGTCGCGGTGAGTCCCGACCGGCGCTCGATCGCCACCGCTGGCGACGACGGATCGGCGCGGCTGTGGAAGGTGCCGCCCGGCGGAGAAGTTACCGTCTTCGGCGAACCGGACTTCTCGTGCTGGGCCGCCGACGTCTATCATTCGAAGGGTGGCGCGGGAACCGGCGAGCGCTTGTTGGCTTTCGCCGGGACGCAATCGGGCGAGCTCCGGGCCATGGATGCCTTCACGGAAAAACCGCTGGAACATTGGGGACCTTCGCCTGCGGACGCCATCCGCCACACCAAAGAGATCCGCGCGATTTCGGTAAGTCCGGACGGCTCCAGCCTAGTGACCGCCAGCAGCGATCAGACCGCCATCGTCTGGGACGCGCTGACCGGTCGGCCGAAATTCCAGATTTCCGGACATCAGGGCGAAGGCGGCGGCACCGTCTATCAGGCGCGGTTCGATGCTGCGGGCAAACGGCTCGTCACCGCCAGTAACGACGGCAGCGCCCGGGTCTGGAATGCACAGGACGGCGGCGCGGAGTTGATGCTCGTTCCGGATCGCCGGGAATTCGCCAGTGACAGCTTCGAAAATCTATCAGGTTTGATCGGCAAATTAAAATCCCCGCTCGACCCGGTTTGCGCATTCCTCGTAAGCCGGTTTACCGACGAGGACCGCGCCTTGATTGCGAATCCATCGACCGACGCCGGGATTTACAAAAACGCGGTGAAGAACCTGCTGGACCGGATCGTCCGCGACGGATCTCTCAAGGACGAACCCGCCTTCCGCGCGATTGTCATGCGTCCCATGACCCAGGAACTCAAGCTGCGGAACCTTGATGACAACGACAGGCGGATTCTCAACCGTTTGATCCTGGAAGACGCCTTACCTGCGGAGTTGGCGAGAAACCGGGTGTACGACGCGCGCTTCAGCCGCGACGGATCGAAAATCGTGACTGCGGATTTCGACGCCCGCACCGCCACGATTTGGGACTCCCATGATGGCCGCAAACTGGTGCTCCTGCCCGGCAACACCGACCCGAGGCACGGCCACAGCGACAACGTGATGAGCGCCTCGTTCAGCCCGGATGGCAAGCAGGTGGTGACCGCCTGCATGGACGGATTCTGCCGCGTCTGGGACCCGCTCTCGGGCGCGCTGTTGCAAACCATTCCCCAGGGGGTCGCCGTGAGGAGTGCCGAGTACGATCCAGATGGAACCCTGCTTATAACCGCCGCCGCCGACGGAGTGGCCCGGCTGTGGACCGTGCCGGACTTCCGCCCGCGCGCCGAATTGAAAGGCCACACCGAAACCCTGACCGAGGCCCGCTTCAGCAACGACGGCAACTACATCATCACCGCCAGCCGCGACGGCACCGCGCGAATTTATAACAGCCAGCCCTGGTGGGTTTATGGTTTGGCGACGCAACGGGTCACCCGCAAGCTCACCCTTGAAGAGCGCGAACAATACGGTGTCACCCGCCAACTGACCAAGGAGGAGCGCGCCTACTATCAGAAAGCCGCCAAGCCGGGCGCGGAGTGAATCCAGAACCTCCCGGGACGGGAACTCCACCCGCTCGTAAAGATCGGCGAGTGCCAGCGAGGCACTGATTTCCGGGAGCGGGCTGCTCTGCCCGGTGTGGCGCTCGATGGCGAATCCGCCTTCCGGCAGGCGGCGGTGAAGGGTGACGGACGGGTGCGAGCTGGCAACCTGTGGAATGTGTCCCGGTCAGCAAAAGAACTCCATCTGCTCCTCTTCCCTCGGGTCCTCGAAGCGGACGCCGACACCTAGCAGGCGGACGGCGCGGTTGTTGCCGCGTTTCCAGGCTTCGGTGAGGAGTTCCTCGAAGATGGCGGGATCGACGAGGTGGCCGGCGCGCTCGGCGGTGGTGCGGTGGAAGTCCGCGAACTTCATTTTCACGACGAGCGAGCGGATGACGCGGTCGGCGTGGGACTTGGCGAGGTCTTCCATGAGGCCTTCCAGCAAGCCGCGCATCGGCGGGATGAGAGCGGGCAGGATCTGGATGTTTTCGGAAAAGGTGGTTTCGCTGCTCACGGACTTGCGGGTGCGGTCCGGGGTGACCGGGCGGTCGTCGATGCCGCGGCAGAGGTGCCAAAGCTCGATGCCCCATTTGCCAAAACGTTGGGAGAGTTCGATCTGGTCGAGCTGTTGGAGATCGCCGCAGGTTTCGATGCCGAGGGCGGTGAGTTTCTCGCGCATTTTCCGGCCGACGCCCCAGATACGGCCGACGGGCAGGGCGGCCATGAAGGCGGGGATTTGCTCATCGGTGACATGCTTCTGGCCGTTGGGCTTGTGCCAGTCGGAGGCGATCTTGGCGATGAGCTTGTTGGACGAAATGCCGGCGGAGGCGGTGAGGCCGGTTTCCTCGAAGATCTGCGCGCGGATCTCGCGAGCGATCGACTCACCGCTGCTCTGGAGGAGGGAAACATCGAGGTAAGCTTCGTCGAGCGAGAGCGGCTCGATGAGGTCGGTGAAGCGGCCGAAGATGGCGCGGATCCGCGAGCTAACGGCTCGATAGAGATCGAACTGCACGGGCACGAGGATGAGCTGCGGGCAGAGCGCGAGGGCTTTGAAAACGGGCATGGCGGAGCGGCAGCCGTATTTGCGCGCCTCGTAGTTGGCGGTGGTGAGCACGCTGCGGCGGTCGCTGCCGGAGACGCCGACGGGCTTGCCGCGCAAGGCGGGATTTTCCCGTTCCTCGATCGCGGCGTAGAAGCAGTCCATGTCGATGTGGATGATTTTTCTCAAGGTGGCGGGCGGCAGTGTCGGGCGCGGGCGGCGCGAGATCCACCGGATAATTTCGGCGGGTGGTGGTCCAAACCAGATGGTCCGAAAGTTCGGCAACAACCCGCTGGTGCCAGCCTGCAATAAAATCCGGGACGCCGTTTCCAAAAAGCAGGAGTCTGAAACCCGCCAGATCTAGACGCTGGTCCACGGTCCTGATGGTGCCGCCGACCGGGCATCTGATCACGGTGGCTGCGGTGAACCCGAGACGATCGGGTTCAACCGTTGCAAGTGTCATTCAACTTCAACCAATAGAATCCGAGGGAGACGATGGCCTCGGAAAAAACATCGAAGTCCACCGGCTTCACGACATAGCTGCTGGCACCGAGCTGATAGGCGGCGGTCACGTCCCGTTCTTCCTTTGACGAGGTCAACACCACCACCGGCACCAGTTTGGTGCGAGCATCGGCCTTGATCTGGCGGAGCACTTCCATCCCGTCCACCTTCGGCATCTTCAGGTCGAGCAGCACGACTTTGGGCTGAACCTTGACATCGCGCCCCTCAAAGGCACCGCTACCGAAGAGGAAATCGAGCGCCGCCTGGCCGTCCGTGACGTGGACGAGGTGGTCCGCGAGATTGGCGCGGTTCAGGGCGTTGATCGCGAATTCGGCATCGTGTAGGCTGTCTTCGACGAGAAGAATTTCAAGTGGTGTGTTCATTGCTATTGACTCGGTAGTGTGAAATAAAATGTAGCACCGCGGTTGACTTCCGCATCCGCCCAGATGCGGCCACCGTGCCGCTGCACGATGCGCTGGACCAGCGCCAGGCCCACGCCGGTGCCCGGAAACTCCTGCTGGCTGTGCAGGCGATGGAAGACCCCGAAGAGTTTCTCCACGAAACGCATGTCGAAGCCCGCGCCGTTGTCTTTGACGTGGTAAACCGGCACGCCGTCCTCGCCCTCCCGCGCGCCGATCTCGATCTCGCCGGTCCAGCGTTCCTGGGTGAACTTGATGGCGTTGCCGATCAGGTTCACCCACACCTGCCGGATCATCTGCGGCGTGCCGCAAGCGGGCGGCAGCGCTTGCAGATCGAGCTGCAGCGTGCGCTCCGGTTCGTGTGCGGCGAGCTCGTCGAAGACTTCCCGCGCCATCGCGTGCATGTCGATGGGCACCGGTTCGATTTGCTGGCGGCCGAGCCGGGAAAAGGCCAGCAGGTCGTCGATGAGATGCCCCATCCGCTGGGACTCGTTGCGGATCGCGCCGAGCATCCGGCGGCCGTTGTCGTCGAGCCACGCGGCCTGTTCTTTGAGAATCAGTCGCGAGAACCCGTCCACCGCGCGCAGCGGGGCACGCAGGTCGTGCGCGACGGAATAGGAAAACGCGTCGAGTTCGGTCACCGCGATCTCCAGCCTCGCAGCGCGGCTCTGAAGGCCGGCGTTGAGCGTGCCGATTTCCTCCTCGGCCGCCTTGCGTGCCGTCACGTCGCGGACGAATGCGAAGTTGTATTCCTGCCCCTCGAATTCCAACCAGTTCAGATCCACCTCGATCGGGATGAGGTGGCCGTCCTTGTGTTGGTGCGACGTCTCGAAAGACATCCGTTTGAGTTCCCGCAACTCCTGCCAATGTGAGGGCCACCGCTCCGCCTTGAAAGCCGGGTCAAGGTCGGTGATGGCCATGCTGAGCAGCTCGGGTTCGGTGTAGCCGAGCAGTTCGCAAACCGCGGGGTTCACGCGCAGAATGCGGGCGTCGGGCGCGACCCAAAAGGTGGCTACTGACGCCTGCCGGACACAGAAATCGCTCAGTTCGAGTGCCGCCTCCGCCTCTTTGCGGGTGCTGATGTCGGTGCGGATCGCGATGAACTGGGCCGGCTTTCCGCCCTCGTCGAGGAAGGGAACGATGGTGGTCTCCACCCAATGGAACGAGCCATCCTTCGCGCGGTTTTTGATCTCACCGTGCCAGACCCGGCCGTTCATGATCGTCTCCCACAAGTCGCGCATCAAAGCTTTCGGATGGAAACCCGAATTGACGATCCGGTGATTCCGCCCGATCAGTTCCTCCCGCGAATACTGGGAAACCGCGCAGAACTTGTCGTTGGCGTAGGTGATGTGCCCGTCCGGGTCGGTGATGGTGACCAGAGCGTGTTCGTCGAGAGCCGCCTTGAAATCGGTGAGGCTCGCGTTGGTGGCTCGCAGTTCGCGGGTCCGCTCCTCCACCCGCTGCTCCAGCACGGCGTTGAGCCTGCGGATTTCCTGCTCCGCTTGCTTGCGCTCGCTGACGTCCTCGATCATCCCGAGCATACGGATCGGGCGGCCTCCGGCGTCGTAGTGGAAACGCCCGAAGCCGGAGATCCAGTGGCAGCTACCGTCCGGCCACACCACGCGGAATTCGCAGTGGAAATCCGTCCGATTCGCGAGGCATTCCTGCACTCGCGCCTCGACCCGCGCGACATCGTCGGGGTGGAGTCGATTGTGAAAATCAGCGTAGCCGCGGCGCGGCGTGCCCGCCTCATAACCAAAGAGAATTTCGTGATGAGGTGTCCACAGGATTTCGCCCGTGAGCATGTCCCAATCCCACGACCCCATCTGCGCCGCGTCCATCGCCAGCCGCAGCCGCTCCTCGCTCTCGCGCAGTTTTTCCTCCGCCCGCTTGCGCGCGGTGATGTCGCGCACCATGCCCAGCATTTCCACCGTGCGCCCCGCCTCGTCCTTGACCGCCGAGCCATGCACCCAGATCCAGCCCGGCGTCCCGTCATGGCGGATGATCCGGCACTCGAAAGCCCCGCCGCGCCCCGCCACGAAATCATTCTGGAATATCTGGTCCACGCGGTCGCGATCCTCCGGGTGAACGTGTTGGAGAAACATTCCGTAGTTCCAATGCGGCTGCATTTCGGCATAGCCGAAAATCTGGTCGTGTTTCAGCGAACGGCTGGCGGTAAGCGTGACGGGGTCCAAAAACCACTCGCCGATGTCCGCCGCTTCCAAAACCAACCCCAGCCGCTGCCGGCTGCGCAGCAGCGCATCGGCCGTTTGCTGGCGCACCGCCGTCTCGCGGTTCAGGCGGAGCAAGCCCATGCCAAGGAAAACCAGACTCAGCCCGACGCCAAGCGGCAGCATCCCGATGGTCCGGTCGGTGATCGCCTTCGACTGTGCCATGCGATCCTTGAGCAGCCGTTGTTCTTCTGCCTCCATTTCGCTCAGCCGTCCCTGGATTCCAGTCATCGCCCGCTCGCCGATGCCGCTGGCGGTCAGCGCCGCAGCCTCGTCGAATCCCGCACGCCTCCGCAGCTCACGGATTTGCCGCACGATCTGCCACCGCTCGTCGATTTGTTTTCCCAACATGGCGATCAACGGCTGCTGGCGCGGGTTGTCAGACGTCAGCTCCCGCACCTGCCTCAGCGCTTGCGGGATCGCGTCCTCCGAGAGCTTGAGCAAACTCTCGTTCCCGGTGATTACAAAGCCGCGCAGGCCACTTTGATTTTCGTCGATGGAACATCGCAACTCGTTGATTTTTGCAAGGGCTTCGAGCGTGTGTTTCACCCGGTCCGCAGCTTCGACGAGATGCACCGTGTTGCGGTGTGAGGTCACCGCGACGGCAACGAGCAGCGCCAGACCTGAGGCAAACCCGACGGTGATCCATGGCTTGAGCAACCAGCGTGCCCCGGCTTCCCGCCACGCGAATGCCAGCACCACGCCACCAAACAGCACGAAAAGCGACGCCGGGAGGACCGCCATGCGGGTGGGCATCCACCAGCCGTAACCGAGCTTGAATCCGGCGAGGAAACCGAGCAGGACAATCACCCCGAGCACGACGATGATCGCACCGAGCCACCCGAGGATCAAGGCCCGGCGGGTGTTCCCGGCTGGGCGGCTCATCAGCCAAAGCCCCGCCGCCGTGAGCGCGAAGCAAAATTCCGCATTCGTTTTCATGCTGCCTCGATTGACGATGGTGCCGTGGTTGCGGAGGAAAAACTCGTTGATGCCGGGATTCCAGCCGCTCGCGTACTCCGCCAGCGTGAGCAGGACGATCCCGCCGACGATGAGCGCACAGAGCCGCGCCGCACGGGCACCGCGACGGCCGGCCAGTTGCAGCAGCCACAGCGCCGCACCACACAGGACAAAACCCAGCGCGGTGGTCGGCTTCATCGCCGTCCATCCGGACATGAATCCTCCCAGCACCGGTAGATCGAACCCCTGCACGACCAGCACCAGTGCCCCGGCCAGCAACGCGACCGCTCCGCTCAGGCGGGCGAACCGACTGGGTGCCACCCCCGCAGGAGCCTTTGTTAGATCAATCGAATCACCATCCACTATCTGGAACTATTAGACGAACCTGCCGGAGTGCCAATACAAATCGTTAGCCCGAAAGAACGGTCCGTGAGAAACTAGGTTTGCTGCGGTGGGGGTGAAGGTCGTTAGGAAAGCCGGAGGACGCTCGCCGGGGATTTGGAATTTCCGCCTTTGCCAGCGCCCGGGATTCATTCAGAAACCGGGCATGTCGATTTTCGAAAAAGTCCGCGAGCTCGCAGTGATCAACTCCTCCGCCGCAGTCATCGGCTGGGACCAGGAAACCTATCTGCCGCCCGCCGCCGCCCAACACCGGGCCGCCCAGCTCGCCTGGCTATCCTCGCGCGCCCACGAACTCGCGACTTCCGACGCTTGGAAAAAAGATCTCGAAACCGCCGAGGTCACCGATCCAGGGACCGATCCGAAGCTCACGGCGAACCTGCGGGAGCTGCGCCGCGAGTTCGACCGCGCCACCAAATTGCCGGTCGAGCTGGTCGCCCGCGACTCGGTGGCCAGCTCCTTGGCCAAGCACGCCTGGGCCGCTGCCCGCGAGCGCTCGGACTTTACCAGTTTCGCGCCTCACTTGGAAACCTTGCTCGGAATCGCCCGCGAAAAAGCCGATCTCTGGGGCTACGCTGGCGAACCTTACGATGCCCTGCTTGCTGGATTCGAGCGTGCCACCAGCACCGCCGCCGTCGCCAGCTTGTTCGATGCGATGCGCCCCGCCGCGCGGGAAATCGCGGCTCGCGCGGTGGAAAATTCCGCCGCCCGCGCGCCAAATTTGCCGGATGGCCCCTACCCCGTCGCGGCCCAACAGAAATTCAACGCGCGGGTCGCCGAGTCGATCGGTTTCGACTTCAACGCCGGCCGGATCGATACCACCACCCATCCGTTCTGCACCACGCTCGGGCCGCGCGACGTGCGCCTAACGACCCGCTACATGGAATCAGATTTCACCTCGTCGCTCTTCGGCGTGCTGCACGAAGCGGGCCATGGACTCTACGAACAAGGCCTGCCCGCCGATGATTTCGGCCTGCCCTCCGGCAGCGCGGTTTCGCTGGGCATCCACGAATCCCAGTCGCGGCTGTGGGAAAATCATGTGGGACGGTCCCGCACGTTCTGGGAGAAATGGTATCCCGCAGCGCAGGAATGTTTTCCGCAGTTAGCTGGATTTCCGTTGGAAAAATTCCTCAACTATCTCTGGCGCGCGGAGTTCTCGCCGATCCGCGTGGAGGCGGATGAAGCCACCTATGACTTGCACATTCTCCTGCGTTTCGAGCTGGAGCGGCGAATGGTCAGCGGCAGCCTCGCCGTCGCCGACGTGCCCGCAGCATGGAATGAAAGTTTCCGCGAGCTGTTCGGATTCGCACCGGAGGATGACCGCCACGGCTGCCTGCAAGACATCCATTGGTCGATGGGCGGGCTGGGTTACTTCGCCACCTACACGCTTGGAAACATCAACTCCGCCCAGCTATTCGCCGCTGCCCGGCAAGATCCGGCCGTCGCCGCCGCCATCGACCGGGCGGACTATCTCCCACTGCTAGGCTGGCTGCGGAAATCCGTCCACGCCCACGGTGCCACGCTCGATCCCGCCGAACTCATCCGGCAAGCCACCGGCAGCCCACCCTCGACGGCCGCGTATCTAACCCACCTCAAATCCCGCTATCTCTGAATCCCGCGCATTCGGAAACTGTTTTCCCGCCCTTCAGCGCAATGCCTTTAAAGATTGAGAGTTCTTCAGCACCAAAGGTTGGGGATCCGGGAACCCAGGGCGTTGCCCTAGGCTTTATACACAAGTCCGAAGCGGCAGGATCAAGGCGGGGCGATGCATCAACCCCACAAGGAGCGGCGAAACGTGTTCGCCCATGTCCATGAGGTTACAATGGAATGAGCGGATGCGCTTTTCATTGGCTTGCCATGGGCACGGCGGACACGTTCCGCCGCTCCTTGAGCAGATGACGCGTCTGCACGAAGGATATCTCGTGACTTGTGTATAAAGCCCAGGCCGTTGGCGCTGGAAGCGCAACGATTTACCTCAACCTCCAATCCTTAAAGGCATTGGGCTGAAGTCCACGACTACCATCCGCTGCCGCGCTGCGCCAAAGAGACTTAACCCGCGACTGAAACCAGCGGCGACGGAATCGCGATCACCTGCATCCCGGCGCGTTGGGCGGCGAGGATTCCGGCCGGCGCATCTTCCAGTGCCAGGCACTTCGAGGGACTCACCCCGAGCAAATGGGCCGCTTTCAGGAAAATATCCGGTGCCGGTTTGCCATCCGTCACGTCGTCGGCGGTCACCACCTCGTCAAACCAATCGGAGATCCCGACGATTTTCAGTGTCTTCTCGATCACCATCCGTGTGCCACCGGTCGCGATCGCCATCGGGAATTTCCCGCGGAGGGTGTCCGCGAAGGCGGCCACTTCCTCGATCAACGTCACCGTGTCTAGCCGCTTCAGGAATGCTTCCCGTTTCGCCATCGCCACCTTCACCGGGTCCAGCTTGAGATTGTACTCGTCATTCAACTGGACCACGATGTCTAACGTGGGCCTGCCGCCCATCGCGAAGAACACGTCTTCCTTGAAAATGCCGCCTGCGCCGTAGAGCGCGAGCGCCTCGCACCATGCCTCGAAGTGGGCAGGCATCGAGTCAACGAGCGTGCCGTCACAGTCGAAAATTACCGCTTCAAAACCATTGGGGGGAAATGCGAAGGGACCGATGTTTGCCATGTCGACTCACGGCTTAGGTACAGGAAACAGGCTTGGCAAGAGCCGACATGGACTAAATTTCAAGATTCGTCTGGAAGTGCTGATTCGGCCGTTTTCGAGCCTAAGCCATATCCTTACGACGCTGGCAGCCATATCCTTACGACGCCAAATTGGTCAGCTCTGCGGCCTGCTGCCGCATCACTGCCGGAATCTCAAAGTTCGACGGTCGCGTCTTGATACAACCCCTGCGGCAACGTCTTGCGCTCGCCCCCCGCGTTGCTAATTTCCACGTCGCCCTTGATCACCACGCCGTCGGCGAAATGAACCGGCCCCGAGACTGTGAGCGATTGGCACTGGAGCAAGCTCGGGACGCCCAGCGGCCCCAACTGATCGACCAGCTTGTATTCATCCGAAAGCATGATGTTAGGAGGCACGCCGTCGCGCGAGGCCGCGAGCCGGACCTGGCCATCATCGAGCACTTCGTAAGCGTCGGATCGCAGCGCGAGCAAGTCCGCCGTCGTCTTGACCGGGGCGAAACGGCTGCGCGGCACTTCAATCGCCGTCGCTCCCTCGAAGCATTCGATCGCCGCGCCCATCGCGATTTCCAACTGCACCACCGCCGGCGACTGCTTGTCGCGGGGATCGACGGTCTTGTTGTTGCGGATCATCGGCAGCGGCAACACCCCGGCGTCTGCGGCGAGCTGTTCTTTTAGCAAGTCGAGCCGCAGCCACAGGCTGTTGGTGTTGAAATAGGGGTGGCGGTCGATGTCCTGGAAGAACTCCACATCGGCGTCCGGGCATTGCGCCACCTCGCGCAGCAACAGCCGGCCATCCGACTTTCTAACCGCCAGATGGCCGCCCTTGCGATCTGCTGCAGTCCGCCGGGTGACCTCCATCAGGAATGGCGCGCCGCTGTTAGCGAAATGATTCAGGATCGCCGGATCGAGGATCGCGCCGAGGTTGTCCGAATTGGAAACAAAGGCGTATTTCACGCCCTCCGCCAGCAAGCGGTCCAGCCAACCGCTGCCGACCAACGCCGGATAAAGATCGCCGTGGCCCGGCGGGCACCATTCGTGATCAGGGTCTGCCGGCCACGCCACCGGCGCGAACGTCGCCGCGTCGATTTTCGGGATCTGGTTCTGCATCAGCTCCACCTCCGCAGCATCCGCCAGCCCGTCCGCCCGGTATTTTTCCAAATGCGCCAATGTGTCGCCGCTGGTGCTGAAGCTGTTCATCAATAACAGCCGGACCTTGGCCCCGCTGGTTTTCCGCAGGTCGAGGATTTGCCGCACCATCAGATCGAGGAAATTCACACCATCGCGCACCGCGAGCAGGCTCTTCGGCCCTTGCAAACCCATCCCGGTGCCGAGCCCACCATTCAGCTTGATCACCACCGCTTGCGACAGCAACGCCACGTCCGCGACCCGCGCCGCAACGATCGTCTCGAACGAAGTCAGCCTCTCCGCCGGCATGATCGTCTCCTCCGGGATCAGCCCCGTCTCGTTGCGCATCAGCGCCTCATAGTTCCGGCGGAACGCCCGGATGGCGGCGTCCCCCATCCCGGCGGCAGTCATCTTGGTCTCGAAAGCGGCGAAGTTTCCCGTGGGCTTGGCAATCGGTCCGCCGAACGACGACTTCAGCCATTGTGCCACGGCGGCGATGAGTTGCGGATAGTTCGTTTCGTCGAACGAGTGGTCGGCCCCGGCGATTTCCAAGAACTGCTTCTCGCAGATGGCCGCAGCGTAGGCATCGCGGCTGTCCTGGACCGGCACCAGATCATCCGCAGCGCCATGGATCAACAGCCACGGCTGGGTCACCGCCTCTGCGGCTGATAGAATGTCGCCGATCGAATTCAGGTCATCGACGTAGGTCCGCGAAAGCGGGCAATTTTCGTCGTCCCACATGCAGCCCTCGCCCGGGGTGACGCCGGAGAATTCGCGCTGCACGAACGCCGCAGTGCGGGTCATCCCGGCCAACGAAACCAGCGCACGGAGCCGCAGGTCGCGGGCCGCCGTGAGCACGCCCACGGCTCCGCCCATGCTATGGCCGACGTAGGCGACTTGCGCGGTGTCGGGGACCACGTCGAGCACGGCTTGGAGGTCGCCAATCTCCTTGGTGATGCAGGAATCCTCGAAGCGTCCTTCCGAGCCGCCGTTGCCGGAAAAGGAAATCCGCAGGCACGGCCAACCGTGGGCGGCGAGTCCTTCCGCCAGCGCGACGAGGTGCGGGCGATCCTTGTTGCCGGTCACTCCATGGGCCAGAATCACCAGCGCATCCGCCCGCGTGCCGGGGTGGAAGCTGTGGTCGATGCGCTCACCCGAGCGGTTGCGGATTTCACTATCAGTCAGCATGGAATAAGTTGGTTAGGCTCCCGCGCGATCGGGGAAAGTCAGTTCGGCGACGCCGGATTTATCGAGTTCTCCCAGGCCGAGGTCGATCATTTTCCGGTATTGCGCTTCGGTCGCGTGGGACAGCGGGACAGCGATGCCAGCGGCGGCGGCCAGGGCGTTGGCAATGCCGCTATCCTTGGCGGCGTGGGCGGCGGAAAAATAACAGTCGTGCTCACGCGCGAGCATGTCGTCACCATCGGTTTCCAGCACCCGAGAGTTGGCCCCGGTCTGGGAGAAAACTTCCTTGAGGACTATCAGGTCGAGCCCCAGCGCGGCACCGAGGCCTAGGCCCTCGGCGAGCCCGGCGGTGTTGATGTTCATGACCATGTTGACCAGCGCCTTGATTTTCCCGGCATGGCCGACCGGGCCGACATGCCGCAGCGAGGATGAAATATCCTTGAGGAGCGGCTCCTGTTGTTCGAACACCGCAGCATCGCCGCCGACCATCAAATAGAGCGTGCCTTGGCGGGCTTGGGTGATGCTGGAGGCCATGCTCGCCGCCAGAGTCGTGGCCCCGGCGGCGGCCGCAGCTTCGGCCGCCGCTTCATGCACCGCCGGGCTAACGGTGGCGCAGTTGATGAACACCTTGCCCGCCGCGCCCTTGAGCAAGGACTCGTCCCCGGCGAAAATCCCGCGCATCGCCGCATCGTCGGTGACGACGGTAAAAATCACGTCGGACGCGGCGGTCACCTCGGGCAAGGTCTTGGCCGCCAGTGAGCCGAGTTCCACCGCCAGAGAGGTCGCGGTGCCCTCGTGGTGATCGTAAATCGCGGCAATCGGGTAACCCAAATCCGCGAGGCGGCGGGCGATATTGGATCCCATCCTCCCGACGCCGACAAATCCAATGGACGGTTTTTTCATGGGCCGAAACTTGGCGGCAACCTTTCGCGGGCGCAACCCCAAGTTTCAGCCACGACTGGCAGATGTTCCAATCCTTTTTCCAGTCGCTCTTGCCGACAATGTAGTTCACCCCGTCCGGGAAATCGGTTTTGAATTTCACCCGCTTGCAGCGTCTCGCCCGGGCGCTCGAATTCCCCGGCAACACCATCCGCAAACACATGCAACACATAGGTCCCGGGACGCACTCCGGTTAGGGTGAACGAGCCATCCGCCCGCGCCTACCCAGTACTGATAGTGTTTGCCATCGCGCTGCCAACCGATCGGGTCGCGGCTGCGCCGGTCGCCCGACGGATACTCGGGAGCGCTGAGTCCCACCCACAGGCTGCCGTCGGAAATCGGCACGGTCGGCACCTCGTGGATGTGGATCGTGCCTGATAGACCGCTGCGGGCCGCGACCGGCGGACACTCGTCGTGATGCAACCATGGGTAGGGCCAAGCCTTCCGCTCCACCGCAGCCCGTTGGAGCGCCGAGTAGCCGTATTTGTGCTCGGCCCATCCCACGTGGATGCCGGTGGTCATGCGCCGCGCTTCCTTCAGATTGAGCGGCGTGCCTTCATCCCAATCATGGCTCGTGGGCATCACCCAGTTGCGGTCCTTGTCCACCGTTGGAAATCTTGAAACCGTCTGCGTCCTGGCTCAGCGTCACGTCCGCAGCAGCCAGCGAGAGGGCAGGAAAACAAAAACAAAAATGCGCGAAAAACAGGAATCTCATCGGGTGACGTCGAAGATGCTATCCCACCAAGCGCCTTTCCGCTCCGCCCCATCGCTAACCCATTGGGGTTAAGCCTTCCCCCTAACCATCCGTCTGCCGGCCATCTCCCGCCATGCCACGGCGAAATTGCCCGAATACAAATCCGTCCACCGCCGTCGTAGCAGGCCAACATGAAACTGGTGGTTTCCTTCATCGCGGGATTGCTGGCGCTCGGACTCTCATGCGGAGGACTCGCCGCCCAAAGCCTGCCTGCCATTCCCCCTTCCACCCGGATTCTCACGACGGACCTGGTGAAAAACTACTGGATCAACTCGCTGCACCATCAGCCAATCCCTTCCAAGCCATTGGCACTCCACCCGGAACAGCAGTCCGCCTGGCAACGCAACCTGGAATCCCTCGACTTCCTGATCCGCTCCGTTAGGAACGGGGAGCGCGACACCGACGCCAAGCTCGCCCAACTGCGCCACAACGCGGATGCCTGGAATCAGTTAGGAAATGAAGCGGAAGCCGAAGCCGCAGAAACCAAGCTCCGAGTGATCCAAGGTTACCTCGCGCTGATGGAAACCCTCGAAATGCAACGCCGGGCGGCCCAATCCCAGATCGACGCCGCCGAACGCGTCAAAAACATCGAGGCGGAAATCGCCGCGTTGAGGGCGTCCTGCAATCGTTAGCAACGGCACAGGCAACTGGTTCCCGCTGCGGCTCAACGCGTCGGCGGAGATCATCCACCTGACGCTGCGGAAAGGGTGAGGAGTCGCGACATTCCTGTCTCGAGTGAGCTTGGATGGGTTGCGACAGGAATGTCGCAACTCCGGATTAGCCGCTTTCATCCCAACCATGAAAACTCGCCCGCAGTGGCGGCGGATTGGGTGTGGGATCTCGCACGCGGCGTGCTAGCTTGTCCGGGAAGCCTGCCATTTTCCGATGCTCACCCGATTTCTCAAGCAACACACCGGTCCCCTCACCCGCGATCTGGTGCAGGAACCGGGGCACTTCGGGCTCGGGAAAATCCCGTCACGCCTCAAGCCGAGCTCGACGGCGACATCGATTTGCGGCTACTGCGCGACCGGCTGCCAGTTGAAGATCCACCTCGATGAAAACGGCGAGGCGATCAACCTGAGTCCCCAGGCGGGCTACCCGGTGAACCTCGGGATGGCCTGCCCAAAAGGCTGGCAAGCGCTCGATCCGCTCGCCTCGCCGGACCGCGCGACGATGCCTCTGCTGCGCGACGAGTCGGGGAAACTAACGGAGACCGATTGGCCGACGGCACTGGATGTTTTCACGACGCGGCTCAAAGACATCCGCGAAGAACACGGTCGGGAGTCGGTGGCATTTCTATCAACCGGGCAGATTCCCTTCGAGGAAATGGCGTTTCTCGGATGCCTGTTCAAGTTCGGCATGGGCTTTTTGCATTGCGACGCGAACACCCGCCAGTGCATGGCCACTGCGGTCACGGCTTACAAGCAGTCGTTCGGCTTCGACGCGCCACCGGCCACTTACGCGGACTTCGAGGAATCGGACGTGATTGTGCTGATCGGCGCGAACCTTTGCATCGCCCATCCGATCCTCTGGCAGCGGGTGATGCGCAACGAACGCAACCCGCAAATCATCGTCATCGATCCACGCGCCACCGAAACCGCGCAAGCCGCGACGCAGCACATCGCGCTCAAACCGAAGGGCGATCTCGCGCTGTTATACGCGCTGGCGCATTGCATCCTCCGCGATGGCCGGGTGGACGCCGCATCGCTGGCTAACACTGAAGGCATCGAGGAGTTCACCGAATTTCTCAAAGACTACTCGCCCGCCGCGGTGGCGGTTAGGACCGGGCAAACGGTGGAAGTGATCGAAGAACTCGCACGCACCGTTTCCGATCCTAACAAGCGCGTCTCCTGGTGGTGGACGATGGGCGTGAACCAATCCCACGAAGGCGTGCGGACGGCGCAGGCGATCATCAACTTGTGCCTGATCACCGGCAACATCGGCAAGCCCGGCACCGGCCCGAACTCGATCACCGGCCAATGCAACGCGATGGGCTCGCGCTTGTTTTCCAACACCACCTCGCTCGTCGGCGGCCACGATTTCACGGACGCGACGCACCGCGAAAAAGTCTCCACCGGCCTCGGCATTCCGCTAGAGAACATCCCGTCCGATTACTCGCTCGCCTACGACCAGATCCTGGCCGCTGCGGAGTCCGGGCAAATCAAGGCGCTATGGATCGTGGCGACCAATCCTTTCCACTCGTGGATCGACTCCGGCCGGCTCGCCGCGCTGCGCGAAAAACTCGAATTTCTCGTGGTTCAAGACATGTATGCCACCACCGAAAGCGCGCGGGTGGCCGACCTCGTCCTGCCCGCCGCCGGCTGGGGCGAAAAGGACGGCTGCTTCATCAACTCGGAGCGCCGCATCGGCACCCTCAAGACCGTTAGAAAGGCACCGGGCCAGGCTCTGTCCGACTTCCGGATCTTCCGGCTCATCGCCAACGCCTGGGGCTGCGGCGAGATGTTTGCCAAGTGGACCCACCCGGAAGCCGCCTTCAAGCTGCTGCGCGATCTCACCAAGGACCGCCCGTGCGACATCACCGGCATCGACGGCTACGAAACGATCGACCAGCTCGGCGGCATCCAATGGCCGTTTCCCGAGGGATCGGAACGGTCCCAGGTCTCCAACCTCCAGTCCCGCCGCCTGTTCGAGGACGGCCGCTACTACACTCCTAACTGCAAGGCCAGGTTCCTGTTCTCGCCGCCCGCCGACATGCCCGAGCCGGTGGATTTCAATTTCCCGTTCCTCCTTCTAACCGGCCGCGGCACCAGCAGCCAGTGGCACACCCAGACGCGCACTGCCAAGTCCGACATCCTGAAAAAACTCTATCCGGAAAACGTCTATCTGGAGATCCACCCGGCCGACGCCCGCAAGCTCCGCCTCAAGGAAGGCGACCCGGTGACTGTCCGCTCGCGACGCGGCGAAATCACCGTCTCGGTCTATCTCGCGCCGACCGTCCAACGCGGCCAGATCTTCATCCCGATGCATTACCCCGAGGTGAACAACCTAACGCATTCCGCCTTCGACCCCCACTCGCGCCAACCGAACTACAAG
>JANMJJ010000167.1:0-23415 GCA_031371325.1 Akkermansiaceae bacterium | reverse complement strand
TGAATTTCACTTTCTCGAGACGGCCCGGGGTGCGGAGGCTCTTTTTGTTACGGGTGGTGACGTAACGTGAAGTCGGCTTGCCCTCGGCTTTCGCTTCGGTGCATTCTAGAATGATAATCTCGCGTGGCATGACTTTGGGGGGCGGACTTTGCTTTAATCGTCGTCTTCGTCAAGAGAAACTGTTTCGGATTCGTCATCATCGACATATTTCCCGCCGCTGAAGCCAACTTCGTTGGAAGGACGGAAGCGGCGGTTGCCATATTCCTTCTCCCATTGGGCCTGGCATTCGACCGTTAGACGGGCGAACGGGATGGCTTCGAGGCGGGCTTGCGGGATTTTCCGGGCGGACATTTCGCAAATGCCGTAGGCACCGGCTTGGATGCGGCGGAGGGCTTGCTCGATTTCATAGAGCGCGTCTTGTTCTTTCGCGAGAACGGATAGGGCGAAGTCGCGGTCGTAGGCATCGCTGCCGGCATCGCCTTGATGCTGGCCGCTGCCAGAGGCTTCGGACCCTTCCGGAGCATTGCGGATGGTGTCGCGGGCCATGCCGGAAACGGCATCGACGAGGTCATCGCGGAGGTCTAGCAGGCGCTGGCGTTGCTTCTGGACGAAGGCCGGGCTGTGGGTGCCGTTGCTGCCCGGGGCGACCGGTTCACCGGCGTGACTCGGCGCGGCCTTCGGTGGAACGAACGGTGGCTTGATCGGCGCGGGAGGCGCGGGGAAATCGACGACGGACGAGCGCGGCTTGGTGGCTGGCACCTTTTTCGCAGGAACGACTGGCTTTGCAGGGGCTTCAACTTTTTGCACCTTCACCACCACCTTTTCCTCCGGCTTGACAGGAGGAGAGGTCTTCTTGACCGGCTTGACAGGAGGCGAGGCCTTCTTGACCGGCTTCGCGGCAATCGCCTTCTTGAGAGGCGGAGCTTTCTTCGCGGGGGCTGGCTTTTTGGCCGGAGCCGTCGTTTTGGCGGCTTTGGCAGCCGGCTTTTTCACCGCAGCTACGGGCTTTGCGGGTTTGACAGCGGGCTTTGCTTTCCCCTTTTGGGGAGCAGGTTTTGAGGTGGTTTTCTTCGCGGCCATGGCGCAGAGATCAGGATGCGGGTGATTGAAATTTTCGCGGCCCGGCCCGAAATGGAATTGCGGGCGTGTGACGAGCGCGGTGGGTTAGCCCGTGATCCACAGTCCATCAAGCGGAAAGTTTACGGTTTGCAAAATAAGTGATTTGGCAGGTTTTCGGCGGGAGGCTTGAAATACCCCGATGGCTCCCTAAGGTGCGGCCCCGCATGCAGCTCAGCGCCATTGTCGAAGCCCTTCTTGTAGCCTCCCAGAATCCCCTGCCATCGGAGGAAATCGCCCGGTTGGTGCGTGCCCGTGTGGCCGAAGCGGAGGATGTGAGGGTCCGCGAAACGGAAGAGGGCAAAGAGATCCCCACCCTGCCGGACTGGCTGTTGGCGCTGACCGCGACGTCTGCGGAACAAGTCGCGGCGGCCATCGCGGACCTGAACCTTGCCTATCAGGAAGGCGGGCGCGCGTTCACCCTCATCGAGCGGCCGAAGGGCTGGAAGCTATACACCAAGCTGGAATACGGCGAATTCGTGCGCCAGCTTTTCCCCGGCCGCAAACCCGAGCGGATGAGCGGCCCGGCGATGGAAACGCTGGCGATCATCGCCTACCGCCAACCGATCACCAAAGCCGCCATTGAGGCCGTCCGCGGGGTGGCGTGCGATGGCATGATCCAAAAACTTCTCGACCGCGACCTGATCCGCATCGGCGGCCGGGCGGAATTGCCGGGCCGACCGCTGCTTTATGAAACGACCGATCTATTCTTCGAACACTTCGGCATCCGCTCCATCGACGATCTGCCGAACGCCACGGAACTCCGCAAAGTGAAGCTGCCCGAGCCCAAGGACGCCGCCGCCCCCGCAGGCGATGGCGAGCAGCAACTTGCCCTAGGCGCGGTCGGCATTCCGGCAGCCGCCGCCGGCGACCCATCCTCCACTGAAGCCTAACATCCCCTTCTTGCCGTGAATCTCGACGACATCCGTTTCCAAATCGACACGATCGACCGCGATCTGCTCGACCTGCTCTCCCGCCGCGCCGATCTGGTCCATGAAGTGGGCCTGGTGAAAAAGCGCGACGGCCTGCAAATTTACGCGCCCGAACGCGAGGAAGCCTTGCTGCGGCGGCTCATTGAGATCAACGACGGTCGCCTGCCGGAGAAGTCGATCCGCGCGATCTATCGGGAAATCATGTCCGCCGCGCTCGCGCTGGAGGACGATCTAACGATCGCCTACCTCGGCCCGGAAGGGACATGGTCGCACCAGGCGGCGATCAAGAAATTCGGCCACTCGGTGAACTATTGCGCGCAAACCCATATCTCCGACGTCTTCGACCAAGTCGCCCGCCGCGCCGCCAATTACGGCGTGGTGCCGATTGAGAATTCCACCGATGGCGCGATCTCGCACACTTTGGATTTGTTCGTGGACTCGCCGCTGCACATTTGCGCGCAGATCTTGCTGCGGATTGAAAACGGCCTGATGGCGGCGATTCCGCGCGGGGAAATCAAGACGCTGTATTCCCATCCACAGGTTTTCGGCCAATGCCGGAGCTGGATCATGAAGAATTTCCCGGAGGCGGATCTCGTCGAGGTTTCCTCCACCACCAAGGCCGCCCAAATCGCGAAGGATCAAGCCGCGCAGGGAGCCGCCGCCCTCGGTGGCCCGCTCGCCGCGGAAATGTATGGGCTGACGCTGCTGCAAGAATCCATCCAGGACCGGGCCACCAACACGACCCGGTTCCTAGTCATCGGCGAGAAGCCCTGCCCGCCGACCGGCAACGACCGGACCTCAATTCTGTTCGCGATCCACGACCGGCCCGGCTCGTTGGTCAAGGCGCTCCAGGCCTTCGACCAATTCCACATCAATATGTCGAAAATCGAATCCCGGCCGTCCAAGCGCAAGGACTGGGAATACATTTTCTACGTCGATCTCGCTGGCCACTGCGACGACCGAAAAGTCGCCGAGGCCTTGGAGGAACTCGGCAACCATTGCTCGCTCGTCAAACTGCTAGGCTCCTACTCGGACGCGGGTGACCGAATGGAATAAATTCTGGTCCTCTCCGTAGTGACCGGGGTTGCTGAAAAATCGCTGCAATGCAGGCTGGCATATCCGAACTTCCGCTGATTAGGATCGCGCCGCATGAACGGAACAGTGGAATTGATCATCGATGGCAAGCCTCTCGTGCTGCCGACAGTTGTTGGAACCGAAGGGGAAGTGGGCATCGACGTGAGCACGCTGCGCAGCAAAACCGGCTGCATCACGCTGGACCCCGGCTATGGCAACACCGGGGCCTGCAAAAGCGCGATCACCTTCATCGACGGTGAGAAAGGCATTCTCCAATATCGCGGTTACGACATCGCCGACCTTGCGCAAAAAAGCACGTTCATCGAGACCGCCTACCTGTTGATCTACGGCGAGCTTCCCACGGCCGCCGCCCTTGCGGGATTTTCCGCGCTGCTCACGGAAAACCAGATGCTCCACCAGGACATGCTGCATCATTTCGATGCCTTTCCGCCGAAGGCACACCCGATGTCGATCCTGTCGGCGATGATCCACGCGTCGTCCTCCTATCCGAGCGCCAAAACCCGCTATCAATCGCTCAAAGACGCCTTCCCAACCCATGCCGCGAGACTCATTTCCCAGACCCGGACCATCGCCACTTGTTCCTATCGCAAGGCCGCCGGACTGCCTCCCAGCTACCCGAGAACCAACCTGAAATACACCGAGAACTTCTTGCACATGATGTTCTCGCTGCCCGGCGAAGACTACGATTTGAATCCGGAAATCGTCCGTGCGCTCGATCTCATTTTCCTGCTCCACGCCGACCACGAACAGAATTGCTCCACCTCCACGGTCCGCATGGTCGCCTCCAGCCAAGCCAACGTCTTCGCCTCCACCTCAGCCGGCGTCTGCGCGCTGTGGGGTCCGCTGCACGGCGGCGCAAACCAAGCGGTGCTCGAAATGTTAGAGGAAATCCACAAGGATGGCGACGACGGCACCAAGTTCCTCGACCAAGTCAAAAACAAGGTCGGCAACCGCCGCCTGATGGGCTTCGGCCACCGGGTTTACAAGAATTTCGATCCCCGCGCTGTGATCATCAAGGAGCAGTGCGACAAGGTGCTCGGCCAGCTTCACAAGTCGGACCCGCTGCTGGAGATTGCCAAGAAGCTGGAGGAAATCGCGCTTCACGACGAATACTTCGTTTCCCGCAGGCTCTATCCGAACGTGGATTTCTACAGCGGCATCATCATGCGTGCCATCGGCATCCCGATGAACATGTTCACGGTGCTGTTCGCGATCGGCCGCATGCCGGGCTGGGTCGCCAACTACAAGGAAGTCATGGACGATCCGGACAGTCGCATTTCCCGGCCGCGCCAGATTTACACCGGTGAAACGCTGCGCAGCTACAAGCCGCTGGCCGAGCGGGTATGAGGCGGGACTGCACGAAGCTTGCTCTGCCGTAAGTAGTCTAACCCTTTAGGGTGTCTTCATTACGCATGGAAGACACCCTAAAGGGCTAGACTACTTACGCTCAGCGCCGCAGCCGGAAGCCCAGCGCGAACCGCAGCACGACCATCGGCAAGGCAGCTAAGAAAAGCGCGGCGGCGGCCGTCTTCAGTCCTGGATAGACCCGCGCCGCGTTCCGGTCCAGCGCCGTCAGGGCCTCGGCGACGACCTGTTCCTTCGGCACGTAGAACGACTTCTTGGACGGCATCCCCGGCGAATCGGCAGAACGCCGCGAAACGCTTCCGAACTCCGTCCGCACCGGCCCGGGGCAAACCGCCAGAACCCGGATCTGGTGCTCCTGCAGCTCGATGCGCAGGGCCTCGGAGAAGCTGCTCACGTAAGCCTTGGTGGCGGCATACACCGCGAAATCCGGAATCGGAATCACGCTGGCGAGCGAGCTCAAGTTGATGATCGCCCCGCCGCCCCGCCGGATCATTTCGGGGACCAGCGCGTGGGTGAGATGAGTGAGCGCCTCGATGTTGACATCAAGCATCGACTGGAGCCTTTCCCACTCGGCCGCAATGAATTCACCGTAGTCTCCCAAGCCGGCGTTGTTGACCAGCAAATCGGGTAGAAATCCTCTGGCAGCCAAGGTGGCAACCAGTTGGTCGCGTTCGGACGAGCGTTGCAAATCGACCGCGAACACCGCGACGGCGACATGCGGGTGTTCCGCCCGGATGCGCTCTGCCAGCCGCTGGAGCAGCGGCTCGCGACGCGCCACAAGAACGAGCTTGCCGACCCGTGGCGCGATTTGAAGGGCGAACTCCTCGCCTAGACCGGATGAAGCACCGGTGACGAGGGCACAAGAAAAAGAAGCGGTCTCGGACATGGCGCTGTTATACACCATCCCAACAGATTACGCCATCTGAGATTCGCCGTTAGGGCCTTGCGTGACTTGGACAATCCGCAGTGGCAAGCGGACGAGGATTTCACCGTCGCAACCGATGTCTATCGAGTAGATGCCGGCTTCTTCGAAGCGCAGACCTTGGAGATTCATCACGATGTTGCGGGTCAGGAACGGTACGTTCTTCGGCAGTTGCACTTCGAATTCCGGCTCGATCGGCATGTTGTTCGGGTCGAGCGACTCGCCATCCTCATTGATGATGTTGATGGAAAGCTTGTGACGGCCGGCATCTTCCGGGGTGAAGCAGAAACGCATGGCAAGGGCACACGAAGGATGCACCACTGGCACGGCACGGGCCGCGAGGGTGTCGAAGGTTCCGGAAATGACCAGCTTGCCATTGTAGTCGGCAGCGAAGTCACAGAGAGTGGCGATTTGGATGTCCATGATTGAATGTTTGGATGGATTTAAACAGTTCCGCCGCACGGCTTTCGTGCTGCGGGGCCACTTGTCTGAAGGGATCGCAGCCAACCGTAAAGCGCAAAGAATCCGCCGGAAGCAGATGATTCGCCCGACCGTCCCGAGAGTCGCCTCGCCGCGCCAAACACCTCCCGGCGTGTCCATCGGCAAATCGCCCGGACGATCCTCCGATTCCTTGGTTTCATGGGCATCCACGGGGATGAAAAGTGAGATTTTCCCAAGTTATTCACATCGGAACTCTTGAGCATATTCCGCATTTCTAACGATTTTCACAGCCAACTTTTATCTACAAGAAGACTCACTCAGAGTGCTCGATCCGCTTGTGAACAATTTGGCAGCAATCGCGAGCAACCTCTTCACAACCATCTATCGTTTTGGAAATCAGCCACTTGGGAGCCGATCATGCGTTTGAAGCCACCGCAATAACGATGATAATTCTCACCACATCCTTCGCAGCCTTCCTTGGCCCACCCCCCAAGCGACTTGGCCGTGATCGTTCGCAAATGGGCAAGGATGAGCGGTTTCCAACATTTCCACCAAGTTATTCACAGTCGCGTTTCACAGGCGGATTCCAGCCCGTGGGTTTCCAAATCATTTGGCGAAGCAATTGCTTTTGACCGCCGCTGGCTGATGGCCTAAACGACCGGTCGCGCTTTCAAACCGCCAAATTCATGTCCGAGATCCCCACCATCATCTACACCAAGACCGACGAGGCACCCGCCCTCGCGACTTATTCACTGCTGCCGATCATCAAGGCATTCACCAAGCATTCCGGCATCGCGGTGGAAACCCGGGACATCTCGTTGGCCGGCCGCATCCTCGCCAAGTTCCCTGAAAATCTCACTGCGGACCAGAGGATTTCGGACGCCCTGCTGGAACTGGGCAAGCTCGCCACCCAACCGGATGCGAACATCATCAAGCTTCCTAACATCAGCGCTTCCGTCCCGCAGCTCAAGGAAGCCATCGCCGAACTCCAGGCCAAGGGCTACAACATCCCCAACTTTCCCGCCGAGCCGAAGACCGACGCCGAAAAAGACGCCCGCGCCCGCTACGATAAGATCAAAGGCAGCGCCGTCAACCCGGTCCTCCGCGAGGGCAACTCCGACCGCCGCGCACCCAAAGCCGTCAAGGAATACGCCCGCAAGAACCCGCACTCGATGGGTGCCTGGTCCGCCGATTCGAAAACGAGCGTCGGCACCATGAGCGGCAATGATTTCTACTCGAACGAGAAATCCGTGACTGTTAGCGAGGCCACCACCGCGCAAATCGAGTTCATCGCCGCCGACGGCACCACCGTTCTGAAGGAAAAGACCGCGCTCCTGCCCGGCGAAATCATCGATGCCACCGTCCTCAGCAAGAAAGCCCTCGTCGCCTTCCTCGAACAACAGCTCGCCAAGGCGAAACAAGACGGCGTCCTCCTTTCCCTGCACCTGAAAGCCACCATGATGAAGGTCTCCGACCCGATCATTTTCGGCCACGCCGTCGAAGTCTTCTTCAAGGATCTGCTAGCCAAGCACGCCGCCACCTTCGCCGAACTCGGCGTGGACCTGAAAAACGGCTTCGGCGATCTTGTTAGCAAGATCGGGAGCCTCCCTGCCGACCAAAAAGCCGTGATCGAGGCCGACATCCAGGCCGCCTACACCAACGGTCCCGCGCTCGCAATGGTCAATTCCGACAAGGGCATCACCAACCTCCACGTCCCGAGCGACGTCATCGTCGATGCCTCGATGCCCGCCATGATCCGCTCCTCCGGGAAAATGTGGGACGCCCAAGGCAAACTCCAGGACACCCTCGCCGTCATCCCCGACAGCAGCTACGCCGGCGTCTATCAGGCCACCATCGCCTTCTGCAAGAAGCACGGCGCCTTCGATCCCAAAACCATGGGCACCGTCCCCAACGTCGGCCTGATGGCCCAGGCCGCCGAGGAATACGGCTCGCACGACAAGACATTTGAAATCCCCGCCGACGGCACCGTCCGCGTCGTCACCGTCCCCGGTGCCGGATCTGAAATTTCAAATTTCAAATCTCACATTCTCCTTTCTCACGAAGTGGAGAAAGGAGACATCTGGCGTGCCTGCCAAGCCAAGGACGCGCCGATCCAGGATTGGGTCAAACTCGCGGTCAGCCGTGCCCGCGCCACGCTAGTTCCCACCATCTTCTGGCTCGATGAAAAGCGCGCCCACGACCGCCAGATCATCGCCAAGGTGAGAACCTACCTCGCCGATCACGACACCACCGGCCTCGACATCCAGATCCTCCCACCCGCCGCAGCCACCCTCTACACCTTGGCACGACTCAAGGACGGCAAGGACACCATTTCCGTCACCGGCAACGTCCTGCGCGACTATCTAACCGACCTATTCCCCATCCTCGAACTCGGCACCAGCGCCAAGATGCTCTCCATTGTCCCGCTCATGAACGGCGGCGGGCTGTTCGAAACCGGTGCCGGCGGCTCCGCGCCGAAACACGTCGAGCAGTTCACCCAGGAAAACTACCTGCGCTGGGACTCGCTCGGCGAGTTCCTCGCCCTCGCCGTTTCGCTCGAACACGTCAGCGCGACTTTCGGCATCACGAAATCACAAGTCCTCGCCGACACCCTCGACGAAGCGACCGGCAAGTTCCTCATCGAGGACAAATCCCCCGCCCGCAAGGTCCCCGGCACCGACAACCGCGGCAGCCATTTTTACCTCGCGCTCTACTGGGCCCAAGCCCTCGCCGCGCAGGACAACGATGCCGACCTCAAAGCCATCTTCACCCCCGTCGCAGCAGAACTCGAAGCCAACGAGGCGAAAATCGTCGAAGAGCTGTTAGCCGTGCAGGGCAAGCCCGTGGACATCGGCGGCTACTACCTCCCGGACGAGGCCAAAGCCAACGCCGCCCTCCGCCCGAGCGCCACGCTCAACAGCATCCTCGCCGCCATCTAACGTGACATAGGCATTCTCGCCTGTTTTCCAAGACGGGTAGCCGCATTTCAACATTTCCTTATCCTCACCCGCCCCACGGATTCAAAACCACATCCTCCGGAAAATCCCCGGTATTGCGCTGCTGTGCGTCCACAGCTTTCATTGCGGCGAGACGCCGCAACCACCGTTCCCAAAATGAGATTGCCTGGGGGCCGAGGGGAAAGCTTGCACCCGCTTGCCGTGATCCCGGTCGGTAGCTCGAAAGTGTTAGCCACCCGGTCGATCATGAATCCTTACGACGAACCCCGCTCGGTGGAATGGATGATCCTAAAGCGGAAAATAGAACCGCAGATTCCCGCTCCCCTTACCAGGGCGGCAGGCCTAACATCTCTGGCAGGGCCTCGCGGGGCCGCCAGGTCAGGATCTCTGGCTCGCCCGAAGTGATGAGCACGGTGTGCTCGAAATGGGCGGACGGCTTCCGATCATCGGTGATGACGGTCCAGCCGTCGTCGAGTATCCTAACGGAAGCAACGCCGGCGTTGACCATCGGCTCGATGGCGAGGGTCATGCCCGGTTCGAGGGTAGGAGACTTGCCTTGCGGGCGGTAGTTGGGAACCTGCGGCTCCTCGTGCAGGCGGCGGCCCACGCCATGGCCCACGAACTCGCGGACGATGGTGAAGCCGCGCGGTTTTGCGAAGTCTTCCACCGAGCCACACAGGTCGGCGAGCTTCCTGCCGGCGCGGGCATGGCTGATCGCCTCGAACAACGACTGCTCGGTCACAGCTAACAGCCGCTTCGTCTCCAGCGGGATATCGCCCGCCGGAACCGTGGTCGCGTTGTCGCCGATGAAGCCGCTCTTAATGATGCCGACGTCGATCTTGACGATGTCGCCCGGCAGGATCTTGCGCGGCCCGCCGATGCCGTGGACGACTTCCTCGTTGACGGAAATACAGGTGTAGCCGGGAAACCCGCGGTAGCCGAGAAAGGCGCTTTTGCAATCGTGCTCGCGCATCATCTCCGCCGCCAGCTTGTCGATTTCCCCGGTGGTGCGGCCCGGAACGACCTCCTTCGCGAGCGCTTGCAAAATGGTGGAAGCGATGGTGCCGGCCTTGCGCATGAATTCGATTTCACGCGGTGACTTGATAGGGATGCGGGTTCTGCGGGACACGATGTTAAAGCAAAAATGGAGGAACGAATTTTTCAAGCAGCGTCGGCCGTGAGCAATTGAAGGAGTCGTGCCGCCACTTCAGCCTGAGGGGCTGTGGCATCACAAGGACAAAGCAAACCAAGCCGCCGATAGTGCCCGATCACCGGCTGGGTCAGGCTGACGAACTCCGCGTGGCGGCTGCGGAAATTCTCCTCGTTGTCATCGGCCCGGGGGCCGGCGGGATGACCGCAAGCCGGACATTGGCTTCCGGTTGTAAGCTGGGACTGATGGCCGGACCAGCGGCAATCCGGGCACTCGACCCGCTCGCGGATGCGGGCGAGGAGTTGTTCGAACGCCACCTCCAACGACACCGCCGCGTCGATTTTCAAATCATATCCGGCCAACCATTCATCGAGGAAAACGGCTTGGGGCAGACTGCGCGGAAATCCGTCCAGCACCCAACCGCCGGGGTGACGGGACAGCCAGTCCGCGAGGATCGGGCACATCAGCTCATCCGGTAAATACCCGCCGCGGGCGAGGATGGGGTCCGCTTGTTTTCCCAACTCGGTCCCCTTCTCCATCGCCTCGCGGAGCAAGGCTCCGGTGCTGAGATAAGCGAGGCCGAGGCTCTCCGCCAACCGCCGCCCCTGGGTGCCCTTGCCGGACGCCGGAGGCCCTAGCAGCACGACGCGCAAAGGCTTGGCGGCAGGAGCGGTCAACGGTTGTTATTGTAGATGTAGGCCGTGATGCCGATCACCACGAGCACCGCAATCACCGTCCACAGATAGACGATGGCGGTCTTGGGAGCCGCACCGGTGTTCTGGTTGAGGCGGTCATAGCGGCCCTTGAGTTTGCCTTTGCGAAGGAAGCCGTCGTAATGCTTTTGGAGCAGTTGGGTTTCCACCTGGCGCATCACATCGAGCACCACGCCGACCATGATCAGGAGCGAAGTTCCGCCGAAGAAATGGAGGACCAGCGAACCGGGTGGAAGGCCCACCATTTTACCGGTTAGGACGGGCAGGATGAACAACGCCACCATGAACACGGCACCGGCGAAGGTGAGACGGGTCATCGTGAAGTCGAGGAAATCGGCGGTTGGCTTGCCGGGACGCACGCCCGGGATATAACCACCGTTGCGCTTGAGGTCTTCCGCGATCTGCGAGGGCTGGAACATCATGGCCACCCAGAAGTAGGAGAACAGGAAGATGCCGACACCACCGAGGATGTAATACCAAGTGCCGCCACCGACGAGTTCGCCGTAGAGTTTGGTGGCCCATGGCTGGCCTGCGAAGAACCACTGCAACATCATCGGTGGCAGTGATAGAACCGCGGAGGCGAAGATGATCGGCATGACGCCGGCATAATTCACCTTGAGCGGGAGATACTGGGTTTGTCCGCCGAACTGTTTGCGGCCGACGACGCGCTTTGCATACTGCACGGCGATTCGCCGCTGGGCCTGGGTGATCGCGATGGTCGCCGCAATCACGACTAGAAGAAGCGCGATCATCACGACCATCATGATCGAGTTGAAAGGACTGACGCCTTTGCCAGTGACGAAGTAGTTCCACGCTTGGATCAAGGCACCCGGCAAAGCCGAGATGATGTTGACGGTGATGATGATGGAAGTGCCGTTGCCGATGCCCTTTTCCGTGATCTGGTCGGCGATCCACAGCAGCAACACGGTGCCGGCGACGATCGTGATGACGGTTAGAACCATCCACAGGATCGAAGGATCGGGAACCAGATTGCCGAAGCGTTCGATCCCTTTCATGTAAGGAATATTTTGCGGATGGGTCAGCGATTTGGCGACGAAGAAGCCTTGGACCAGCGCGATGAAGATCGTGAGGTAGCGGGTGTATTGGGTGATTTTCTGGCGGCCGCCGTCTTCACGGGCGAGGCGGGAAAGCTTGGGCACCACAGCCGTCATCAACTGCACCATGATCGATGCGGAAATGTATGGCATGATCCCGAGCGCGAAAATTCCCGCCTGTTGGAGACCACCGCCGGAGAACACGGTTAGTAGCGCCGTGATGCCGCCACCGGTGGTCGGATCCTGGTTCTTCAAGCTGTCCAACCAAGCCTTGATGACAGTGGCATCGACGCCGGGAAGGGTGAGGTGAACCCCCAGCCGGATGATGACGATGAGGGCGAGGGTGAAAAGAATCCGGTCCCGTAGTTCGGGAATTTTCCAAGTGTTGGCAAACGCTGAAATCATGGCAGGTGGGTAGGAAGAATGGTGCTGGTATTAAAAGCACGATGAGGAAGCGCGGGTGTGCGCTTCCTCATCGGAAATCAGAGATCAAATGAAGTGATCAAGCGCTTGGCTCGGTAACCGTGCCGCCCGCTTTTTGGATTTTTTCACGAGCGGAAGCACTGGCATTGAACACCACAAGATTGAATGCCTTGGTGACTTCGCCGATGCCAAGAACCTTGACCTTGTCGCAACGACCGTTGACGAGACCTTGCCCGCGGAGGGCTGCTTCGTCGATGGTGGTGCCGGCGTCGAACAGATCGTCGAGTTCACCGACGTTGAAGACGGCGACCTTGTCGCGGAAGTCGTAGTTGTTGAAACCGCGCTTGGGAAGACGGCGGTGAAGGGGCATCTGGCCGCCTTCGAAACCGACACGGGTGCCGCTTCCGGAGCGAGCCTTCTGGCCCTTGTTGCCCTTGCCGGAGGTTTTGCCACGGCCGGAGCTCTCGCCGCAACCGAGACGCTTGTTGCGGTGCTTGGATCCCGGGTTCGGGCTGAATGAATGAAGTTCCATGAGGAGTTTGCTAGTTAGAAGTGTTCAGTTTTCAGGGAAGAGACCTAAGACACAAGACTTGAAGACTTAAGATGAGAGGAGGAGATGCTAAATGATTGCTTATCCGTTCTTATCTTATGCCTTGCGTCTTGGAGTCTTCTGTCTCGAATCTTAGATTGCCGTCTCCCGCTTTTTCTTGCCGCGTGCGCCCAGAACCTGGTCGCGGGTGCGGAGTTGGGAGAGGGCCTTGAGGGTCGCTTTCACCACGTTGGCATGGTTGGAGGAACCCATCGACTTGGCGAGGATGTCGCGGATGCCGACGGCTTCGCAAACGGCACGCACACCGCCACCGGCGATGATGCCCGTTCCCGGAGATGCAGGCTTGAGGAGAACCTTGCCACCACCGAACTCGGCGTAGATTTCGTGAGGGATCGTGCCATCGACAATACTCATCGAGACGAGCACCTTGCGGGCTCCTTCGCTGGCTTTCTTGATGGCGTCGGCCACTTCGTTCGCCTTGCCATAACCGAGTCCGACCTTGCCGGTCTTGTTGCCGGTGACGACGAGCGCGGAGAAGCTGAAACGACGACCGCCTTTGACGACCTTGGCGCAGCGGTTGATGAAGACGACCTTTTCGGAAAGCTCGTTGCCATCGGCATCGGTCGGAGCGGCGCGCTCTTCACGACGTGGGCCGCCACGACCGCGACCGCCTTGGCCACCGCCACCGCCGCCTTGATAGCCACCACCACCGCCGCCTTGGTAGCCGCCGCCTTGGCCGCGGTTACCTTGATAGCCGCCTTGTGATGGTGCGGAGCCCGCGATCGGGCCGAGAACCGGTTTGGCCTCTGCCGGAGTTGCCGGCGTTTCGTTTTCTGGAATTGTTACCATGATGTTAGTCGGGTCGGAGCGTTAGAATTGGAGTCCGGCTTCACGCGCCGCGTCGGCGAGGGCTTTGACTTTACCATGATAGAGGTGACCGCCGCGGTCGAAGACGACGGCGCTGATGTTGAGGCCCTTGGCGCGCTCCGCGAGGAGTTGACCGACTTTCTGCGAGCTCTCGACATTCGAGGAGGCTTTTTCGAAAGACTTGTCGAGCGTGGAGGCGGAGACCAGGGTCCGGCCAGCCGCGTCGTCGATGACTTGGGCGTAGATGTGTTGGTTGGAATAGTGAACGGCCAGACGTGGACGTTCGGCAGTGCCGGAAACTTTCCGGCGGATGCGGTTGTGGATCTTGCGACGGATCGACTTGCGATTGATGGTACTCATGGTGCCGTGATGGTTGTGAGGTAGTGGACGACAGTAATGGATTATTTGCCGACGCTCTTGCCTTCTTTGCGGCGAACTTTCTCACCGACGTAGCGAACGCCCTTGCCCTTGTATGGCTCAGGTGGATAGAAGCCGCGCACTTCGGCAGCGAACTGACCGACGAGCTGCTTGTCGATGCCTTCAACCTTAATCTTGGTGTTTTCAACGACAGTGACGTTGAGACCCGATGGGATGGGGTGAAGGAGTGGATGCGAGCGACCGAGGGAGAGGTCAAGGTCCGAGCCCTTGACCGCCGCGCGGAGACCGACGCCGATGATTTCAAGATCCTTCACGAAGCCAGCGGAGACGCCGAGAATCATGTTCTGGACGAGGCTGCGAGCGGTGCCGTGGAGGGCTTTGTGTTGGCGAAGCTCGGAGGCGCGGGAGACGACAACGGTGCCGTCGGCGCTGGTGAGCGAGATGCCTTCGGGAAGCGGGAAGTCGAGTTTGCCCTTGGGGCCTTCGACGATCACTGTGCGACCGTCGAGTTTGACGGCGACTTTTTCGGGAAGCGAGATTGGTTTGAGTCCGACTCGTGACATGGTATTGGTTTCCTTTGCGAGTTAGGGTTTACCAGACGTTGGCGAGGAGCTCGCCGCCGAGGTTTTGCTTCTTGGCGGAGCCACCGGACATGACGCCCTTGGAGGTGGAGACGATCGAGATGCCCAGGCCGGACATGACGCGTGGAACTTCGCCAGCGCCGATGTAGTGGCGGCGGCCGGGAGTGGAGACGCGCTTGAGGTCGGTGAGGACCGAGCGGCCGTCGATGAACTTCGGCTTGGCCTTGAGCGTGGTGCGCTCGCCAGTGACGACTTCATAGTTCCAGAGGTAGCCTTCTTCCTGGAGGATGCGGGCGATGTCCGCCTTGATCTTGGAGTAAGGAGCGGAGAATTCCTCGTTGCCGGCGCGGGCGGCGTTTTTGAAACGCGTGAGGAAATCGGAGATTGGATCGGTGAGAACTGCCATAACAGGTGCTTCTAGTGAATTGGGTGCGGTGTGTTAGTTGGCAGCGACGGCTTCAACTTCGTTGGCCTTCTTCATGTCGCGGAACGGCATGCCCAGCTCCATGAGCAGGGCCCGTCCTTCGGCGTCGGTCGGCGCGGTGGTGACGAAAATCAGGTCGAAGCCGATGGTGCGCTTGATCTGGTCGATTTCGACTTCCGGGAAAATGGATTGGTCACTGACGCCACAGGCGTAGTTGCCACGGCCGTCGAACGACTTCGAGGAAATCCCGCGAAAGTCGCGGATGTTCGGAGCGGTGACGTTGATGAACCGGTGCATGAATTCCCACATGCGGGTGCCACGGAGAGTGACGCGGGCACCGAGGGCTTCACCTTCACGCAGCTTGAAGTTGGCGACAGCCTTCTTCGAGAATGTGATGGACGGGCGTTGGCCGGTGATTTTCTGGATCTCGTTGACGGCGTCATCGACGGCGACTTTACGGTCCGGGGACTTGCCCATGCAGGAAGTGACCACGATCTTTTCAAGACGTGGAACTTGATGGCCATTGGTATATCCGAGGCTCTTCATCAGAGTCGGGACAACCTTGTCCTTATAGTGTTGTTGTAGTGCTGGTGTGCTCATGTTTTTGCGGGTCAGCGCTGATTGCTCAGGCGCTTAAGCGCGGGCGGAAGGTAAAGAATCTGTAAATGCCAGATTCAGCCGGCGAGGCGCCGACGCTACCCTCAGCCCACTTTTTTGACGTTGGAGATATGGACGGGACCGTCGATGGTTTTGTGACCACCGGAGTCGCCTTCAGTGGCTTTGACGGCCTTGATGATCGGGCGGCCGCCTTCGACGGTGACCTTGCCCTTGGCGGCATTCACCAGGAGCACGGTGCCGCGCTTGCCTTTGTGATTGCCTGCGATGATTTCGACTTGATCGCCTTTTTTGACGTGGGTCTTGATGCGGCTCATGGAAGATGTTCGTTTGATTCCAGCGCGGTGAAATGTTCCGCCTGAAACACCGACACCCCGCTTGGGGGCGGCGAACATAGAAATAGTGGGCAACCCTGCAAGACCTTTTTGGGCAAACTTGCGAATTTTCAGAGAGCGCCCCCGAAAACACTCAAGAGATGGGGCTGCAAATCAGAAATTTTTCACAGGACAGGACTATCGTCACGCCGCCACGGTGTTAGAAATGGGAGGAATCGTCCGAATTCAATCTTGCCACATCGCGGGATTTGCCGCTCTCTCCGTAATTCCACTCCGGTGGACGGGGTCTGATAAACCTCACGTCAAGCGGTCGGCATCGGCCGCAACGATGCCGCCAAACCGACCAAACGGCCGGGGAGGCGGTGGCGTATGTCCAAGCCGCCTGCCTTCGGGGAGTCCGGCCAAAGGCCATCGCGGTCGTCTTGACGCGACTTTATCACTCCCCGTCCACCAGGAAGGACAATGATCCTCCTTCCTCATGAAACCATCCCTTCACTTCCACATTCTCGCCGCAATCTTCTGTTCCTCGCTCGGCCTCGCCGGAGAAGAGCGGGTTCTCCCCGCGCCTGACGCCACCACCGCCCGCATCCTCGGCAATCTCCCGGACGGCACTCCACCGCCACCCGAGCCACTGAAACCCAAGTTCATCGTCCCCGCCCGGGACATCCTCGAAAGCAAATCCCATGAGCAAGGCGGCCGCACGATTACCGTCCGCAAAATCGCCCCCATCGCGCTCCCCCCGCCGCCGGAAGCACCTGCTCCCCCCGACCTCAACGATCCCGCCGTGCAGCAACGCATCGCGGAACGCCGCGCGAACCATCCCGGCTGGAAACTGCTGCTCGTCGGAGCCACCGTCTATCATTCCAAGGATGGCCCAGCGCGCACGCTCGTCCGGATCTGGCCCCAAGCCCAAGGCGAACCCATCACCGTCTGGTCCTCCGCTGACTTCTCCCTACTCTCCGGGATACCCACCTTCACAGTTTCATCCGGTGAGACCGCCATGTTGATGATGGCGTGGAGCGTCACGAACCTCGACAACGCGAATGCCACACAGCGGAAATTCGCCCGCCAGTTCGCCGCACCCGTAATCCCCGAGTTTGCCGCTGGAAAAGCCAACTTCGTCATCACCGAGGGAAATCCCACCGAAGAAACTCTCGTCTCCATCCGCTCCCTCCACGACATCTACAACAACGAGCACGACCGGCTCCTCGCAGCCTACCAGGGCCGCGAACAAGCACGTCTCGCTCAAGAAAACGAACGCGCGGCCCACTCGCCCAAACCCAAGGACATCGTCATCAACTACTGGCTCACCGACTCCGCCGACCAAGCCAATGGGAAAGGAGCCGCACGATGAAGCCCTTCTTCCCTTCTCTTCATTCGATGTTCGATGTTGGACGTTCGATGTTCAACGTTCTCATCCTCATTTGCATCCTGTTAGCCTCCACGCTTCCGTCCCAAGCCATCATTGACGAAAACGAAAACGGCGCGAGCGACATTTGGGAGGAGACTTACAACTCCGGCGCACTTTTCACCACCTTCGATCCCACAGCCGATCCTGACCGTGACGGCTGGACCAACGAACAGGAAGCCGTCACCGGCACCAATCCCTTCGATGGAAATCCGCCCACCGGCTTCCTCCGCCCCGAGATCACCCACATCCCCGCCGTTTATCTGAGTCCGGAGGAAGAAGGCGGAGAACCTACTCTCCTCTCACCTGAAACCACCTCCATCCGCTGGACGACGCTCGTAGGAAAGAAATACACTCTGTTTTCCTCCGCAGATCTCACTCCGGGAAGCTGGATTCCCATCGGCGGACCTCGTATCGGAAGCGGCTCCATCCTCGGGGCGGACATTCCACTCAGCCAGCCCGACGGCAGTATTCCAGAGCGCCTTTTTCTGCGAGTGGCGGCCGAGGATTCGGACATTGATGGCGACAGCTTGACCGATGCCGAGGAAATCGAGATCGGTAGCAGCGTCTATCTGGTAGATACCGATGGGGACGGAATTTCTGATGCCGCAGAAGCCGCCGCTGGGAGTTCTCCCGCAGGAGAAGACTCTGACGGTGATGGCGTCCCTGACAGCGTGCTTTATTCCGTGGAATTCGAAGTCCGGCAGGAATCCCGTTACATGGATCATCTGGTCGGCTATGAGGTTTTCGTCGGAGCCGATCCGAAAAAACGCTATCAGGTGAACACCGACTCCGAGGAATACTCGATCAGTGACTCTGCTAGTTACACTGCAATCGAGGACGGCCTTCACAACACTATTTTCACCTACCGGGTGGAAGGCCTGTATGACGGGGATCCGGCGATCCAGCAGAACGGCACCCACCTGACGGATTGGAAATCGGAAAATTCCGTATCCCTAGGTGAGGACGAGTATCTCGTAAGCTCCACCACCCAAACCGCGGTCACAGGCCCCACCACCACCGCGACCGAGATCTTCACCACCACCACCTACACCACCCCGTGGGAGGTGAAAAAACATGTGGCGGGATCCGGCGAAGACACCGTGGAACGCAGCGGCACGGAAACCATCACCGTCACGGCCCGGTCTAAACTGACCGACCCTGTCACCTATCAGGATCTCTGGACCACCTATCTCATGCCCGAGGAATGGGAAGAGTGGGACGAGAGCGATCCCGGCATTTTCGGCCCGCACAACAGGAAGGATTACAACCGCGCCTACTTTGGCGACGCGGGTGCCGCCGAAGCCGTGCGCGACTATTTCCGCAACGCCGATTTCGGCTTCAGCGCCACCATCAGCGACCCGGGATCATCTTACAGCGACTACGGGACCGATCACCGTTTGAAATCCCTCCGCTGGCGCTGGGTGCGATTCAATCCCCTCACCCCCTTCGACCTCGAATATGCCGCCCCGACAACCGCTCGCCAAAAGAGCTTCCACTTCCTCGTCCAGCAAAGGAACTTCCTCCGCGACCGGTCTGGCAGTCCCCCGGTAATTACAACCGACGAGAATCTCAACAAGGGTGTTGTCGAAATCAACTGCAACAGCAGCGAGGGTGGCGGCTGGCACACGGTCGATCTGGAAAAATTCGGCGCCTACAAACTCGAGGAGCCAACCTGCCACGCCGACCTCGATTTTTCGAATCAAGGCTACTCGCAGGTGTGGTTTGGGAATCTGCCGGTGCAGGTTGATTTCATTTCCAGAGATCCAGAAACAGGGGGATTTGACAATAACCCCGCAATCGTTGAGGAATCCGATTCTCGTCCTGAGGTTAACCTGGATTCGGTAACCGCGAGCATCCAGAACAATGGAAACCTGGCGATCACTCTGGCAGGAAAGGCCCGCGAGCAACTATCAGAATTGCTGGAAAATGGCAGCGGAGCGGTGACGGCGGTGAATGTTTATCTGGACGGGCAATTGATCGAGACCCTGCCGACTCAAGCTGCGCCTTCGGGAGCCGTCCCGATAAAAACACCTTGGCTCAGACGGGACTCGACCGTCTCATTTTCAAAAACAATCACCGTCAATTCGGTGGCACCTGGAATCCATGACATCGTGGTAATTTCCAATGAGAACACCATTGGAAAGAAGGGCTGGGATCAGGCATCGATTCTTATCGAGAAACAAGATTACGGCGCTATCGCTCTCCCCAATCCTCCGGCTTTTAGTTTTATACTACCAGGTTCACTCACTCAAAATGCTGATAGTTTGACACTGCAAACGGGCGGGCAATCCGCAGTCCTTACCGAGCAGGCTGGTATGGAAAACTCAGGTCAGTTTGTTGGATCGATTTCCTTGGGAGGACAAGCCCGGCAAGTTCAGGTTCAACTGGTCGAGAATCTGTCATTGGCGAATGGTGCTCCGGATGATGTGAGGGCGGTAATCACCTGGGAGGATGGCTCCGGTGGGATCAATACAACAAAAGGCTCGTGGCATGAAACCGCGGCCAACAACCTCGCTTTCTCCAACAACACTTCCTCTTCCACCAGTGATAGCTGGACGAACCTGCAGGTGACCGGCGTGACCCATCAAGCAAATGCCCCTTCGCGTGGAATGAATCCATTCGTGGTCCGGATAGCGGTTCCCCAATCCACCACGGATTTCTTCGGAGAAGATGGCGTGCTCCTCGCCGAGCTGAATGGCGACGAAGTCGAGTTCAAGGAATCGGCCGGACTCCTTGATGAAGCGCCGCCAGCCGGAACCCGGTGGTTCTATCTTCAGAGCAATGACGAACCGCAAATTTTTTGTCTCAATGACGCGCTCTCCGGGACTGTCCATGCTCCGGCCACGGTTCTAGCCGCCGGAAGTCTGGATCTGAAGTTCAAGCTACGCAGCAACGACAGTCAGGCACTTGAGGCGAAATGCGGGGTCAGCAGGATTTATGAAATCCCGGAAATTTCGGGAAGTCCGGCAGCTTCCCCACCACCTGCCTCAGCACCGCCCTATGGTGCCCCGCCTCCCGCGAACGCGCCCGCTCCAGTTGTCGAATATCAAATCGACGAAGTGAAATTTTGGTTCGAACTGCTCTTCGAGGACGCGGGGAAGAATCTGATGGAGCGCTACGAAAATGGAACGACCACAGACAGCGGCCTCGCCATTACGATGCAGAAACTCTGGGGCTGGGATCACCGGTCCTATAAATTCAATTGGCTCGAACCCGCCTATCAGGACTCAGGTGGAAATGGAACGCAAGCTGTTTTGTGGCTGAACCGGAATCAACTGCACTCCCCTATTGATGCCGCCATCGCTTTGTTCACCGCCTTGCAGGAGTTGAGAAAAACACCTTCTATTTATCTACGCACCGGCCTGGTTATCGATTGGGCGGAAATTCTCGATGCCTACGCAGCCGGCACGGCACCGGATGCCGATGTGGAGCAGGCACTCCGAAATGCCCGTCTCGGACCGATTATTGAGACCGTCAACACCGCGAAAAGCGCTTACGAAATCGGCTTCAGCTTCGTCCCGGGAGGCGATTTGGTTGTTTCTTCCAACGAAGCCGAGAGACAGATCGTTGAGGGCAATATGACCGGTGCCGCCGTGACGGTTGGACTGCTTGTCGCCCCAAAGTTCTTGCATGCGCTCGGCAAATACTCACTTCGCGCTTTGAAACGAGTGAAATGGGACTTAGGGGTCCTGGGCACCATCGTTTGGACAGAAGAACAATTAAAAATACTTGAGGATGCGGGAATAGGTCAAATCACGAAAAGCCGTCTCGCGAAGATGGAAGCGCTTGGGGATTCCATCCGAAGTGGTGCGATCACTCAGGAGCAAGTCGACATCCTGTATAAAGCTGGCATCTTGGAATTGCGTGACTCTACTTCTCGGAAAATCCTTGGAAAGGAACTGAAGAACATTGGGGCCAATGCCCAAGGCAAGGTCGCACATCATGACCTACCAATTTGCTCGGAGGAACCCGATCTACAAATCAAGTTTCTGAAACGTGGCATCGATCCTAACAAGGCGGAAAATGGACGATTTCTCGATCCAGAATTCCACCAACTCCTTCACGGCAAGGGGTGCACGGGCTGGAAATATGGCGATCCGTATGTTTTTCAGTGGGATAAATTCTTTGAAAAAAGGCCGACTGCCGATGCCGCAGCGATCCTTTCTTTCCGAGACGAATTGCGAAGTTTAACGATCCAACCGTTCAAGACTGCCGACGATCTGAATTGGCCCTACCCGAAAACAACACCATAAATGCAGCCCGGACTTTTCTTTCAATTTCAAAATTCATATCGCCCTGTAAGCACCTACGGAGGCCAGACACAAGGGTCTACATGCGGGATATGCGGTAGATTTGAAATTACGGCTCGTTTTGACAATCTGGTTTTTGACGTCAAAAGTAAAATGAAAGAATGGCCTTTAGTTTTCGGGGGGTCTTATCATACCGCAGTCCATCGAGATGTGGTGGACGCATTTGAACTCGAAGGGATTACCGGAGCGACGTTTCATCCGCTCAAAAAGCTCGAAGGAAAAGCACTCGCTCATCTATCAGAACCACCCGATTACTATATTTTTGAGCCGACAGGATCTGTCAATATCCATGTCCCTTGGGATGAGTTTGTAAAGTGTGACGAGTGCGGAAGTATTTCTTCCTCACAATTTGGAGAGTTTAAGAAGCCATTTTTATTCGATTGGGATTCCTGGGATGGCTCAGATGTGGTTTGTCTCCGTAATGTATATCAATTCTGGATTTGCTGTAACAGGAGAGTCGTAGATTTGTTCAGAAAGCGTGGGTGGCATCATCAGATTGCCTACGGCCGCAATAACCGGAGATTTGAATCACTTAGCTTTGGGGACAATCCAGTGCCCGGCGTCGGAGTTCGTAATATCGACAGTGACACATGGTATGATGACACCGTATTTGCACTCAGGGAGAAATACCCGCAAGATGCTGAAATTTTACTTGCTGGTATAGCACACGCCAGGGAGTCCTCCGCCAAACGCGAGCCAAAGCCTCTTGTAGTGATCCACACAACACCACCGTTCGCTTTCGATCCGGAAAACCCGCCAAGTCCACAAGCTGCGGATGGACATGTGTTTCTACCGGATCTTCAACAAAATTTATTCTATGCCAACATAGAACACCGGCACTCCTTTTTCGGCAAGAAGGACTACTGGATCTTTATTTACGGAGTCAACGAGTTCACCGCAGAGCACAGAGCACTGATCGAACTCGTGCGAACCAACCTCGAAAGTAGCCTTAACCAAATTGTGGAACCCTACAATGAATTCCACGCCTCTGAAAAGATTGCTCAAAAATCCTTTTTAGAACCGACCATCGTCATTGGCTCCAACGATGGAGAACCCTTTGACGGGACAAGCTGGAGATTGCTCGTCGATTTCGACAAACATTTTTTTACCCATCTTAGCTTCAGGTTCAACGGAGCCCGTTTGATTGGCCATGGTGCGATAACGCTCAACCCGGTGATATCAGAGTGAGGCGGAACTTCTTTGACTTTCTGACCATTTGACCAAGGTTCGCTAGAAAGATGAAATTACCATATCCGATCCAATGCCTCATGGCGGTTATCGCGCCATCACGATTCGCGATAGAGCGAATCAATGCTGCGCATGAATACGCGGTAGGTCTTCTCGCGCCAGACTGGCGGCCGGTTGAAGAACATTTCGGCAACCCTGTGCCAGAGGTTTTGAAGCAATTCTACGCCAATCCCAAAGATGTGCTTCTCACCGACTTCGATATCGTGTCGCGTCTGTCCCTGATTCCGGAACAGATCCACGTCCAGTTCTTCGAGGCGATAGGCGAGAATTCCGTTGCTGGTTTTTTCGAGGGATTCGAGAATTTCGTCTCGTTCGCATCGGACGGCGGGGGTGGGCGGTATGTGATCGACATCTCAGAACCTGATCCGAAGGTTTACTACCACATCTGTCCAGCGACAATTAAAAATTCCGTTGGCGACAATTAAAACTTCCCACCGGCGACAATTAAAACTGCCCACTGGCGACAATTACAAACAGGGCTCTTCAAAGGTCTCCCCCCGCTCCCCTGGGGGACGGGAGGGGAGAAG
>JANMJJ010000153.1:0-7173 GCA_031371325.1 Akkermansiaceae bacterium | reverse complement strand
GGGGGCGCGTCGCGCCCGGGGTGTGGGGGGGGGGTGGCGGGGGGTTTCTTTGGTGGGGGGGGGGGGGCTGGGCCGCGGCGGGGGGGGGGCGCCCGGGCCCCCCGCCACTTGCCTGCCTGTATGCGCGACGGCATGGCATTTTTGCTCAAGCTGTCGGGACGCTGCTGCTCGCACTCATCGCTCCAGCGACCGCGCGGGCGGATTCGCGGAATTTTTCCATGCCGAGCTATCTGGCGAATCCCGGCGGCATTCTGGAAGTGCCGCTCACGCTGGACAACGCCGCCGGACTCGCCGCGATCCAAGTGCAGATCAATTTCGATCCCGAAGTGCTCGAACTCCAGACGGTGACGGCCGGACCGTTAGGCGAGGCCTTCGAGCTGAGCCAGGGCGATGGCGGTGGATTCGTGCAACTCACGTTCTTCCGCGGAGAAGCGCTGGCGGGTGGCGCGGGCCGGCTCGCGGTGCTGAGGTTTCGGGCCAATCCCGGCGCGGTGACGAGTTTGTATTCGGAACTCGCGATCGCGGATCTCAGTCTATCCGACAGCACGGGCGTGATCGACCTCCGCCAGAAGGACACGCTCGTGACCAAGAACGGGCAGGTCGCAGTGTCCGCCCAACAGAATATCGACAACGCGCACAACGGCCTCCCCGATTGGTGGGAGGAACAGTACGGGCTGAGTTTGTTCACCGCGAATGCGAATCTGGATCCCGAACACGACGGTCTAACCAATCTTCTGGAATACGCGTTTGGAGGAAATCCCAACATCGCCGACGCGGCCGGGAGGGGAGTCTTGGCGGGACGGGTCGAGGCAAATGGGGCAACGTTCATGAGCGTCGCGTTCCATCGGCGGCTGGGGGACTCGTCGTTGTTGTTCCGCGTCCAGGAGTCGCCCGATTTGGGAATTTGGCACGATTTGAATCTGCCGCAGCAACTCATCGGCACGCCGCAGAACTTGGGCGATGGCACTGAGTTCGTGAACGTGCGCGGCACCATCCCGGCGACGGGCGCGAATGGGCAAGCGCGGGGGTTTTTGCGAGTGACGGCCGAGCGCCCTTAGGGATTTTCCCTGGAATCAACCGGAATTTGGCTGCGACTTTTGCCCGGAGCCGCTGGCAAACCCACGGTGAAGGTGCTGCCTTTTCCCGGCTCGGTTTCCACTATGATGGTTCCGCCGTGGCGATTGACGATCACCCGGGTGATGGCCAGCCCCAGCCCGGTGCGACCTGTCGCGGCGGCGCGGGATTTGTCAGCTCGATAGAATCGCTCGAAAATATGGGGAAGGTCGTTCTGGCGGATGCCTTGGCCGGTGTCAGATACGGTTAGAACGGCGTTGTCCGCCTCGGTATGCACCGCGATCCGCACGTTTCCGCCGGGGCGGTTGTAGAAAATGGCGTTGCTGACCAGGTTGGTGATGACTTGCGCGAGTTGCTCGGCATCACCCGGGCAGCGGGTGGGGCTGAGATCGGTTGCGAGGGTGATTTGCTGCTGCTGGGCGAGGGGGCGCAGGAGGTCGGCGCCCTCTTGGGCGAGGCGGGCGAGATCGCAGGTGCTGCGGATCGGGGCGATTTCCTCCGAGTCGAGGCGGGCGAGCGTGAGCAGGGATTCGGTGAGCCGACGCATGCGCTGCACCGCGCGCTGGCTGGCTTCGAAGGCTTCCCGGTGCTCATCGGTTAGGCCGTCGCTGGCGAGGCCGTTCTGGGTGTGGGTGAGCATCACGGCGAGCGGCGTGCGGAGTTCGTGCGCGGCATCTGCGGTGAACCGGGCCTGGCGGGTGAAGGCGGCCTCGAGGCGGGCGAAGGTGGCGTTGAGGACGGCGGCGAGCTGGCCGAGTTCGCTCCCGGCATCTCCGGTGCTGATGCGCTCGGAGAGGTCGCCAGTGGCGATTTTTTCAGCGGCGGAACTGATCGCCTGGACCGGCCGCAAGGCGCGGGTGACCAACCAGCCACCGCCGGCTAGGCCCACCACCAGCACCGTCCCGCCGACACCGGTGAGCCACCACGCGAACTGACGAAGGCCGGCGAGGTCGCTGGTGATCGGGCGGCCGACGAGTATGCAGTCGCCGGGGCCGGGAAACAGAAAGGTTTCCCGCAGATCGCCGCGTGATCGGTTAGGCGGATCTCCCGCCTCCGGTTGGGGGACACCCGGCGGAGCGGAGGCGGAGCGGGTGACCGGCGGCACGCCGTGACGTAGCCAGACGACGTAGTAAAAAGCACCATCACCTTCCCGGTCAAACAGCGGCGCATCGTTGGGAGGCAGCTCGAATTCCCGCAATTCAGGATCCTCCTCGACCGGACGCTGCGAGTCCACCAGGATGGGCAGGCGTTGTTGGAGTTCCTCGTCGATCCGGCGGATTTGCCGGGAGTTTTCCAGCCGGTAAGCGGTGAAGCCGAAGCCGCCCAGCAGCGCGACGAGCAGCACGCCGTACCAAAGTTGCAGCCTCCAGCGGATGGATTGGAAAAATTTCATTCGATGCAATAGCCGTGGCCACGGCGGGTGACGATGAACTCCTGCCCGAGTTTCTTGCGGAGATTGAAAACGTGGACGTCGAGGATGTTGGAAAGGGTCGCCTCGTTCTCGTCGAACAAATGCTCGTACAGCGCGGTGCGGGTGACGACTTCGCCGCGGTGCATCGCGAGGTATTCGAGCATGACGAATTCCCGGGCGGTTAGGACGACCGCTTCGCCCGCGCGGGTGACGGTGCGGGCGGCGGTGTCGATGCAGACCGCGCCGAGGTCGAGCACGGGGCGTGATTGCTGGGAGCCACGGCGGATGATGGCCCGCAGCCGGGCGTACAGCTCGGGGATGTCGAAGGGCTTGACGAGGTAATCGTCGGCCCCGGTATCGAGTCCTCGCACCCGGTCGGCGCTGCCGTCGCGGGCGGTGAGCATGAGAACCGGGGTGGACTTGGTTTGCCGCAGGCGCGCGAGCAGTTCCCAGCCGTCGAGGAGCGGCAGCATCACGTCGAGTATGATGGCGTCATAGTCGGCGGACGTGGCCTTGTAGAGGCCTTCCTCGCCGTCGGCCGCAGAGTCCACGGCGTAGCCCTGTTTGCGCAGCGCCCGCAGCAGGCCGGCCAGCAAATCGGGTTCGTCTTCCACTATGAGGAGTCTCATGGGTCTGTGCAAAATGAGTAGCGTCCCGATCCGGCATTGTCAGGTCATTTGAAGCCGGGCGGATCGCGATCATGGCAGGGGATGGATTAAGCGGAGATGAATGGCGGGCGCAAGTTTCTTGGGAAAAAAGCGGCAAGAAGACGCGTCCATTCATGGGGCATTAATCTGCCATCACGTAGGGTGGGCGGATGAAGACAAACTTTTCGAGCCACCAAGAGGGGCCTTGGCTTATTTTCCCCAAGCCTTGCATGCTCGTAACCGCCGGTTTGTTGGCATTGGCCGCCACCACCTTCGCGCAAGGAGCAAGCGTGATCGCCAGGCGTCCGGTGCAGGCCTCGTCGTTTGAAGCCTTCGCGCCGCGGGTGAAGCTGCGCTGGGATGACAATTTCCTCTATATCGAAAACAACGGCTTGCCGGCGCACAGCATGATGGTCGGCATCACCGCGTGGCAGCAGCAAGTGCCGCTGCCGCAGTCCTATTTCGGCGGCAACGCCTGGTGCATCCCGCTGGCTCCGGTGCCCGCCCGCCAGTCGCAGACGATCAAGGGCCATTTCCTGCGCGGTGCCATCGCGATCGCTGCGAACGGGATTCCCATTTTCAATCCGCAGAACAACCGTGGCGAAATCTCACAGGAAATCGGCGAACTCGATCAATGGGGCGGCCATTGCGGACGGGCGGATGACTACCACTACCACGCGGCACCACTTCATTTGCAATCCACCGTCGGAGACGGGAAGCCCATCGCCTACGCCCTCGATGGCTATCCGATCTACGGCTTGACCGAGCCGGATGGTTCGGCACCCGGGAAACTTGATGAATGCAGCGGCCACACCACAACCCAATTGGGCTATCACTATCATGCCTCGACGAAATACCCCTACGTCAACGGCGGCTTTCATGGCGAAGTCGTCGAGCGCGAAGGGCAGGTGGACCCCCAGCCGCGTGCCCAGCCGGTGCGCCAGGATCAACCGCCGTTGCGGGGTGCGAAAATCACCGGGTTCAACGCCTCCGCAGATGAAAAAACTTTCGCCCTCCACTATACCGTCAATGACAAGCCCGCAGTGGTGAACTACACCACCATCGGCGACGGGACGTGGACGTTTCAATACATCGCCACCGACGGAACCAAGCGCGAGGAAACCTACCGCACAGGTGAGCGCCGCAGCGGACCACCTCGGGAAGGCCCGCCGCCGGGTCCGCGAAACGAGCGCCCGCCTGGCCAGGACCGGAGACCGCCGCCCCCGCAAACAATCAGCATGAAACCCGTCGGCTCATTCGTCCTCCGCAGTCCCGAAGTGACCGAGGGCGGCAACCTGCCCATCGACTACACCGGCGACGGCACCAGCTCGACGCTGCCCCTCGAATGGAGCGGTGCCCCCGCTGGCACGAAGAGCTATGCACTCATCATGCATCACATCGATCCGGAAGGCGTCGCCAAATGGTATTGGACGCTCTATGACATCCCGGCGGAAGTCACCAGCCTGCCGAAAAACGTCAAAGGCATCGGCAAGCTCGGCACCGGTTTCAAGGGCAGGGTCGGCTATGAGGCTCCGCACTCCAAGGGGCCGGGGCCGAAGACTTACACGCTCACCCTATATGCACTTTCCGCTCCCGCGAAAATCACCGCTCCGTCCTCACAGGTCAACCGTGAGGTCCTGCTCGCCGCGATGCAAGGCAGCATCCTCGCAAGCACCGGGTTGAATGTGGTCTATTCCAGCAAAGCGACAGGCGCTCCTTTGAAGTAAACATTCCCGACTTCACTTGGTATGAGACTCATCTTCACCGCTGCAACACTCGCCTTCCTAGCTGTTGGTGCCATCGCCAAGCCGCCTAACATCGTCTTCATCCTCGCCGATGACCAGGCGTGGAACGGCACCTCGGCACCGATGATTCCCGGAAACGACACCAGCAAGAACCGGACTTTTCGCACGCCGCACCTTGAGCGGCTCGCCGCCCAGGGCATGACATTCTAGCAAGCCTATGCCGCCCACTGCAAATGCGAGTGTTCACGCGCATCCATCCAAATGGGCCGCACCACCACCAGCTTGAATTGCCCCGATAAAATGGCGCACAACTGGAGCGCCCCCGTCACCGACTCGATTGCAAACATCCTAAAACATGCCAATCCAACATACCGCGCCGCGCACCTTGGGAAATGGCAGTGGTTCCACTCCCCGGCCTCCATGGCCGTGTCTATAGTAACGAACCCGTCATCAGCTATGATCTCACCGCCACCGTGCTCGACTTCGCCGCACCTGATTTCGCCTTACCCAACGGCATCGAAGGCGGAAGCTGGAAATCGATCTTGCTCAACAACGGTATTGGCAAAGTTAAGCGACCCATCGACCGCTTCGTGTGGCATCAGGCCACCGAGGTGGCACATCCGCAGTCGGCCATCCGCAAGGGCGATTTCAAGCTGCTCTACCACTGGGACACGCACGAGGGCCATCTCTTCGACCTTACGCATGATATGGGCGAAGCCCACAACCTGGCCTCGGAAAAGCCGGACCTGGCGGCGCAACTTCAGAAAGTGCTCGAAGACCACATCCGCGCGGGCCGCGGGGAACAAGCGTTCGGAGCACTCGCGCACGGCGAATTTCCGCAAGATCGTGGTGGCAAAGGCGGGCCAAATCGGCCGCGAAAGTAGCTTCCTCCAACATCCTCGCCGAGACCCCTTCAATCCAGCCTGAAAATTTCAAGAACCATGAACCGAAACCTATATCTCATCGCAATCGCCGCCAGTTACTGGATCGCCAGCGCGGCACCTATACTTGCCGATAACAGCGCGTTGATGGCCGCGTCATTCGCGCCGTTCAAGCCGAAGGTGCGCTACTACTCGGACAGCACTTTCTTTTATGAGGAGTCGGATGGTATCCCCGATCGCACCCGGATGCCAAACCTGATGGTCGGCATCACCTCGTGGCAGCAGCAGGTGCCGTTGCCGACTTCATATTTTGGCGGGACGACGAATGGGACGACCAACACGGGCTCGCTCGGCTATCTCCAGCCGAATTACTGGCGCATCCCGCTCGTGCCGGCGGCGGCGGCTTCGCCGATTTCGCTGACGGGCAATTTCCTGCGCGGCGCGGTGGCGCTCGGCGCGGATGGCGTGGCGATTTTCAATCCACGCAACAACACGGGGCAGTACTCGCAGGCCATCGGCGAACTGGATGCCTACGGCGGGCACTGCGGGCTCGGCGACGACTATCACTATCACATTTTCCCCACTCACCTGACGGCGGTGTTAGGCAATGATAAACCCATCGCGTGGGCGCTCGATGGCTATCCTGTTTATGGCTACGTGGAGCCGGATGGCAGTGTGATGCTGGAGCTCGATAGCGATGTCGGGCACACGCATGGCACTTTGGGTTATCACTATCATGCGCGTGGCACGCTCAGCGGCAGCACTTGGACGCCAGCCTCGCCTTATATGATGAGTGCGATGCACGGCACCGTTGTGAACTTCGATTCGCAAATCGATCCGCAGCCGACGGGGTCGGGATTGCGCGGCTCGGGTACCGGCGGCTACACGGCGGTGCCGGTGGCGGGGGCGACGATTACGGCATTCAAAAATCCCGTCGCGCTCGTCGCCGATGGTTCGGGAAATCTCAGCGAGAACGTCGGCGGCGTGGCGAGCGATGACAATTGGCTGATGCGCTACACGGTGAGCGGCACGACCTACGATCTATGCTGGAAGCTCAATCGCAGCATCAATCCCAGGACGCACACGATGACGTGGCGGCTGCCGACGATTTCGCCGACGACGCTGACTTATAACAACAGCGGCAACCGCATCACGCAGTATCCGATGGCGGGGTCGAGCCTCTCACGGTTGCCGGACACCGGCCAGACGCTGAACGCCACGGCGACCTTCGGTGAAGACTCGGATTACACAGTCAATGCGCCGTCTTTCACCGACAACGGCACGACCATCACGGACAACATCACGGGCCTCATGTGGCAGAAGACGGACAACGGCGAGAGCACTTGGGAAACGGCGGTAAGCAATGCGGCGGGGATCACCACGGGCGGGTTCACGGACTGGCGGCTGCCGACGCC
>JANMJJ010000120.1:0-7992 GCA_031371325.1 Akkermansiaceae bacterium | reverse complement strand
CGTCGCTGTTGAGTGTCGAGAAGGTATAGTTCCCAGTTTCTGGAACGAGCAATTGGCCACTCCAACGTGCACTGAAAGTATCTGCCCCTACCAAGCCCGACGGCGAACCCGTGCCCCAGTCGAAATTCACTTCGGGATCGGTGCGGGTGACTTTCAGGTTAGTGAAGTTCGAGTTATCAAAATATTCGCCCTTCAGGCCGGTGCCGGGGACTCCCACGATGATGCTCACGGTGCTAGAGGCGGAGGTCGTAAGTGTATCGCTCGCTTTGAAAGTGAAGAAGTCCGGGCCGATGTAATTGGCGGTCGGAGTGTAGATCAGGTTCGGGGCCGTGCCGGTGAGTGTGCCATGGGCGGGTGCGGTCACATCGTAAAAGGTCACCGCCGTGCCGCGGCAGGAGCTGCCAGTGAGAGTGATCGCCTTGGCACCGCCAGTGACGACGACCTGTGGGTTGGCCACGGCCATCAAATTATTGATACCGGCAGGCGAGGTGATGGCAGCCTCAATGCTGGCGATCGTATTAGTGATCGTCGCGAATGTGGAGGAGCCCGTATCTAACGTGAGTGCCTGCGCACGCAATCCGGGCAGAGTCCATCTGGCAGCATCCCCGAAGGAGCTGAGGGCATTCAGAGCGCCAATCTGGTGATTGTCTGCACCCCAGGCGAAGTCTGGCACCACCTGCTGCATATCCACTGCCAGCGGGATGGCTTCAGCCGCCTTGAAGTTCGCCAGCGCACCAATGGCCGCCGCACGGGCCTCGCCGTGCCACATCGTGTCTGCTAGAGAGGGGGTGGTGGCGGCCGTGAAAAGCTCCGGCGTCAGCGCCTGTGCATCCGCCAACGTGAGATTGTAGGTGAAATTGGAAACGCCGAGTCGAGGATTCGAATCGGGCTGCCTCAAGCCAGCCCTGACTGCGGGATAAAGCAGGTTCTTGGGCGCGTTGAGGGTGTAGGATGCGATATTATTGCCGTTATAAACGGAATCGCCAAAGAGCGCGAATGAGAGAAAGTTATTGGCGATTTGAATTGGATCATCCCACACGATCACCTCCGGATCGGTGGCGTTGGCGATGAACGCATTGAGCATCGGGGTGAGTTGCGAGCTGGAGGCAGTCGGGCTGAAACTACGGAGTCCTTTGGCGGCTTTGGCACGGACCCAGAGATCCGGATCGGACAGCCGTTGGCTCAATAAAGGCAACGCGGCGGGAATTTGAAGAATTCCCACTGCTTGGCAGGCACCCATGCGCTCGTTGGCATTGGTGCTGTCCACCATCGCAATCAAGGTGTTCGTTTCTCCTGTGGTGAGAGTGCGCTTGCCCAACTCGATGGCCGCGGCATCACGCACTACCGGATCAAATTGGCTCAAGTCCGCGATCAACTGAGTGTTGCTATAAGCAGGGCAGTCCAGTTGATATGTCGCGGCTGCAATCGCATTGTCCACCTTGGCAGCATTAAGCGTGTTGGCCGGATTGGCATTTTTTCCCGTGATGTAGAGGCGCTGAAGAGGCAGGGAGTAAGTTAGGACATAGCTGGCCGTCGGATTCATCGTTTGCCAATCGCTGTATCCGAGGTAAGTGCCGTCTCCAGTCGAGCCACCGCCTGCGGTGCGCTGCGCCCCGTCATAGACGAACGAGCCATCGGTGCGGCGCTCCAGGTCGAGATTCCAACGGATTTTCTCCAGATACTTCGCAACCGCCGTCGGCCCACCGACGTTGGCACCCATGGCTTCCCACAGATAATTGAAGCCTGTGCCGGTGTGACCTTCTTCGCGTCCCATGTAGCCCGCCGTGGCGATGCGGGAGAAATACTCGGTTTCCACCGGACGATTGCCCTGCAAGGCGTAAAACAAGGCGCACATCGGCTCCTTGCCGTTGAAGGAATGAGCATCAACTGCGGGTTCGTGTTCGCCATAAGGAATCGTGCCCTTGTTCACATAGTATTTGAAAAAGTTAGATCCACGCTCAATCGCCGGATCGATTTCCGGATCGAGCGCTTGAGAACCCGCCAACAAGGCTTTTTTACCGAAGACGATGGAGAGGTTTGCTGCGACGCCCGCACAGTTGACCGGGCCATAGGGTGGAATGGTCCCGTGCAGACTGCCGTCCGCTTTCAATGCTGATCCGCCGTGGCCGAAGGTGCCGTAGCGGCTCTGGCCCTTGGCCATCGCGACGGTGTATTTATTGATGCCAGCCAATACGCCGGCATCAGGTGACCCCGCCTCGACGCTGCGCAAATAATACTCGCTGAGAAAGATATTCTCATAGGCCCAGTTCCAGGTGTCACAGCCGTTGAGCGTCAGATTCGCAGGAGTTAACCCTTGGGCATAGGACTGCAAACGCGACTGCACGGTGGCGTAATTCGCATCCCCAGGCACCACGCCCGCCATCAGCGCCAACCCTTTCACGGCACTGGCATAGCGGAAACCGCTCGTAAGATAGTTCGGATCAGCAATCAGTTCGGCGACCAGTTTAGTGCGGGCGGCGGCAAGAACTTGCGTGGATTTCGGGCAGTTGTAAGGAGCGGTGGCCGTGTAATCGCCCATGATGGTCATGGCGATATTCACATCGGTGGTGCTGCCTGCGCGCCAGCGTTTGACTCGCAATGTTCCGGCACCTGTCTTCTCGGCATTGCTGATTGCCATGCCGATGGCTTTGCGGCTATCACTTGTGAAAGTCGGCACGGTGCCCGTACTGCCGGCCATCGCGCCGAGGATCACGTCATCGACGGCCAGCACGGCACTTCCCGGTGTGCTTGCCACGGTGATTAGAATCTGCCGACTCAGATCTGTTTGCAGTCCCATTACCGCCGAGTTCGCCTGACCACCGCCGTCGTAAATCCAGCCGCGCAGGCCGGTGGCTCCGAGATTGAAGGTTTCATTGTAAGGACTGGAACTGTAGCTGGGATCGGCTTTCAGTGCCGCGATGACTCCCGCCGCAGTGAAATCGGGGATAGCGGCGTTGGCCGATGGGAAGCCCACGAAGAAAGTGATCGAGAGCGCTGCGACTAAAGAACGGAGACAAGTTGGAGTTCGCATAACAGTGTATGTCAGGGTGATGGATTGGGTTTGATGACGGCGCGATACAGGTTTCATCTCCCGGACTTAGGGTCGTGATGGTGATGAGACCATCACGATGACGGTCCTTATGGCGATGGCCTATATCAGGGTTTAATTGCGCTCAGGGTTTAATTGCGCTCAGGCTGAAAATGGTTGCGAAATCAACTTCAACCACGGCGATTAAATAGAAGATCCGCAGATTTGCCAAATTTTTCCCGTCGATACTTTTGCGAGAACTAGGCAGCCTACCGAACTAGTTTTGAGGCAATTGGAAAAAAGTGACGGAGCACCCGTGAACCGCCCGCGCGAGAAAGGACGAGGCGACAACATGAAGCGCGGCTCGAAACCGCACTCGATCCATGGTCTTGCCGCACATGCTACCGACTGGTATCGAGGTGGACGCCCCCCGGTTTCCGTCGGCCCGCTCACAACCTGTTAGGGTTTGGCTCGGGGTGACGCGGGAGTGGCTTTTCCGATGGTGGCGATGGTATTGACCAGCGTCTTGTATTGGCCTGAGGTCGGGTTCCATTGGCCACTGATGAAATCAGTCGCATCGCCGGACGCGCCTGAGTGGACTCACCGCGAGACACGCCACGGAGATGTTCCACAACTAATATTCCGTTGACAACTAGGCTGCGGAACGGATTAGTCCCCCACAGTCCCATGCAACCGATACGTCTCCTTTCTATTCGCGAGCAAACCATCGAGCACCTCCAGAAGGGAATTCAGGAAGGCCGCTGGAGTGGTCGTCTGCCGGGCGTGGTGCGGCTGGCTGCGGAATGCGATGTTTCCACGGGAGTGGTCCGGGCCGCGCTGCGGAAGCTTGAAGCCGAGGGGGTCGTCACCGCAGGCGGTTTAGGGCGCTGCCGCACCATTGTCCCTCCGGAAGAGGGCGGCACGCCGCTGCACACCTTGCGCGTGGGAATTCTTCTTCACGACTCCACCATCAATGCCACCCCCATCCTGTGGGAAATCCAGCGAAATCTGGAAGCGGCGGGCCATCTTGTCTCGATCGCCAAAAAGTCACAAATCCAACTCAATTACAACGTCGCCAGCATCATCAGTATGGTCAAGGAAACTCCCGCCGACGCATGGATCATCTGTGCGGGTTCCTACGAGCTTCTGCAGTGGTTCTCCTGGCAAAGTCTGCCCAGCATCGCCCTCTACGGCCGCTCGGGCGGTCTTCCACTGGCAAGAACGGGTCCAGACAAAGCCCCGGCGTATCTAGATGCCGTGCGGCAGCTCATCGCGCTCGGACATCGCCGCATCGTTATGATCACCCTCGCCGGTCGGAGAAAACCCGTCCCGGGGACCATCGAACGCCTCGTTCTCGAGGAAATCCGCGCCCACGGCATCGAAACCGGACCCTACAATCTACCCGACTGGGAGGAGACGCCCGGAGGTTTCAACGCACTGCTCGAAAAGCTTTTCCGCACCACGCCGCCGACCGCGCTAATCATCGACGAAACTCAAAAATTGATCGCAGCGATGCACTTTCTCGCCCGCCACCACATCGAAGTGCCGGGCCAAGTCTCACTGGTTTTCACGGATTTCGATGGGGAACTCGACTGGTGCTTTCCGCCCATCGCCCACATGGAGTGGAATACCACCTACATCGTCCGCCGGATCGTCCGCTGGGTCGAGGCAGTTCGAAAAGGCAACCCTGATCGGAAAATCATCAACTACCCGGTGACTTTCGTCCCCGGGGGCAGCATCGGCCCGGTGTCGCAAGGCCGCCGGTAGAGCCGCGCCCCAAGGACAATCCGGGGTTCTCCGCGAGACCCGGAGCCGTCACATTTCCAGGTGCTGGTAAAGAAACGTGATGACATCGACATGCTCAGCGATGCGTTCGGTGAGGCTGGTGCCAAGACCATGGCCGGAGCCGGAGCAGAGCCTCACCAAAATGGGATTCCCTGAAGCGGTGGCGTCTTGCAGACGGGCGGTCATTTTCCGCGAATTCGAAGGGTTCACCCGACCATCCCTCTCACCGGCGAGAAGCAGGACCGAGGGGTAACGGGTCCCATTCACCACGTTATGATAAGGGGAATAAGCGTGGAGTGCGTGAAACTGCTCAGGGTCTTTGACCGTGCCGAACTCAGTGACATTGAAGGCACCGTTGGGATCGAGCTCCACCCGCAACATGTCATACATGCCCACGTGCGCAACCACGGCGCGTGCGAGATCCGGGTGCTGGGTCAAAAAGGCTCCCATCAGCAGGCCGCCGTTGCTGCGACCTTCCACCGCGAGCTTCGCCGGGCGGGTGTAGCCACGTTCGATCAAATGCCGGGCGCAGGCGGCGAAGTCGTCGAAGACATTCTGCTTGCGCGTGAGGTTGCCATTCAGGTGCCACTCTTCGCCATACTCACCGCCACCACGGATATTGGCGGCGACATAAATTCCGCCACGATCAAACCACAGCCTCTGGGTGAAATTGAACTGTGGCCGCAGACTGTGGCCATAGCCACCGTAGCCATATAGGAGCGTGGGGTTTTCGCCGTCGAGTTCAGTCCCTTTGCGTCGCATGATATTGACCGGAATCCGGGTCCCGTCTTTGCTCACCGCGAATTCCCGCACCATCTCAATGTCGCTGAAATCCACCGGGGAGGTATTCGCCAGCGCGGTGATGATCGCCTCGCCCGTTCCATCGCTCCGCTTCGGGTCATACAGCCACCACGCATCGGGTTCCGTGAAACTGGATCGGCGATAAAGCACGCGGTCATCGTCGTCAAAGTCCGTCAGTGCGACAAAGTCAGCCACTCCGGAGTCAACCGCGATCGGCAGCTCACACCCGTTTTCTCCGGAGAGATCGAAGCGGCGAATGCGCGACGGTCCGCCGATGAGGTCCGCCACGTAGAGATAGGAGGCGGTCACCGTGAAAGATTCGATCACCGCGCCGCCTTCAGGGACAATGATGGCGGCATCAGCCAAGGCCACCGTGCCATCGAGAGGCAGGCGGAGAATTCTCCCCCGCGGCGCGTCTTTCACCGAGCGCAAATACAAGCTCGCGCCATCGCAGCCGAAAGCGGCTCCCTTCACGCCATCTTCAAAGCGAGTGACTTGACGCCACGGCGCAGCGGCACCGGCCAACAAATCCAGCACATGGTGGGAATACTCCCCGCCGTCACCATTCGCCACCGTCGCCAACAGCCAGCGGCCATCGCGGGAAGTATTCAATGCGGTTTGGCAGATGCTTGGGAAATCCAGCCCCGTCGAATAGACGTCCGCAGTCTCGGGGGTTCCCAGTTGATGACGATAGATTTGCTGGTAGAAATTGAGGTCCGCCACAGGTTTTTCACCCTTCCGCGGGTAGCGGGTGTAGTAGATTGCCTTTCCATCTGGAGTCCAGGCGGCGCTCCCCCCACCGGTCGGATACTGGACCCTTGGGATGCTCTCCGGGAGAACCCGGCCGGTTTCCGTGTCGTAGAAATACAGGGTCCCGTCCTCGCTGCCACACTCAGAAAGACTCACCGCCACCAACTTGCCGTCAGGTGAAGGCACGAACCAATCCATGGCCACATGACCCCGGGGCTCCATTTCATTGGGATCCAGCACCATCTTTTCCGAGCCAAGATCGTCAGCCGAAGATAAGACAACGAGCACACGCTGCTGTTTTGGCGGCTGGAATTTCAGCGCAAAAAGCTGTCCGCCGCGTGAAACCAGCCCGCCATAGGAAGGCGCGACCCGGGCGAACAAATCGTTCAACCGGGCCTCAACTGCCGCCCGGTCCGTGAGCGCGTCGAGGTGAGCGCGCGTCGTGCGGTTCTGGGCATCCGTCCACTCCCTGACCGCTGGATCCTCACCTTCCTCCAGCCAGCGATAGGCATCCTCAACCTTCACCCCATGATATTCATCGATCACAGGTTCGGTTTGCACAAGGCAAGGTTCATCCTCTTGGAGATGGAGCATTGAAATGGACATAAAGAAAAAGGTTAAAAGGGAGGAATTTAGCGAATAGAATATCGTCTGCAATTGCCCCAAGACCGGATTTGCCTTGAAGCCGTTTGCCGACTGCTTGAGCGCGATGGGGCACTCTGCAAGAACGCACGGGTTCAGACGTTCCTGCAATTCCTATTTTCCCGTGAGCTAGGGGTCACGACGCACCAGTTTGTGCGCCGATGACCCGTCGTCAGTCCGCCACGGCTATGGCTGGCTGACCTTGAGGCGCACGAAGCTCTGGACTCCCGGACTCGGAATGGTGACTTTTACGTGGTCCGAAGGGCTGCCGGGCATGATCGTCACAATGCCTGCACTGGTCGCAGGGATCGTTACCGGCGTCCAGCCTGTCAGGTCGCTGCCGTATTCCACGACTTGGGTGGTGGCCGGTGCCAACGAAACGTCGCTGCGATTATACTCAAACACCCAGTCCCCGGCCGGTTTCGTGAGGGTCGGCAGGATCGTCTGCGAGGAAACCATCGGGGCACCGCCCAGCGCGAATTCCAACAGGTTCGAGACGCCATCGCCGTCCGGGTCAGCCGTGGGACCATCGTTCACCCCGGCAGTGAGTCCCTGTGCAGGATCAGTTGCCCAGCTCAAATATGAGGTCGCGTTCACCGTTACGCTCACGCTGGTGGTCGCGGTTTGATAGTTCGCCGTATTGCTCGGGGTGAAGGTCACGCCTTGCGAGGCCGTGCCGACGACCGGTGCCGTGGCTGGCGTGGTGAAGGCAAAGCTGCCTGCCACCGAAGCCGCGCCACCGCTCAAGGTGGAACTGGCCAGCGTCTGGCCGTAGGTGATCGCAGTGGCGGTCGGTGGCGTCGTGATCGTTGGCGTCGCTTTGTTCACCGTGACACTCGCGCTGGTGGTGGCGGTTTGATAGTTGGCCGTATCGGTCGGGGTGAAGGTCACGCCTTGCGAAGCCGTGCCTGCAGACGGCGCAGTGGCTGGAGTGGTGAAGGCAAAGCTGCCTGCTACCGAACCCACGCCACCGCTCAAGGTGGAAC
>JANMJJ010000114.1:0-8332 GCA_031371325.1 Akkermansiaceae bacterium | reverse complement strand
GGTCAAGAATTTCCAAATTGCTATTGGGGCAGCCCAGTCTTTTTAGCCTAGGCACTGCTGAGAGATTGAGGTCAGCTGCTGTGATTGAAGAATCAGTTGGCTTAAAAAGATAAACTCGCAGCGACTCAATAATTAGGCCGTCTATTGCAGGGAATACTGTGAGTTCTCCTAAACCTGGACATTCAAGGTTTAGTTGGCGAAAACGTCCGCCTTCTAAAGACGTGTTCCATTCCGGACTCAATTTCGGATTTGGAAGCAAAAGGTGTGCTAGTAGGCGCTCTGGAGTCAATTTCGCCTCATCAGCCCATATCGATATCAGGAGGTAGTCAGGACCATGCAGATCATAACCTCCTATTGAATGGAGGGTATTGTTGTCTTCTTCTGACCAACTGGAGAATTTGTTTTCTTGCGTCATTTGTCGGGGGGCTGTCTCAAATAACAGACATTTGGCGAACCATGTGGTTAAACGGTGATGAACTCGGAGTCGATCTGGAGGTTCATCCACATCCTGGGGCGATGCCGAAGTAGGCGCTCAGGCGAAGGGAGTATTCGGGTGGGCAGCGGGAATTGCTCTGCTTCATCTGTTTCGGGTTGCTATCTGGCTCGCGCCAGAAGTTGCCTTCCGTTTTCATAATGGATGAATAGGGAGGAGAGCGGGAGGAACCAAGCGGAATTTTTTTCTAGTTCGGCCCATGACAGAGGGACAGGCCTTTAGTCATGACAGAGGGACAGGCCTTTAGTCAGAGTCTTTTCTTGCCATTTTCCCCCGCCCGGGTAGTTATTTTCCATGAGCAGGAAGGCGCGTTGGTTGGCTGAATGGCGGAAATCCGCCGGGAAACCGGTGTTTTACCACGTGATTTCCCGCGTCGTGGATCGGCGGTTCGCGTTCGGCCCGGAGGAAAAGGAAAAATTCCGGGCGTTGATGCGTTTACAGGAGAAATTCACCGGCTGCCAGGTGGTTTCCTACTGCCTGATGTGCAATCACTTCCATCTTCTGCTGGAAGTTCCGCCGATGACGGCGGGCGGGCTGTCGGAGGAGGCGCTGTTGAAGCGGTTGTCGGCGATTTATAGCGAGGCGTTCGTCGCCGGAGTGGCGAAGGAATTGGTCGACGCCAGGATGGCGGTTTATGTGGAGGAGTCGGGGCTGGAGGGAGCGCTGGCGGCCATTCATAAGCGTTTCACTTACCGGATGCAGGATCTGGGAGAATTCATGAAGGGGTTGCTGCAACGTTTCACCCAGTGGTTCAACCGGGCCCATTCCAGGACTGGGCGGCTGTGGGAGGATCGGTTCAAGAGCGTGATCGTGGAGGACGGGGTGGCGGCGAAGACGATTTCCGCCTACATCGACTTGAATCCGGTGCGCGCCGGGATGGTGAAGGATCCGGCGGATTACCGTTGGAGCAGCTACGGCGAGGCGATCGGAGGCGGAGCGAAAGGAAACGGGAAAACCGCGCGGGCTGGCTTGGTGCGGGCTTTGCGGGCGCATCAAGGTGCCGCCGAAGATGCCGATTTGTGGGCCAGCGGAGTTTCGCGGGAATACCGGAAACTATTGATGGCGGGCGCGGTGGAGAAAATTTCGGAAAATGTGGGTCGGGATGGGAAAATGGTCACAAAGACGTCGCGAAAGGGGATTTCAAGGGAAGAGGACGAGAATGAGCGCGAAAGGGACGGAGAAATCCCCTTGGGCAAAGCCCTCCGCTGCCGAATCCGCTATTTCACGGATGGGGCGGTGATCGGCAGCCGGAATTTCGTGGATGAGGCGTTTTCCAGAGCGCGGGAAAGATTCGGACCAAAGCGGAAGAGCGGAGCGAGAACGATGAAGGGAAATGCGGCCTCGGCAGGCGGAATTCTATGGAGCCTGAGAGATTTGAGAAAAGGCGTAACATGAATGACCTCCGAACCCGTTAGGCGATAGGGCCAGTCGATACGGTTCCGACAAACGAGCACAAGTCCGAAGATTGTTTCGGGGCGGCGTGGAGCGGCTGTTGATTATGGGGTCTCCGGGGTTGCGGCGATAGAGTTTCCATAGGATCCTCGCACATTACCATCAGGTGAATTCCTAGGGGGTTTAGAGTCGTCAAAAATGATCGACATCAGCGCATCCCGCTTCATTGCCAGATCCATGTCGGCGCGCCCGACAGAAACCTCCTCCCGGCGTGCCCTCGGTGCCGTTGCCGCTGGATGCTTCCGTCCAGACCGAGTCGTCGTGAATGGGGTCGGTTCTCACGCATTAACATTTTCCCGCCCAGTTTCATTCGAGGACTCCTCCATTGACATCTCACCTAAAAGTGTTCAAATGTAAGCACCCGAGTGTCCGCCGTGCGAATGGACGGATTTCAGCGTTTCAGCTTTACCCAAGTCCCCCCTTTTCCCCCGCACCACCCTTTCCCCGCCCTCCGGTCCACACTGAGTTTTCTCAACGGCCCCCATCTCAAAAGCAATTTCTTAGCAACCGGAGATTCGCGTCTTCGGCCCGGACGCCCGGCGGTGAACCCAAGCCGCGTCCCCATCCGCGTCCCCATCCGTGCCGTCATCCGTGCCGTAACTCCGGGTTTTGGTCGGCCACTCCGGTTTTGGTTGAGCTGAAACGCATGCCCGATCAATCTCTCAAAAAACAATCCTGTCCCTCCATGAATACTCCCGACTCTTTTTCCAAATGGCTCCTCTCGGTCGCGGTGCTGGCACTGACCGCCATCAGCGCCGCGCAGGCGGAAGCGAGCGTGCCGCAGATTCAGATCGAAGCGACGTTCGTCGATATGCCCGAAGCCGTTTGGAAACCGATGGCCGGCACGGGATCGTGGCAGGTCGTGCGCGGCCAGCGGGTCTGGACCCGGCTCATCGTGAGCACGGATCGCCACGAGCAGGAGGCGCTGATCGGCGCGTGGTTTGGGAGCAAGGAGCGCAGCCGCAACGAAACGTTTCTGGCGCTTGTTCAACGCGAATTAAATCAAACTAAGGGCGTCGATGTGCTCTCCCCACCGAAGATAGTCATGCGCTCCGGGCAGCACGGCATGATCGAGATTGGCCGGGAGTTTAATTACCCGACGGCTTGGAAACCGGGCGCGAAAAAAGAGGACGCTTGGATGCCGACGGCTCACGCTACGAAACACACCGGCGTGACCTTCGCCGTCGAGCCCTCGGTGATGCGTGGCGGAAAAATCGGCCTGTGGGTCGCACCGCAGATTTTGGAATTTGAAGGGTTCCAGGACCTCGGTCACGGCCGCAAGAAACCGATTTTCTCCGAGCGCAAAGTGCGGACGAACGTCGCGCTGAAGTCCGGGCAGACGGTGATCCTGGACGGAGGCCTCCGCGAAGATCAGCTGGTCGTCGAGGACCGGGTTCCTTTGCTGGGCGATTTGCCGCTGCTCGGCTGGCTGTTTCGCACGTCGCAGAAGCTGACCTCGAATCGCCGCCTAGTGGTCTTTGTCACTCCGAGGATTCTTCCGGAAAAGTGAGGGGATCTGGTGAAGCTCGACCACGCTCAGCACCTCCCACTGCACTAGAAGGAGCAGCCGGAGCCGCGTTCCAATCGGCGAGGAGGCGCAGGGATAGAACGATAGACGCCATCAGGAAGCGCGATAGACGTATCACCGCGCAAGCCCCTTTCCCCGCACTCCAGTCCACCCATGAGCTTTCTCAAAAAGCCTTCATCTCAAAAGCAATTTCTTAGCAACAAAATTCCCATGAACCCACTCCGCGTCATCGACGCGATCACAGGTGCCCTGAAACATTTAACCCTTGCCGGGCTGGCCTTGGCCGTCTCGACCACCGCCCGGGCGGGCCTCGTCGTCTATGAAGGCTTCAATTACGCTGGGCAGGCAGACAATGCCGCGCTGGAGGCCGCCGCTTTTAACGGTGGCACGGGACTGAGCGGCAATTGGCAAGGTGCCGGGAAATACCGCAGCACCGGACTGACGTTCAGCGATCTCTTGGTGGCAGGCGGTTGTGCTCAGAACAGCAGCTCACAAATTTACTACCGCCCACTCAGTGTCAGCAAGACGGGAACGCTTTGGGGCAGCTTCTTGTTCAAATCCGTAGGCGTCGTGGACGCTTCCACAACGCTCTTGAGTTACGTTGTGAACAGTACCGCCGGTGAAGGCGACTACACAGCCACAACCAAGTTCGGCGTGACGCCAAAAAGTTACAACCAAACCGTCGGCGACATCCGGGTGGGTGGAAATACCACCAATCCTAACTTCCAAACCAACTCCGGCGGCACGGTCGTGACGCAGGGCACCACGTATCTCGTTCTCTTCAAGGTCGAAAACCTCATTGCCTCGGGCGCGGCGACGGCCGTCAGCCAGACGATTACTTCCTGGATTCTCAGTGCCGCGCAGTATGACAATTTCAAGAGTGGCGGATTGACGGAAGCAGAACTCAACGCGGCAACTCAAGGGAGCGGTGCCGCAAGCGTGATGCAGAGAACCACTCTGACCGCCACCCAGAAGGCGTCGTTCTCGGTGAATGACTTCCTCACGGTGCAAAGCTACAATGCGGGCGATTTCATGAATGATGAATTCCGCTTTTCCGATGCCAGCCTCGCGGAAGTGGCACCTTCATTGCCCCCGGCGGCAAACATCGTTTCATTCGGCCCCGGCGCCACTATCGGACCCGTGGCGGCGAGCGCGGCTGCCATTTCATGGACCGTGCCTTTTGGAACCAACCTGACTACCCTCGCGCCCACCTACACGCTCTCGCTCGGCGCGACTTGCCCTAAAGCCTCCGGCTCGACCCAGGATTTCAGCAATCCGGTGCATTACATCGTCACCTCTTCAGACAGCCTGTTCACCACGGACTATACCGTGACGGTCACCGTCGCTCCCGCCAGCTCGGCCAAGGATGTTCTGACTTGTAACTTCGGAGCACTCGGCCCGGCCACCCTCGCGGGGACGAACATCACGTTGTTCGTGTCACCGAGTCAGGCGGTCACCAACCTCGCGCCGACTTTCACGTTATCCGCCTTTGCGAGCATCAATCCCGTCTCCGGCACCGCACGGAATTTCACCACGCCGCAGACCTACACGGTCACCGCCCAGAATGGCACGACTCAAGTTTACACCGTGGCCGTGCAATCCTATGCCACATGGACGAATTCCGCATCGTTCTTCATCCTGACCACGCCGGAAGGCGCGAACATCCCCAGCGGTGCGGCGGAAACCAACTTTCCTGTGTTGCTGCGCCTGAACAGCGGCAACTTCAACTTCGCCCAAGCGCAGAGCGATGGTCGCGACATCCGTTTCACCACGCAGGCTGGCTTCCCGCTTTCCTATCAGATCGAGCAATGGGACGCCGTCGCTGGCACTGCCGCCGTGTGGATCAAGATCCCCAGCATCAGTGCCAATGCCAGCCAGGAAGTTAAAATGTATTGGGGCAAGACCGGTGTCGTCACCGAGTCCAGCGGTCCCAATGTTTTCTACACCGCCAACGGCTACGTCAGCGTGATGCACTTGAACGGAAATGTGCAGGATTCAACCGGCCTCACTTCGCCTGTCAATGGCGGTGCCTCCGCATCGACGGCGATGATCGGCAGCACTGCCATGAATCTGGGCACCGGTGGCATCACCGCCGCAAACATCACCCATTTTCCGAGTGGCACCAACCCCACCTCCTCAGGCGGAGTCTGGATCAGGGCCAGGCAAATCAGCAGCGGCTGGGCCATGCCGCTGGCTTGGGGAAATGCGAACGCGTATGGCTGGAATACGTGGAATATGCAGATTGGCTTTTGGGGCAGCTCCACGGTTTTACCCGCTCCTATTTACTGCCGCGGACCTGCAACGGTTGCTGGCTCCACGGCACTTGTCGCGCAGCAATGGTATCATGTGGCTTATACGAATGTGAATGGGACGGGGAAACTTTACATCAATGGGGTGTTGGACGGCACTGCCAGCGGGGGATCGATAACCCTTGCGAATCCTCAAGCCATGGCGCTAACGGCAGGGGGCGGTGGCGGTGATATTGACGTGGATGAGGCACGCATCTCTAGTGTAGCCCGCTCTGCCAACTGGATCAAAATGGAATATGAAAACCAGAAGACCCTACAGACGCTGGTGGGGAATCTGGTGCAAGCCGGTTCCACCCTCGCCGTCACCCCCACCTCCGCAACCCTGTTGGAGGGAACTTCCACCACCCTGAGCGCCCAAGCCGGTGGTGCCCAGAAAGTCTATTGGATCGAAAAAAGAAACGGCTTGGACACCCTGCTGGCCACCGATCAATTCACGATACCGGTGACCGCCGGTCGGGTGACTGGCACCCAGAACTACATCATTCAGTTCAAGGCGATTTATGTGGCGAGTGTCCAGACCGTGGACATCCCGATCACGATCACCGAGGATCTGCCGGACCCCGTGTTCTCTCTCACTGGCCCCTCGACATGGGATGGCCGCCAGACGATCACGGTGACGCCGACTATTTCAAACCTCGCCACCTTGCAGGCCAAGGGGCTCGCCAATCTAACCTACAACTGGAGCGTGGGCGGAGTCGCTGCGGCCAAGACGATCACCACCGGCACGCCCACTGTGCCGGGCGTCATGACGCTCACCCGCGCCCAAGACAGCGGACCGATGACGGTCACGCTCGTTCTTAGTAACGGTGGCTCCCCCGTCACCGCCAGCAAGACGATCACCGTCACGGAACCCGCCACCGATGCCTACGTGGCGCGCACTCCAGGCACTACGGAAATCCCGGTGACTGGCCAGTTTTACGCCCGCAATCCGAACACCAATCTAGGCACGCTCTATTACAATGGCAGCCAGAGCGGCACACCTGACACTGTCTTCCTGAAAGTCTATACCACCGACGGCGGAGATGTGCTCTACGCCACCCACACCCAGTCGCTGGTGGCTGGAAAATACACATTCACCGCGCCGCTTGCTCCAGGGCGGGTGACTTACAAGGTCGTCTATGGCACCACCACCGGCGGCGTCGATACGGTTCTAAATACCGTGACCAACCTCGTCTGCGGCGATGCCTATATCTTCGAAGGTCAGTCAAATGCCGTCGCCACTGATAGCTTGTCAGCAGATGCCACCACCGATCCATGGATCCGCACTTATGGCAGCTCTGGCGGCGGTTGGGGCAATGCCGTCCGCAACGGCAGCCAATGGACGGTCGGCTATTTCGCCTTTGATTTAGCACTCAGCCTGACGACGGCGCGTAACATGCCGATCTGCATCATCAATGGCGCGGTGGGCGGCACTCGTGTTGACCAGCACCAGGCCAACCCAGCGGATCACACCGTGGCGGGCAGTTCCTATTCGATCTACGCCAACCTGCTAAACCGGGTGCTGGGAGCCAAGCTGACTCATGGCATCCGCGGAATCTTATGGCACCAAGGCGAAAACAACAGCGGTGCCGCTGACCCCACCGGTAACTTTGATTACAAAGCCTACCAACAATACTTCGTAGATATGTCCGCCGCTTGGAAACAGGATTATCCGAATTTCGAGCGTTACATCGTCTTCCAGGTGATGCCGAAACCCTGCTCGATGGGACCGAAAGGCGACCAACTGCGCGATGTGCAGCGCACCTTGCCATTGCTCTATTCGAAGATGGACATCCTCAACACGTTGGCATTGCCCGGCTACCTTGGCTGCCATTTCAATGCCGCCGGCTATCAAAACGTGGCGGATCGGACGCTGCCCGTCGTGAATCATCGGTTCTACGGCATTGTGCCACCCGCGCCCGTCACCGCGCCGGTCTTGCAGCGTGCTTACTTCACCAGCAGCGCCCGGACTTCGATCGCCTTGGTGTTCGACCAAGCCATGAGCTGGAGCAGCTTCTCGATGCCCAACTACTACGTGGACAAGGTTGGCAGCAAAGTCACTTCCGGCAGCGCGTCTGGCAATGTGGTCACGCTCCAATTGAACAGCGCTGCGGCCACCACCGCCACCCTCGACTATCTGGAGGACACCCATTGGTCCTTCAACGAAGCCACTTCGAGCTTGCTCTATGGGGCCAATACCATCCCCGCGCTGACCTTTGCAGATGTGCCCATCGAGGCTGCAGCATTAGCGAGCCAAACCATTACCTTTGGTGCTCTATCGGCCAAGACTTTCGGGGATGCTCCGTTTGCCCTGACGGCCACCGCCAGCTCGGGATTGACGGTGGCTTATATGAGTTCGGATCCTCTTGTCGCCAGTATTTCGGGAAATAACGTGACGATCTTGAAAGCGGGCAGCACCACGATCACCGCGAGCCAAGCGGGCGGCGGCACTTACAGCGCCGCCACTTCGGTGGCGCAATTGCTGACGATCAATAATGCGGCGACGACGACGACCTTGTCCGCCTCCGGCACTCCAAGCATCTACGGCGGCTCGGTGACGTTGACGGCGAC